>NZ_JAQCWA010000001.1:0-443747 GCF_027684505.1 Butyricicoccus sp. AF18-9LB
GGCGCAGGCAAGCGCGCTGCGGCTGCGATGGACGAGTACATCAAGAATAAGAACAAGTAATTTCTGCTTGCTTATGCGAAAAAGAACCTGTCTTACGGCAGGTTCTTTGAGGCTGTCGAAAAACTCCGTTTTTCGACAGCCTCTCGCTCGAAACCACGCTTTCGAGCGAATACTGAAGAAAAACCGCGCCCTGCGGGCACATTTTTTCTTCCCTTGTATAAAAAGTCAGGTACACGCCCCGACTTTTTATGAATTTGCTCCGCAAATTCTATTTTATGCGTGCTGCCGCACGAAGCGTAAAAATTAAAATAATACTTTTTTGACAGACTGAAAGAACCTGTCTTACGACAGGTTCTTTTCTTATGCGTTAAAACAGGTCTAACATATTATCCAGATAAATTTCTTCTCTCACGCGCAGCTGATACGCCGGTTTTGTCATATAATACAGCAAAAACTCGAGGATCAGCGCGCTGCCCAGTCCCCTGCCTTCAATCTTGAACTGCGAAAATCCCATTGGCAGATACGTCCGCAGAACAGCATCAACGCCGATGAACCCCGGATTTTCCATCGCCCTGGAGAACCGATAGCCGCTCTGTGCCTCCGGTGCTTTACACCGGTGCTCGCAGTCCTCGCCGAGATTTTTGCGGCTGACAACCTCGTAGCATTGCTTACGGTCACTGCATCCGAACCAGCAGCACTCATTGCACAAAAATTCCACCTTATCTTTGTGCACCTGCGACAAGGCGTTTAATTCCTCAAACCGTTTATTCAATCGAAAATCCGGCACGACATACCGAAATTCTTCCCTGTCCAGCTCGCGCCGGAAATCTTCAAAATCGGTCAGCACCTTGGTCGTAGACGACACGAGGTACAGCGCCGGATACCGCGTCCGCAGGTAGTCGGTCAGCAGCTCGGAATGCACGATTACGCCGTTCTGCACGCCGTTTGCCTGCGAAAACAGCTCGCAGAGTGCATTGCATTTGCGGTCGGACAGGTGTTCCTCGCGCAGAAGCGAATTGCTGAATGTCAGCCGTGCGGAAATGCCGTATTCCTGCGCCAGAGCCAGCGCTTCGCGTGCGCCGCACTCACCGAACCCCGCTCGTCCGCCTCCCCAGAGGCAGTCCGCCGGTGCGCCGTAAATGGACCCAATCTCACACCAGTCATAAAACCAGTCACGATTTGCGCGGTATAACGGCAGAAATGCGCGGTAAAACTCGTAAAATTCAAACAATCCGGGCAGATGATAGTATGCTTTGGCTGACACGGCCGCTCGCCTCCTTTGCTCCGTATAGCATACCACAAAATGCCGAAATACGCAAAAGAACCTGTCGATTGACAGGTTCTTTTCACTCAAACCCACGGAAATATCATGTGCACGCTGAACAAAGTTGCGGCTGCGCTCAGTGCGTTGGCGCACAGCGCGTAAACGATCGGATGAGCCGTTTCCCGCCGGGTTTGCAGCCGTTTGCGGTAAATAACGGCCTCGATGATCCAAATCACAAGCTCAAGCGGCGCAAACACCAGATACCGATAGAACGGCATGCCAATCCACATGCAGGCCGCCGTTACGACCGTGAGCAGCAGCTGTGTGCCGATGTTGACGACGAAGAACAGCTTTGCGTTGCGCCTGTCCCAGAAGCCGAACGGCAGCAACAGGATTCCCTCTATCAGCAGCGTCGGCAGCAGCGAGGACGCGAACTGTTTGAGATATGTCAGCAGCGGATTTCCGGTTTTTACCGTATTATCCGCAAAGTCACAGGTGAATACCTGCTGCAGCTGTGTACGCTTCATCACCTCAGAAAAGTTTACTTTCTGCTGAGAATCATCATAAATCGCAATCCGAAACGTGTCCGGCGTGCCGAAATAGCTGAACACAAACGTGTTCTTGTCCGGATGCTTGTAAAACAGAGGCGGTTGTGTGCCGTCCAGCATGGCATAGTGCCAGCCGTCCATGCGGTCGCGCTCCAGCGCATCCAGCGGCAGAGACGCGCGGTCGATATGATTCCACTCGATATTGTCGATGCAGCGCTCGGGTATCTCGCCCGGAATGAGCAGGTCAACGTAGTAATCGCCGTCCGGCGCATTCTGCACCTGAATGGTGATCTGCGGTTTCGGGCCCATATCCGCACTTGCGGAGACCGGCAGCACGGCCAGCAGGAACGCGGCTATGCACAGGCAGGCTTTCCACTTTCGTTTCATGGCGGTCATCCTTTCTCTTACTGATAGGCCCCGTCCGATTCCGGCATCGCCTTCCATTCCGGCAGTTCCCGCACAATCTGCTGCAGTTCGTCCGTTACTGCCACAAAGCAGGCCGCATCCGCATCGGTGTCCGTGTACGCTGCCGCGGTCTGGTCGCCGCGGACAACCGTCTGTTTGCCGTTCATCGTCACGGTAATTTCATAGCAGGTGTTCGGCGATACACCGGCTGCTGTGCCATCTGTCGCCAATTCCTGCGCTGTCATTTCCCTGCTGATTGATAGAAAGCCGTCTCGGCTTACCAGTTCGTAAAGCTGCTGCAGCAGTTCCTCATCCGGCTGAAATTCCGCAGATGCGGTTCCGTCAGCCAGCAAATCCTTCTGCAGTTTGCCGGTCACGGTGTCCATGCTGTTTTTCTGCTCCAGATTATACCACCACGCAAAGCAAATTGCAAAATCCTGCGGCATCTGCTCTGTTTTTACCGTCTGAGCCGGTGTTTTTGCGCATCCTGCGGCGAGGAGCACCAGCAGGAGCATTGCTGCAATCTTTTTCATAGGCGGCCTCTCCTTTCATGACAGAACGCTACATTTAATCCAGATACAGCACATTCCCCTTCATTTCAACCTGTTCTCCGAGCAGTTCAAACAGCTTTGCCGGAACCCACGTCTTGCCATCAGCGAAATACGGCGCCGCGCCGAACGAAACCGGTGCTTCCGTGCCGTCGCCGTTCATCACCGAACGGATATAGGAATCCTCACCGATGTTTATATGCGTCATAACCTTGCCGTTGTTCATCTTCGCCTGACGGTTCTCTATGTCCCACGTCACGGTGTAGCCGAGGGCTTCGCCGACCTCACGGAGCGGCACCATAGCCACGCCGTTTTCCATGCGCCCTTTGTCGAGTGTCTTGTCCTTGCACACGATGTTAAACGCATTCGTCTCATCGGCTTCTCCGGTGAAAGCATTCGGCACCCCGCCGAGATACAGCGCGTCCCCGCGCATCTCAATCTGCTCGCCGAGCAGGCCGAACAGCTCCGCCGGAACCCACGTTCTGCTCTGTGCGATATAGGGCGCGGCACCGAGTGCTCCCGGGCGGCTCATGCCGTCCGCGTCCGGCAGAGCGGTTGCGCGGAAATACTCATCCCGACCAATGGTCACAGTCGTCTGCACCGTGCCGTTGGTGAGGTGTACCGTGCGGTCCTTCGCATTCCACTTGACCGTAAAGCCGCACAGCTCGGCGGTCAGGCGCAGCGGAACCATGGCCACGCCGTTTGTCATGCGGCCTTCGCCTGCGACTATGTCGCCCTCAATAACGATGGCGAACGTATCGTCCTCAGAAGGCAGCAGCACAACCTTGTCCGTGCCCGCCTGTGCCGGATAGGATTCCAGAATCGTATCATACCATGCAAAAAACCGGGTTCCCATGCGGATATCCTCAAGTTTTGCCTTGTTTTTCGTGTCGAACGGCGTAACAGACGCATTCCGTGCAATGTTCAGCATCAGCCCGCCGTCGCTTGCCTGCACGATCAGACTGCCGTCCGCGTTCCTCTTCACCTGCTCGGCAGACAGCAGGCTTGCAGGCTCGTGTTCGTCGGACAGATTGACCAGAACCGCCTTGGCATACACCTGCGGCGGCTCGGACAGCGCCATCATTTCCCCGCAGTAGAGGTACACCTCGTCACCCTTTTTGATATCCTGTGCGCCTGCCGGCAGACCGGTCTGCGTGTCCATGATGATCGTCTGCTCCGCAATGTGCACCACAACTGTGCCTGCGGTTTCAGTGCTGACGGTCAGCTCGCCGTCCTGCCTGTCGGTTACTGTGGCGCGCACGCCGTACAGATCAAGCTCCGCGTGCTCGGCGGAGTCGGTCGCTGCCGCGTCCGTGTCGATCAGGTTCACCGCTCCGGCGGGAATCGCGCTCATGCCGAACAGCACCGCTGCAAGCAATGCCGCCATTCGTTTTTTCTCCATCATAATAACTACCTCCTTTTTATACCCAGTTAGACGGTCCGGAAGTGGTTTTGTTCCCGGTTTTCTTTTGGTGAGTGCAACAAAAAACATCCGCTCTGTTTAGTCGTTTTCCCTAAAAGAAAACGCAGGCAAAAGACATGACCGCTAAAGTCACGCTTTTGCCTGCATCCCTTATTTATTTCGTTCCAGAGAGGCTTCGTGTGCCGTCTCCATTTTGCTCAGCAGCTCTGCCGCCGGTCCTTCCGGATAGTCGGCTTTGCACGATTCCATTACCTGTGCAAACTCCTCCGAGCCGTCATGCCATGCGGCATCCGCCGAGGCAATCTGCCCGCAGATGAACTCTGCTGCCGGTGTGCTGTCGTCCGACGATACCGGCTGATCGCCCATCAGCACCAGATACGCCAGAACAGTGTGCGGCGATTCCAGAAAACGGCTCCGCAGCTCCTCGCACGCGCCCTCACTCGGCCCGCCATCGGACGTGAGTGTAAACGCGATCAGCCTGTCGAGCGCGACCGTGTCCGTATGCGCCATCACATACGCAGCGTCCTCGCTGTTTGCATCGGTGCTGACTGCCGTCCAGTCGGTCTTCGCCAGCTCGGACGCAACCGCCTGCGCGCAGGAATCCGCCGTCTGCGACACCTTTTCCCCACCGGCACCGCTGCATCCTGAAAGAAGAACAGACGCCATACATACCAATACCGCTGCTTTTTTCATAAAGATCCCCACCTTTTATTAAATTGTTGAAGGCAGCACCGCTTGCATGGTGCGGTATTGCCTTACCTTTTATCAGTTGCCGTACTGCTTGAGCATACGCTCCTGCAGTTCTTTTGCGGCGTTGAAGCCCATCTTCTTCTGACGGTCATTCATCGCTGCAACCTCGATGATAACGGCAAGGTTACGGCCGGGCTTTACCGGAATGGTCAGGCTCGGAACCGCGATATCGAGGATGGAGGTCGTCTGGCTGTCCATGCCGAGACGGTCGTACTGCTTGCCGTCCTCCCACGGCTCGAGGTTGATGACAAGCTCAACCTTTTCGGTCATTTTAATCGCGCCGACACCGAAGATACGGCGAACATCAACAATGCCGATGCCGCGCAGCTCGATAAAGTGGCGGATAACCTCCGGCGCCGTACCGACGAGCGTCTTGTCGGATACGCGCTTGATCTCAACCGCGTCGTCCGCGATCAGACGGTGGCCGCGCTTTACCAGCTCGATCGCAGTCTCGGACTTGCCGACACCGGAGTCACCGAGCAGAAGCACACCTTCGCCGTAGATTTCGATGAGTACGCCGTGCAGCGTAACACGCGGTGCAAGATTGACCTTGAGGGAGGCGATGATCGCACTCATGATGGTAGAGGTAAACTCGTTGGTACGGAGGATCGGCACACCGTGCTCCTGTGCAGCCGCAAGGCACTCCGGAAATACGTCAATGTTGCGCGAGAGCAGCAGCACAGGGATGCCGGTCTCGAACAGACGGTCGAAACGGCTGCGGCGCTCCTCGCTCGACAGACCCTCTACATAACTGGACTCAACCTTGCCCATGATCTGGATACGGTTCGGATCGAAATAATCAAAAAATCCTGCCAGCTGCAAACCGGGACGGTTTACGTCGTCCTTGGTGATCTCGGTCTTTTCAAAGCCTTCCGGACCGTAAACGACCTCAAAATTAAATTCATGGATCAGATCGCCCAAGCTGACACCGAATTCTTTTAACTGCATAAGTATAATGCTCCCTTCCGCTGTGGCAGGTATTCTATATCCTCTTTACTCTGCTGTTTTATTACTGTATAATACATAGTATAATACATAAAGTAGATATAGATGTATTATACCCTATTTTCCTGTTATTTTCAACGATTTCCGCATGGACCGCAGGAAAACTTGAAATTTTCTCTTTTTCTGAAAAAAATGCTTGCATTCATCCTATACATGTGGTAATATAATATCTGCTATGCAATGCCCGAAAGAAGGAGGTGCAGGAAAATGGCAAAGTGCGATATTTGCAATAAGGGTGTGACCTTTGGTATTCAGGTTTCCCACTCTCACCGTCGTTCCAATCGAACCTGGAAGCCGAACGTTCGTCGCGTAAAGGCTATGGTCGATGGTACTCCCCGCCATATCAACGTATGTACTCGGTGCCTCCGTTCCGGCAAGGTTACCCGCGCTATCTGATTTTAACGATTTGTGCGTTTACGTTGAAATGCCAAAGCGCTCTGTTCGCAGAGCGCTTTTCTTTTACCCTTATAGTATGTAGGTGATTTCCATGAAAAAGGCGCTTCGTCCTGCCTTTACCGCCACGATACCCGTACTGTGCGGCTATCTGTTCATCGGTTTCGCATTCGGCGTTATGCTGCGCGATATCGGCTTCGGATCGATCTGGTCCTTCTTCTGCAGCCTGACCATCTACGCAGGCTCGGGACAGTATCTGCTTGTGTCGCTTCTGGCAGCCAAGGCATCCCTTGTTACCGTTGCTGTGATGACACTGCTGCTCAACTGCCGGCATATCTTCTACGGTCTGTCCTTTTTGGAGACTTTTCATGCGATGGGACACCGCAAGTGGTACATGATCTTTTCGCTCACCGACGAAACCTATTCCCTGCTGTGCTCGGTCAAAACGCCGGAGGGCATCGATGCGGGCGATATGCGCTTCTGGATCGCCATGCTGGATCATAGCTACTGGATCCTCGGCGGCGTGCTCGGCACGATCATCGGCGGCATACTGCCGTTTGACACCACCGGCATTGATTTTGCCATGACCTCGCTGTTCACGGTTATCTTCGTAGAGCAGTGGCAGAGCACCAAGTGCCACATCCCCGCACTGATGGGGCTGGCTGCGGCAGCTGTGTCGCTCTCCATCCTCGGGCCGGACAATTTCATCCTGCCCGCCATGCTCGCAATCTGCGTCATGCTGGTCGCTATGCGCGGCCGTCTGGCAAAGGAGGTCGCCTGATATGACAACGACATACGCTATCGCCATGATCGCCGTGGCAGCCGTCTGCACATTTGCAACGCGCGTCGCGCCGTTCCTGCTGTTCAACGGCTCCAAGCCCATCCCGCCGATCATCCGATACCTCGGCTCTACCCTGCCGCCCGCAGTCATCGCGCTGCTGGTCGTGTACTGCCTGAAAAACGTCGGCTGGGTGACGGGTACACATGGTATTCCCGAACTGCTGTGCATCGCCATCACGGCGCTGCTGCACATCTGGAAACATAATAACCTGCTGTCCATCGGCGTCGGCACGGTGCTTTACATGGTGCTGGTGCAAAATGTGTTCGTTTAATCCGTACGCAGGGGCGGATCGGTGTGTCCGCCCTTTTCTTAATAGCGATGCACAGGTAATAGCGATGCACAGGGTTTTACAATTATTTTCGATAACTTTGCAAAAAGCTGTTGACAATTCGCGCTTCGCATGCTATTATATATAAGTCGCTGAGACAGACGGCTTGACAAAACGCTGGTGTAGCTCAGTTGGTAGAGCAGCTGATTTGTAATCAGCAGGTCGGGGGTTCAAGTCCGTCCACCAGCTCCAATCAAGCTGGTAATTGAATATGGAAGGTTTCCCGAGTGGCCAAAGGGAACAGACTGTAAATCTGTCGTCTATGACTTCGGTGGTTCGAATCCACCACCTTCCACCAAAAGAACCGATACTCATTCGAGTATCGGTTCTTTTGGTGTCAGGTGGAATGGATTCGAGAGCCGGCTCTTAGAAACGTGCCAGTGGCACGTTTCAATCGGCGTGGCTTTGCCGCAGCAAAGCGAATCCACCACCGGACGGGTCGGCACGCGTGTGGCAGTGCGACCATGGGCGGCAATAGCCAATCCCGGCAGGCACGCGCCCAATCCGAAGGAACGCCAAGTCAGCACGCGCCCAATCCGAAGGAAAGAGCGGTCGTTCAATGATGAAATCTACCAGCGCGGACCGTTTGTAACGATATATTGCCGTTTGCGACGTTACCTCGTAGGGGGCGCACACACCCACCGCAGTGGGCGTCCAGCGAGCAACCGCCGTAGGCGGCTCTTAGCGAGTCGGAGTGTGCGCCCCCCTACCAATCAATGACAACGTGCAATTTAGGCGAACGCTGTTCGCCCTACGGGATATATGGTACAAAACCATGTCTCTCAACAAACAAGCGCTCCGGTTTCATCACTTGACAAAACCGGAGCGTCCGTTTATTATACTGATATAAGAACGGCTCTCACGTGTCAGGTGCGGTCGTTCCCCGAACAAGTTTAGAGCTTGAGGAAAACGCCGCTGCCTTTTTAGGTGGCGGTTATTTCTTGAGGTTCAAAATACCGAAGACAACCGTCGCAAGCAGCATCAGAAGCGTAAGTACCTCCATTGTTGTCATGCGCGTCACCCCCTTATTCCGTGGGGATAACCTCACCGTTCCATATCAGCAGCTTCATACTGTCAATAAGCCGCTCTTCGGGGCGGCTTTTGTGCATTTACCTCGTATTTCAATCACATAAACCCCAAAACAGGCACACCTCTCGGTGTGCCTGTTTTCCGTATATTACTCTCTATCCTGCGACCCGCTGTCTCCTACCACAGAATCAGCAGATCGGATATTGTACTTGCCGCGATGATGACGAGCCAGCAGACAAGCGGTGCTGCCCACTCTGCCCTTCCCTCGCCCTGCGGCGCGAGCTTGGGACACGCTCTCATCAGAAGCCTTGCCGCCGCGAAGCCGAGCGCACCGCCGAGCGTATTCAGCAGCAGATCATCCACTGAGGTTACGCCGCCCGCGGCCAGCTGTATCAGCTCAATGCTGAGCGAGGTGCCGAAGCACCAGCCGATGGTGCGGCCTGCCCGCTCGAACCACCGCCAGAACAGCGGCAGGAACAGCCCGAGCGGAAACAGCAGCGCGATATTTCCGGCAATGTTCACGAACGAGCCCAGACCGGGCGCTGCGCTGTCCGTCACGACCGAAATGATGTCCGCAAACGGAACGAGCTCCAGCCTTGGCTGCGGCAGCCTGCCGACGAGCAGCTGCGCCAGCGAGGGACCGGTAAACAGTCCCACACCTGCAAGGTACACCAGCAGAAGCAGCGTGCCGATGATACCGCGCTTTCTCATCCGAGGGGCACTTCCGTTGTATAGGCAACATCACCGTCCTGTGCAGACTCGACGCCGTTTTCCGCGTCCTTCTCGGCCTGTGCACGGTATTTCTCGATGATATCCTTCGGATAATCCTCTTCGATATAGCCTGCGCTTGCGTTCCACTCATCGCCCTTTTCGTCCGTGTAGGTCACGGATACGTCGCTGCGGGTAAACTGCTGCATAACGCCGTACGCCATCGCATCGCTGCCGTACAGATTCATTGCGTCAATGTTGACCGCATTCTTGAGCAGCGCGTCGATGTCTGCTCTATCGGTCACCTGCACGCCCTGCCAGAAGTCTTTATCCGGCAGATAGATGCTCAGTGTAATCAGCTTTACGTTTTTCGCGCTAATGGCCTTGGGAACGATATTGGCGTACTTTTTGATGAGTGCAAGCGTCTTTACGTCCTTGTCGGTCACGCATACGGCACCCTCGCTGTAATAATCGTCGTTGTTCTGCTGCGAGAATTCCATGCGCAGCACCGGCATGGCATCACCGGTGTGGGTCAGCGTCTCTGCCTTGAGCGTGTCAATGATCTCCTGTGCCTTCTGCGAGTCGCTGAGTGTGCCGACGCCGTTGTAGCCGTCACCGTTGGTGTAGAAAACAATGTTGCGGTGATAACCTTCATTGACCTCGCCGAGCGCAAACAGCGACCACGCCTTCTGCTTGTACTCTGCGGACTGGTAAATCTGCTTTTTGAGCGTGAACACTTCGTCTGTGGCCGGCAGCTCATACGAACGGCTCTTCACCTTGCCGTTCTTCAGCTTGAAGGTGACGGTGATGCACGCCTTCTGTGCATTTTCATCCGTATTATTCAGGCTTTCCACGCCGAGCGCCGCCAGCTGCCGCGCTGCCGCGATGTTTTCCGGCTCACTGAGCAGTGCCGATTCACCGACGTAACCCATCGGCGCTGCCGCTGCAATGCTGCCCTCATCCGGCAGCCACTTGTCGTAGCCGAACACGTCGAACTGCATGGTCAGCAGACCCGCACACAGCACTGCAAGGATGATAACCAGCTGCAGCGGCTTGCGGAAGATGGCGCGGAAGTCGAACGCATAAATAATCTCCACCACGCAGTGGAAAATGACCGTGCCGAGTACCAGACCGACCCAGAACCACAGCTCGGATTCGTAGACCAGCATTTTGAAAATCTCAGCGAACGCCGTACCCATAACCACGCAGATAATAATCTTGACGGGCAGCTTTGCGGGCTTAAATGCCAGTGCCGTGCCCGCCCGCTCACTCTTTCGGATGCGGAACAGGAACAGCGCCAGTGCGGTGATAACGATCGCCGCAACCGCATAGCCGATCAGCAGACCGATAGCACTCGACTCCTGCAGTCCGGCGGCGTAATCCATCGTATAGACAGGCTCCACTGCCCAGCTATGCATTTTCGTGCCGTTTACGCCGAAATACTGAATCAGCGGTGCAAATTTGTTGCAGAACAGCAGCGAAGTCATGGAGGCATCCGTCACATAGGTCTGGAAGAACATGCTCTTGAGACCCTGCCACAGTGCGGTTACGAGCGTCGGTCCGAAGTACACCCACAGACCGAGCAGCAGCGTGATGACCGTGTTGCCGCACAGGATGGTCGTAACAGCCGCCATCGCGTACAGCAGGAAGAAGAAAATGACGTTGGACGCGATCACGCCGATGAGCGATGCGTTGACTACCTCACCGAAGCCCATCGCGCACGTGCAGACGATGCTCAGCGCATGCAGCACGAGGTACGGCACGAGCGCGCACAGCGCACCGGTCGCGTAGTTTACCGCAAACAGACGGCTGCGCGAAATCGGCAGGCTGTGATAGAAATCCACCTTGCGGCGATTGTGCAGGTACGCGAACATGCTCACACCGCAGGTGACCGCCAGAATAATGACGGCCAGCTTGACAAACACATTCTGTCCGCCGAGCATCTCACCGACACTCTCCACATAGCCCTGCCAGCTTGCCGCAGCATCTGCCGCACTCAGATTGACCAGATCCTGCTTATGTGCCGACAGGCTGTGCTGCGCCGTCATAATCACCGGCAGCAGCTGCGCCATAAAGAATCCCACCGTGGACAGCACGATGGCCCACAGATTGCGTTTCATGCAATCCCGCACGAGACCCTTAGAACAGGAGTTTCTTGACATCATAGCCTGCCACCTCCGTTTCATTGATAAAGATTTCCTCTAGCGTCAGCGGGAGCATTTCGCAGAAGGTCGGGTTCAGCGCGTTCACTCTGGTGAGCAGCTCCTCGCGGCTGCCGCGTGCCGTGATGGTGTACAGCGAGCCGCGCTGCTCCTTGTGCAGAATGTCAAAGCCTTCCCAAGCGGAATCCGGCAGCGGATTCGGGAAAATGCACTGCATTTTGTACATACCGAGCTTCATGTCGTCCAGATCGCGCGAGAACAGGATGCCGCCGCGATGCAGCAGACCGACGTGGTCGCAGATGTCCTCCAGCTCACGCAGGTTATGCGAGGCGATGATGGGCGTCAGACCTCTGTCGGCTACATCCTCGGCAAACAGGCTCTTTACCGTCTGGCGAACGACCGGGTCGAGACCGTCGAACGTCTCATCGCAGAATAAGTAGTCCGTGCCGCTGCATACGCCGCAGATGACCGAAACCTGCTTTTTCATGCCCTTGGAGAACGTCCGCAGCTTGCGGTTTTCGTCCAGACCGAAGCCGTTCATCAGCTTGCGGTAGCGCGCTTCATCGAATTTGCTGTAAAAGCGCTTGTAGTAGTTTTTCATTTCCTTCGGCGTGCTGTTCGGGAAAAAGAACTGCTCATCCGAGATGAAGAAAAACCGTTCCTTCATACCGATGTTCTCGAAAATGTCCTCTCCGTCGATCTGCACCGTGCCCTCATCCGGCTGCAAAATGCCTGCCAGCATGCGCAGGAACGTGGACTTGCCTGCGCCGTTCGAGCCGATCAGGCCGTAGACCGAGCCGTCCTTCACTTCCGCGCAGATGTGATCGACCGCCGTGATGTCCTCAAACCGCTTAGTCGCGTTGGTTGCCGTAATCATGTTCCGCTCTCTCCTTTCCTCTCTACCCAGCCGCGCATCTGTTCCTCGGTCGCCCCGAGCGAACGCGCCTGACCGGCCAGTGCGGTAATCTGCTCACCCAGTTCGTTAAGCCTCTGGGAACGCAGCACCGCTGCATTGTCCGATATAAAATTTCCCCGTCCTTTTGCGGCGTAGATCACACCGCGGCGTTCCAGCTCTCCGTAAGCGCGCTGTATTGTGTTCGGGTTGATCGACAGTTCCATCGCAAGCTGCCGTACACTGGGCAGCTGGGTGTCCGCCGGCAGTGCCCCACGCAGAGCCAGTCCCTCAATGCCGTCCACCACCTGTTCATAGATGGGTCGGGCATCCCGATAGTCGATTTTAATCACCTGACGCGCCTCCTTTCCTTTTGTTGATTTGAGAGTGTATCAACTGTACTGTGTGTTTTAGTACAATTAGAATATAACATGAACCAGACGGTATGTCAAGCATAATTAGTAATTAGGAATTAGAAGTTAGTAATTAACGTGATAGAAAGCCTTGCCGCACCCTACGGTAATGTTTGTGCAGTTATTTGTCGGTATGAACATGATTTATCGTTGCAAAAGAAAAAGGGCGCACAATGTGCGCCCTGCGGAGAACTATCCCTTCACGGTCATTCTCCATTTTCAATTCTCCATTATTTCCATTTCCACTCGCGAACTTCCGGCATATCCTCACCGTACTCGGTGATATACTGCTGATGCTGCACCAGCTTATCGCTCATCTTCTGGTAGAGGTACGCGCCGCGGTTGCCCAGCTGCGGCAGGCGCAGCAGAACATCCTTGACGAGATGGAAGCGGTCGATATCATTCTGCACGCGCATATCAAACGGCGTGGTGATGGTGCCCTCCTCCCTGTAGCCGCGAACGTGCAGGTTGCGGTTATGACGGCGGTAGGTCAGCTCATGGACGAGCGTCGGGTAGCCGTGGAAGGCGAAGATGATCGGCTTATCCTTGGTGAACAGCATGTCGTACTCGGCATCGGACAGGCCATGCGGATGTTCCCGCTCGGGCTGCAGCTTCATCAGGTCAACCACGTTGACAACGCGAACCTTGAGTTCGGGCAGCTCTTCCCGCAGGATGGACACGGCAGCCAACGTTTCGAGCGTCGGCGTCTCGCCGCAGCACGCCATAACAACGTCCGGCTCTGCGCCCTGATCGTTGGACGCCCACTCCCAGATGCCGATGCCCTGGGTGCAGTGCTGCACAGCCTGCTCCATGGTCAGCCACTGCGGACGCGGATGCTTGGACGCCACGATGACGTTGACATAGTTGCGGCTCTTGATGCAGTGATCGAAGCAGCTGAGCAGGCAGTTTGCATCGGGCGGCAGGTACAGACGGACAACATCCGCCTTTTTGTTGGCGATGTGGTCAAGGAAACCCGGGTCCTGATGGGTAAAGCCGTTGTGGTCCTGCTGCCATACGTTGGAAGCCAGAATCAGGTTGAGCGACGCGATCGGCTGACGCCACGGCAGACCGTTGCAGACCTTGAGCCACTTGGCGTGCTGTGCCGCCATCGAGTCGATAATGCGGATGAACGCCTCATAGCTTGCGAAAAAGCCGTGACGGCCGGTCAGCAGATAGCCCTCAAGCCAACCCTCGCACATGTGCTCGGACAGCATGCCGTCCATCACGCGGCCGCTTGCGGACAGGAATTCGTCGGTGTCCAGACGCTCGGCGTTCCACTCGCGGTCGGTGACCTCGAAAATGTGGCTCAGGCGGTTGGACATGGTCTCGTCCGGGCCGAATACACGGAAGTTGCGGCTGTCCATGTTCAGCTTGATGACATCGCGGACATAAGCGCCAAGCTCGATCATATCCTGACCCTCAACACTGCCCGGAGCCGGAACATTCAGTCCGTAATCGCGGAAATCCGGCAGGCGCAGCTGGTGCATGAGCAGACCGCCGTTGGCGTGCGGGTTTGCGCCGATGCGGTGCTCGCCGGTCGGCGCCAGCGCCTTGAGTTCGGGAATCAGCTTGCCGTTTTCGTCGAACAGCTCCTCCGGATGGTAGCTGCGCAGCCACTGCTCGAGCATGGGCAGGTGCTCCGGGCTGTCCATCATCAGCGGCACCTGATGCGCGCGGAAGCTGCCCTCGATCTGCTTGCCGTCCACGTTTTTCGGGCCGGTCCAGCCCTTCGGGGTGCGCAGCACGATCATCGGGTAGATCGGACGGGTCGTGTCGCCGGTCTCGCGGGCGTGCTTGCGGATGGCGAGGATTTCCTCGGTTACGGTGTCGAGCGTGTCCGCCAGTGCGCGGTGTACCTTCATCGGCTCATCGCCCTCGACGAAATACGGCTTCCAGCCGCAGCCCTCGAGCATTTTTCGCAGTTCCTCCTCCGGAATGCGCGACAGCAGGGTCGGGTTGGAGATCTTGTAGCCGTTCAGATGCAGGATCGGCAGAACAACGCCGTCCGTCACCGGATTGAGGAACTTGTTGCCGTGCCACGAGGTTGCCAGCGGGCCGGTCTCCGCCTCGCCGTCACCGACAACTACGGTTGCGATCAGATCGGGGTTATCCAGCACCGCACCAAAGCCGTGCGCCAGAGAATAACCCAGTTCACCGCCCTCGTGGATGGAGCCCGGGGTCTCCGGTGCAACATGGCTGGCAATGCCGCCCGGGAACGAGAACTGCTTGAACAGGCGCTTCATGCCCTCGGTGTCCTCGCTGATGTTCGGGTAAACCTCGCTGTAGGTGCCCTCGAGATAGGTGTTCGCCACGAAGAAATTGCCGCCGTGACCCGGACCGGACAGCAGGATCATATCCAGATTATACTGCTTGATGATGCGGTTCAGGTGAACGTAAATCAGGTTCTGACCGGGCACCGTGCCCCAGTGACCGACGATCTTCTTCTTGATGTGCTCGGGCTTCAGCGGCTCCTTGAGGAGCGGGTTGTCGAGCAGGTAAAGCTGACCGGCTGCAAGATAATTTGCCGCCCGCCAGTATGCGTCCATTTTGTTCAGCATTTCGTCGTTGATGTGTGCTGCCATAGCGTAATGCTTCCTTTCTGCGATTGACTGTATGCGTGGTTTTATTATTCTATCCGTTTTAAGGCAAATAATGCGATAAAACGTCCACCTGTTTTTTCATTCCTTATCACGCTGAGATAATAGCACATCGTTATTTATTTGTCAATATAATATCTTGCCATGAGAGCAGAGCATTATACAAGGCAGGAGTACTTGAAAATGGAGAGTGGAAAATGAATGTGATGGTTTACGTTCACTTTCAATTTTCAATTCTCCATTCTTCCGAAAAAAGAACAGCGTCCCGCTCTATCCAAGCGGAACGCTGTAATTTCATTGCATTTTTATCAAATCTGCGAAGTAAACACCTTATAGCCATCATCGGTGAGGGTGTCGATGAGGCGCTTGGCGTGGTCAACGCCGCCGACCTCACAGACGACATGGATAATCGCCTCGCCGATCTCGAGGTCCGTCTGTACGCGGTCATGCTGGAACAGGATGATATTGGCATTCTGCTGTGCAACGATGTGCGAGAAATGCTCGAGTGCGCCCGGTGCATCCGGCATGAGCACGGAGAACTTCAGCTGACGGCAGCGGGTAATCAGGCCCTTTTCCACAATCTTGTGAATAAAGGATACGTCGATATTGCCGCCGGACAGCACGCAGACGACCTTTTTGCCCTTTACATCCACCTTGTTGTTGAGTACAGCCGCGAGCGGAGCCGCACCGGAGGTCTCAACGACCTGCTTGCAGCGCTCGAGCAGCAGCAGAACAGCGGAAGCAATCTCGTCATCGGAAACCGTGACAACGCGGTCCACATACTTCTTGATATACTCAAAGGTCTTTTCGCCCGGGGTCTTTACAGCGATACCGTCAGCGATGGTGTGCACGGTATCGGACGGAGTACGCTCACCGGTGCGGAACGAATTTGCGATCGCCGGTGCGCCCTCAGCCTGTACGCCGATGATCTGGATGCGCGGGTTGATCTGCTTTGCGCAGGCAGCCACGCCAGAGATCAGTCCGCCGCCGCCGGCCGGAACGAAGATCATGTCAACGCCCGGCAGGTCGCGCAGGATTTCCAGCGCGATGGTGCCCTGACCCGCCATAACATCCTCATCGTCAAACGGGTGGATGAACTCTGCGCCGGTCTCCTCGCAGATCTCGCATGCCTTGGCATAGGCTTCATCGTAAATGTTGCCCGCCAGAACAACCTCGGCGCCGTAGCCCTGGGTTGCGGAAACCTTGGCGATCGGCGCGGAACGCGGCATAACGATGGTGGACTTTACACCGGCAGCGGTTGCCGCAAAGGCAACGCCCTGTGCATGGTTACCCGCAGAGGACGCAACAACGGCGTGCAGGTCGCCCTCAGCGAAGCGCTTCATAATCTTATTGTAAGCACCGCGCACCTTAAAAGAGCCGGTCTTCTGCTGATTTTCGTACTTCAGATAAACCTCTGCGCCGGTCATGGCGGAGAAGGTGCAGGACGTAGACAGCGGAATGTTGTGGATGACGTTTTTCAGTCGGTCCGCAGCTGCCTCGAAATCTTTTAATTCTAACATTGAGCATCTTCCTCGTTTTTGCAAGTTAAGATAATAATAGCACGTTCTTTTTTTGATTGCAAGACACATATTATATATATGAGTCAGTAATTAGCAGTTAGGAATTAGTAATTACTAATTATTATTTGCCTTTATCTCATGAATTTGCTATACTAAAGAAAGATTATTGTGGGAGGAACTGCAATGGACGAGCAAACCCGTGGATTCCGCAGTGCCATCTTCGGCGGCTTTAACCGCGAGGACGTACTGCATTACATAGAAGAAACCGACACGAAATACTACATCGAGACCGCCGAGCTTCGCTCTCAGCTGACCGAAGCGCAGTCCGCGATGAACGAGCTGCGCACGCAGAACGAGGCGCTTACCGCGAAGAACGCCGAGCTGCTCGAGCGGCTGGGCGAAATGACGCTGGATACCGATAAGATCCGCGCACAGCTGGACCAGATCGAAAGCGGTTTTTCCCTGCAGGCGACCGAGATCGAGGCGCAGAACGCCCGCGCGGCGCAGCTTGCGGCGGAAAACGACCGGCTGACCTCGGAGAACGCCAAGCTGTCAGCCAAATGCGGTGAATACGATGCGACCAGAGAGAAGATCGCCGAGATGGAGCTTTCCGCGTACCGGCGCGCCAAGCAGATCGAGGAGGATGCCAAGGTAGAGCTGCAGAAGCTGCGCCGCAAGTCGATGGAGACCATCGAGCAGGTGCGCCGTCAGTTGGATGCCACCAAGGAGAACTACCGCACCGTGCTGGCACGCAACCAGCAGGAATCCGCCGAGATGGCCCGCAAAGCCGGTGAAGTGCTCGGCGAAATTGACAAGATCAGCGCGTCGCTCGGCAAAAAGGACGGCGAGGCGCCCCATCCCGAGCCGGACAAGACAAAAAACGGACTGCGTGAGGTTCTGAACAATCTGCGCCCGAAAACGGAGGAATAAGCATGGCACACTACGATTTGAAAACCGAACAGCTCAAGGAAATGGCGCCGAAGCTGCGCGCGGGCGACACCGTAACGCTGACCGGCACGGTCTACACCGCGCGCGACGCCGCACACAAGAAGATCGTTGCCGCGATGGACGCAGGCGACAAGCTGCCGTTCGACCTCGACGGCGCGGCGATCTACTACGCCGGACCGACCCCCGCAAAGCCGGGTCAGGTCATCGGCTCGGTCGGCCCGACCACCTCCGGCCGTATGGACCCGTTCGCACCGCGTCTGCTCGATGCAGGTCTTGCCTGCATGATCGGCAAGGGCGTGCGCAATCAGGGCGTGCAGGACGCAATGGCGCGCAACGGCGCGGTTTATATGGTAGCCATCGGCGGCGCAGGCGCGGCGAAGGCGGCATCCATTAAGAATGTCGAGGTCATCGCATATGACGAGCTGGGCTGTGAGTCGGTCAAGCGTCTCACCGTGGAGAATTTCTCCGCCATCGTGTCGCAGGATTCGGTCGGCGGCAACCTCTACACCGAGGGCGTTGCAAAGTATAAGAAGGATTGAGCCAAAAGGCGGACGGTTGTCCGCCTTTTTCTTTTTGCATTTGATGTGGTTTTGCCTTCTCCGCAGGGCGGGGCACTCCGGAGTGCTCCGCCCTACGGTATAGATTTAATCCTGCATTATTTCTCCCTGTATCTCACCAGAATATAGTCCTCCCCAAGGGTTTCAATGCACCCCCACGGAATAACGCAGTCATTTTTGGAGAACAGCCCGACAATGCCGCTTTGCGCGGGCACAACGAGTGCGGTAATCTGTCCGCAGACCGGATCGAACAGCAGATCGCTCACCTCGCCCATCCGTGCTCCGTCGCACAGATTGATCACCTCACGGCAGTGCAGCTCGGAAAATCGCATGGTATTCTGCATTTAATCCTCTCCTAACGCGCGGTGCAGGAAACGTTCCGTGCTCTGCCCTGCCGGACGGTTGAACCGCCCCAGTTCAAACAGACAGTCCGGGTTTCGTGTAACGGTATTGATGCGCTCCTCGCACCCGAGCGTACACCGGAAGCCCATGCTTTTAAGCAGCGCTTCGCTCTCCTTGGAGCACGCACCGAACGGATAGGTGTAGCAGGTCGGCGCGGGCAGTCCGGCGTCTGTGATGAGCGTCTGCGTCTGCTCGGTGTCCTCGCGGAGCAGGGTCTCATAGCGCATTTCGTCCTCGCCTCTCCGGCGCAGACAGCCGCGGCGTTCACCGTACTCGTGCAGGTTCCACGAGTGATTCTGCACCTCAAACACATCCTGCATTTCGCGCAGGCGGTCAAGCCGCAAATGCGACCAGTAGGCGTTTTCCTCTCCGTTGTCGGTGAAAAGCGCGGTCTGGCTGCCGATGATGGACACAACCGCCTTCATTCCGCGCTGTTTGAGCAGCGGATAGGCATAAATGTAGTTGTTGTAGTAGCCGTCATCGAAGGTGATCATCACCGGCTTCTCCGGCAGGTCTGCGCCGTCCTGTACATACGCCAGCAGATCGCTCACCGTTACGGCGGTATACCCCTTCGCCTGCAGGGCGTCCAGATCGGCCGCCAAAACCGCCGGCGAGATAACATATTTGCCCTGCCGTGCGCTGTCCTTGAGAATGCTGTGGTACATTAGAATCGGCACGCGCACGCTGTCCTCCCCGAATACCGGCTGCACCGTGTCGGCACGCGCAAGCAGTCCAAGCGCAAAGCATAAAACCAAAACCGTGCATACCGCCTGAAACGCGGTGTGACGAAAACCCAATCGCAAAGAAATCCCCTCCTGTCATAATTTATGCAGCGAAAAATATTTCATTACCGGTTTTATCGTAGGGTGCGACAAGGTGAATTGCGGCAAAGCCGCAAGAGAAGGTGCCCTGGGGTACGACCTCGGCGCACCGTATGTAAATTCATCTGCAACATCTACCCCGTAGGGGAGGCCATTGGCCTCCCACACTATGGTTAACCGGATGCGCGGCCGCTCCTTGCGCAGGCTCCGGTCGCGCTGCGGGCGAACACTGGTCGCCCCTACGGTTACGCACGTTACAATCGTTAGAAACAGTGCGCCGAGGTCGTCGCACCCTACGATATTCATTTAATTGACCGCAAAGCATTCCAATCATTCGATACGGTGTATTTTTAATGTAATCCAAACCCACAGAATCCCCGTAAACCGTATCGTTCATTCTGCATTCTCCATTTTCCATTCACAATTTTCAATTTTCTCTTGACATCCCTCCTCCTTTGGTGTAAACTATCATAGCATGAATTCACACATCCCGTGATGAAAGCGGTCGGTGATGGGACGCTCGTTCTGTTGCCGCTGTCAGATGATCAGGGATGGAGGAAAAACCAAGGAGGAAAAACAAAATGGCAGTAATTTCTATGAAGCAGCTGCTGGAGGCCGGCGTACACTTCGGCCATCAGACCCGTCGTTGGAACCCGAAAATGGCTACCTACATCTTCACCGAGCGCAATGGTATCTACATCATTGACCTCCAGAAGACTGTAAAGAAGCTCGAGGAAGCATACTTCTTCGTACGCGATATGGCAGCTTCCGGCAAGTCCATCCTGTTTGTCGGCACCAAGAAGCAGGCACAGGACGCAATCAAGGAAGAGGCTGAGCGTTGCGGTCAGTTCTACGTTAACGCACGTTGGCTGGGCGGCATGCTGACCAACTTCAAGACCATGCGTACCCGTATCGCTCGTCTGAACCAGCTGCAGAAGATGCAGGCTGACGGCACCTTCGATCTGCTCCCGAAGAAGGAAGTTATCAAGCTCCAGCTCGAGATCGCTAAGCTCGAGAAGTACCTCGGCGGCGTTAAGGAAATGAAGGAGCTTCCGGGCGCTCTGTTCGTAGTTGACTCCCGCAAGGAGAAGAACGCGATCGCAGAAGCACGCAAGCTGGGCATTCCGATCGTTGCAATCGTTGATACCAACTGCGATCCGGACGAGATCGACTACGTTATCCCGGGCAACGACGACGCTATCCGCGCTATCAAGCTGATCTCCCAGACCATGGCTAACGCTGTTCTGGAAGGCAAGCAGGGCGAGCAGCTCGAGGTTGAGGCTAAGGCTGACGCAAAGGCTGAGTAATTCATAACTCAATATAACATTCAGTGAGTTGTTCGTAGGGCGCGACGACCCGGCGCGCCGGTGTTCGTTGTGCCCTACGTTTTTTTCATCGTAAAATCATAAATTGGAGGAATAATAAAATGGCTTTTACCGCTGCTGACGTAAAGAAGCTCCGCGAAATGACCAGCGTAGGCATGATGGACTGCAAGAAGGCACTGACCGAGGCCGACGGCGACTTCGACAAGGCTATCGAGCTGCTCCGTGAGAAGGGCCTGGCTAAGGCTGCCAAGAAGGCAGACCGCATCGCTGCTGAGGGTCTGGTCAAGGCTACCGTATGTGATGAGTGCGGCGTAGGCGCAATCATCGAGGTAAACTCCGAGACTGACTTCGTTGCTAAGAACGCTGACTTCCAGCAGTTCGTTTCCGACGTTGCTAACGTTGTTATCAAGGACGCTCCGGCTGACGTTGAGGCTCTCAAGGCTTGCAAGATGGGCGAAGGCACCGTTCAGGACGCTCTGCAGGAGAAGGTTCTGACCATCGGCGAGAACCTGCAGATCCGTCGTTTCGAGCGTTTCGACGACTCCACCGTTAACGTTGCTTACAACCACATGGGCGGCGTAATCGGCGTTCTGGTTGGTCTGGAAGTTTCCGAGGGTCTGAAGGACAACGCTGCTGTTAAGGAGCTGGGCAAGGACATCGGCATGCAGGCTGCTGCTATGAACCCGTCCTTCCTGGACAAGTCCAACGTTGACGAGGCTACCCTCGCAAAGGAGAAGGAGATCCTCCTGATCCAGGCTCTCGAGG
This sequence comes from Butyricicoccus sp. AF18-9LB, assembly GCF_027684505.1. NCBI lineage: Bacteria > Bacillati > Bacillota > Clostridia > Eubacteriales > Butyricicoccaceae > Butyricicoccus > Butyricicoccus sp. AF18-9LB. The sequence goes on from NZ_JAQCWA010000001.1 coordinate 21,645, forward strand.
AGAACAAGACCGCTGCTAAGCCGAAGCCGGAGCAGATCATCCACAAGATGGTAGACGGCCGTATCGGCAAGTACTACGAGGAGAACTGCCTCCTGCAGCAGGCTTTCGTTAAGGAGAACAAGGTTTCCGTTGAGGCTCACATCAAGGCTGTTGCCAAGGAGCTGGGCGGCGAGATCAAGCTTGTAAAGTGCGTTCGTTTCGAGAAGGGCGAGGGCATCGAGAAGAAGGTTGACGACTTCGCAGCAGAAGTTGCTTCCATGGCTAAGTAATCTCGTTACCAAAACGATAGATCAAGGACTTCCGGTTTTACCGGAGGTCCTTTTTATTTGTAGAAAGCAATTTAGAAAATCTCTTTTCGTCAGTCAGGGTCAGATCAGTCAGAATCATTCTCCATTCTTAATTTTGTTTCTGCTCTGCTGTTCTCTGCTATACTCTTCTCTGCTCTTCTGTTCTGTCCTCTGCTCTTCTCTGCTCTGTGGATTTTCCGGACGAGAAATGCCGTTTTCCGGGCGAGAAATCGCGTTTTCCGGGCGAGAAAAAACGATGGGCATTGGAATAAGCCCTGTTGATTCCCAACAAGGCTGTGGCGCGGTTTGCGTTCTTATCTATACCGCGGATTGTGCGGAAAATTGACCATGAATGGTCAACTCCGGGAATTTTTTTCGGTCTGCATAAGCTATTCCGTAGCGCGGAGTGCCCCCTGCTGTATAAACCATCTGCACATTGTCACAAACGACGTGTACCTTCGGATTGGGCGCGTGTCTGCCATGATTGGCGGATGCAGCCTTATGGCTTTACTGCCACACGTGTGCCGACCCGTCCGGTGGTGGATTCGCTTCCGTTGCGACGGAAGCCACGCCGGTTGAAACGTGCCACCGGCACGTTTCTAAGAGCCGGCGCTCCGTTTAAGGCGCGTGCCTAACTTGAGCGTCTGATGCAGTCCCATAACCGCACAGCCACACGCCTGCCTGCCCGTCCGGTGGTGGATTCGCTTTCACTGCGGTGAAAGCCACGGTGGTTGAAACAGCCCACTGGGCTGTTTCTAAGAGCCACCTTTCGAATCCACAACCACCTTCCGCCAAAACAGAAAAAGGACATTCCTTTTGGAATGTCCTTCTGTTTTGGTGGAAGGTGGTGGATTCGAACCACCGAAGTCATAGACGACAGATTTACAGTCTGTTCCCTTTGGCCACTCGGGAAACCTTCCATATTTAATTACCAGCTTGATTGGAGCTGGTGGACGGACTTGAACCCCCGACCTGCTGATTACAAATCAGCTGCTCTACCAACTGAGCTACACCAGCATTTCATCAAGTCGTCTTGTCTCAGCGACTTGTTTAGTATACCTCACGCCGGTGTATTTGTCAATAGGTTTGTCCGAAATTATTGCATTTTATTTTTCCGGTCGATCGAATCCGACACCTGCTGCAGAACGGTCAGCAGCGCGCTCGACAAATCCGGATAACGCCGTGCAATCTCGCTCGGGGCGAGCGGCATCCGCCGGATATTCTCCTGCGTCAGACCGCAGCCTTCCTCGCCGTTGGCCGCCAGACGGATTTTCAGCTCATGCTCCTTCATGCGGGCATCGCACAGGTACTCGAAGCGATCCTGCGGCGCGCGGAACACCGCATCCACACCGGCCGGGTCGGCCATGTAGAGATAGCGGTACACCTTGTAGATTGCAACCGCGAAATACGACTCGATCTCGTGCGAAAGCTGCTTGCTCTCGAGTGATTCGGCAACCTGCAGCAGCAGGGCTGTCGCCTGCACGATCCGGCTGTGCTCCGTCTCGGTGTCCGTGCCCTCCATGCGCTCGGCAGGCACAGCAGAGCCGTCACGCGCCATCGAACGGCCGAGCAGGTAGTCACAGGACACGCCGTAATAATCCGCCGCACGCACGACAAAAGACAGACCGGGTTCACGTAGTCCGTTCTCATAGTGGCTGAGAAGCGCCTGCGAAACGCCGAGGTCGCCCGCTGCCGCTCTTTGACTTATTTTCTTTTCCCGTCGCAGAAGCGCAAGCGTGCGCGAAAAATCACTCATTCCAACATTCTCCGTCTGCGTTGTGCCGCAGAAGGCACAACTATAAAATATATATTCATATTATACTCGCTGTATTACCGTTTGTAAAGTACAGAAAACAGTCATATTCGACGCATTTCGACAGGCTCGCTTTGGGTTTCCGGCACTTTTCCCTGCATTTTGTTGTCCTGTTTCCGATTGGTAACTACATATTGGGGATTGTGTAATCCGACGGTTGTTAGAAAAATTCGTCAGGCTTCGCCGGACGGTTGCGCTTGACGCAGGAGCGGGTGCATTTTATAATAAAATAGAGTAGTATCGCAGATTTCACCTGCTATCCTGCACCGATTGAGCGGTGCACCCGAACTGCGTAAGCGGGTTCGTCCCTGACGGGCGGGAGTTTTTTCAGCACCGGCTGACCGGGGCACGCGAACTGCGCAGGCGGTTCGCCCCTGACGGGCGGGAGTGTTTTCAGCACGGGCTGACCGGGGAACGCGAACTGCGTTAGCGTGTTCGCCCCTAACGGGCGGGGAGTTTTTCAGCACCGGCTGACCGGGGCACGCGAACTGCGTTAGCGTGTTCGCCCCTAACGGGCGGCCGTTTTTTTGCTGAACCTCAGCGAGGAGTTGCGCTCTGCGGAGCGCGGGAGACTGCGGCGCCCGCCGCGGGGGGGCAAAAAGGAAGGGACACCTGCGGTTTCCCTTCCTCTTTGAACTCCTACCTTTCCCTTGTTTGTTAGCCCGGCGAAAATCGGAGAGCGGCGACCGCTTCGAAAATGGGGTACGGCAGAGGATTTTTTCTTCCGTATCTTTCACAGCCTGTTCGCAGTGTCAGATAGCGTACTGCTACACAGGCGGTTTAGTCAACGCAGGCGCAACATACCCGTGTTGCGCAACTCTTTAACACGTTATACCGCACGGCACCTACGAATTAGGCGTTTGGTACAATTTATCTTCGTAGGCCCTGTCTATCATTACGCGCTCACGAATTGCGCGACACGGGTATGTCGCGCCTGCGTAGAGTAGCTGGTCTGTGTAGCAGAACGGTATCTGACACTGCGAACAGGTTGCTCATGAGGACGGACTCCGAAGGTAGTTCGTCCGCAGCAGAGAAAAAATCCTCTGCCGTTCCCCTGCTTCGCAGCGGTCACATGTCGGCAATCTGCGCCGTGCCCTCTAAGGAAATGGGTGATTCTCAAGAGGGTAGAAACCTTGGTGTCTACCCTCTTGTGCGCCTGCCGCGTAGGCAAGAACCGTTCGCCTCGAAGGCGAAAAACCATCGTTTATCAAAAGATTATAGAATATATAAAGGAGTCCTAACCTTGACCATCGAAGAAATCCTCAAGCTGCGGCAGGAAGCCGGCGGCTTAAACAAACTGATGCACATGCACGTTGTGACGCTCGACAAGGACGGCGGCGCAACCGTAGAGCTTGACCTGACCCCCGAGCTGCTCAATCCGCTCGGCATGGCGCACGGCGGCACGATCTTCACGCTGTGCGACATTGCGGCAGGCTCTGCGGCAGCGTCTCAGGGCACGGTGGCCGTCACGCTCGACAGCACCATCCACTACTACCGTCCGGGCCGCTGCGGCAAAAAGCTGACCGCTGTGGCGTACGAGCGCAAGCGCGGCCGCAAGGTGTCAGTCTACATGGTCGAGGTGCACGACGACGAGGGCAAGCACATTGCCGACGCGACCTTCACCATGTTCTACACCGGCGCTACGCTGGATGACATGAAATATTGAGCGGGGTAAGCAAAGCCATCGTGCAGCCGCTGCTGGACTGGTATGACGCCGGTCACCGCGACCTGCCGTGGCGGTCTGAGCCTACTCCCTACCGCGTCTGGGTGAGCGAGATCATGCTGCAGCAGACGCGCGTGGAGGCCGTGCGCGGCTATTTTTCCCGTTGGATGAACGCGCTGCCCGATATTCCCGCTCTCGCGGCGGCGGACGAGGCCGTTTACACCAAGCTCTGGGAGGGGCTCGGCTACTACAGCCGCGTGCGCAACCTGCACCGTGCAGCGGTCCTGCTGTGCGAGGAATACGGCGGCGAACTGCCTGCCGATTACGACAGGCTGCTTTCCCTGCCCGGTGTCGGCGAGTACACGGCAGGCGCGGTGGCGTCTATCGCGTTCGGACTGCCCGTTCCGGCGGTGGACGGCAATGTTCTGCGTGTGGCGGCGCGGCTGGATAACGATTTCACGCCGATCACGGACGCAAAGTTCAAAAAACAGACGCGCGAGCGGTTCGCCGCGCTCATGCCGTCCGACCGTTCCGGCGATCTCAACCAGTCGCTGATGGAACTCGGTGCAACGGTCTGTCTGCCGAACGGCGCACCGCGCTGTGACGACTGCCCGATTCAGCATCTCTGCGAGGGCTTTCACCGCGGGAACGCGGCTGTGCTGCCGCTCCGCGCGGCGAAAAAGGCGCGGAGAGTGGAAAACCGCACCGTGCTCCTTGTGCGCTGCGGCGAACTGGTCGGTCTGCGGCAGAGACCCCAAAAGGGTCTGCTCGCCGGTCTGTGGGAGCTGCCGTCGCTCGATGGTCATCTCTCGCCGGACGAGCTGCGCGCGGTGCTCACCGAAATGGGCTGGAGCGTGCGAAAGCTGCTCTCTCTGCGGCCTGACAAGCATATTTTCACCCATGTGGAGTGGCACATGAACGGCGTGTATGTCGAACTGGACGCACCTGCACCCGCTCTCACCTTTGTCACACCCGCCGAGCTGCGCGACGCTTACGCGCTGCCGAGCGCGTTCCGCAGCTTTGTTTCCGTACTGGAGGACTGATCCATGCAACTTCAAACCATCATTCACACCATTCCGCCGCTGTACGACAGCGAGTCGCGCGTGCTGCTGCTCGGCTCGATTCCAAGCCCGAAATCCCGCGAGGTCGGGTTCTTTTACGGCCACCCGCAGAACCGGTTCTGGCGCGTGCTGGCGGCTGTGCTTGGCGAGGAGGTGCCGGTCTCCATCGAGGACAAGCGCGCGATGTGCCTGCGGCATCATGTGGCGCTGTGGGACACCATCGCCAAATGCGATATTGCGGGCGCGTCCGACACGTCTATTCGCAACGCCGAGCCGAACGACATAGGCCGCCTGCTCCGCGAGAGCAAAATTACGCGCATTTTTGCCACCGGCGGCAAGTCGGCGCAGCTGTACCGCAGGCTGATCGAGCCGAAAACCGGCGTTCCCATCACGCAGCTGCCCTCCACCAGTCCGGCGAACGCCGCTTGGTCGCTCGAACGACTGATCGAGGCGTACCGCGTTATTCTCTGATTCGAGGTGTATTTTTTACGAGTAAAGAGTTATTTCCCAATGCTGCACTCAAAAAGCTGATTTTTCCGCTCGTTATCGAGCAGGTGCTCGCCATCACGGTCGGTCTGGCCGACACGATGATGGTCTCCTCGGTCGGTGAAGCGGCGGTTTCCGGCGTATCGCTGGTCGATATGCTCAACGTGCTCATCATCAACATCTTTTCCGCGCTGGCAACCGGCGGCGCGGTCGTGGTCGCGCAGCTGCTCGGTGCGAGAAAGAATGACCGTGCATGCGACGCCTCCAAGCAGCTGTACTTAGTTGTGACGGTCATTGCGCTGATCATCTCGGCACTCGTCATGCTGTTCCGCGCACCGTTGCTGCGCCTGCTGTTCGGCACGATCGAGGACAGCGTGATGGACAGTGCGCTCACCTACCTGACGGTCAGCGTGTTCTCCTACCCTGTTCTGGCGATTTACAACGCCGGTGCGGCGCTGTTCCGCGCACAGGGCAACTCGCGTATCTCCATGCTGATTGCGGGACTGATCAACATCGTCAACCTCATCGGCAACTCGCTGTTCATTTTCGTGTTCAAGTGGGGCGTCGGAGGCGCAGCGCTTTCGTCCGTGCTGTCGCGCGGCACGGCGGCTGTCGCTATCACGATTCTGCTGCTGAACCCCGAGCACACGGTCTCTCTGCGGCGCGGACAGCGGTTTCGACCGGATAAGGAGCTGATCCGCCGCATTCTGCAGATTGGTGTGCCGAACGGACTGGAAAACAGCCTGTTTCAGCTTGGCCGCGTGCTCGTCGTGAGCATGATCTCGCTGTTCGGCACGACGCAGATTACCGCGAATGCGCTTGCGAACAATCTGGACGCCGTAGCCGTCATTCCGGGTCAGGCGATGAGCCTGGCGATGATAACCGTTATCGGGCAGTGCATCGGCTCGGGCGATGAGCCGCAGACGCGCCGCATGGCGAAAAAGCTGATGGTGATCACCTACGCCGTTACCGCGAGCACCTGCCTTGTCACGATTGCGTGCACGCCGCTTATCCTCAAGATTTACAGCGTGTCCGCGGAAGCGCTTGCGCTCGGCATGACGCTGATCATGATTCACAACGGCTGCGCGATCTTCCTGTGGCCGACCTCGTTTGCCATGCCGAATATCCTGCGTGCGGCAAATGACGTAAGGTATCCGATGGTATGCTCGATTATCTCTATGCTGGGATTGCGGCTTGTCGCGGGATATATTCTCGCGGTGCACTTCGGCATGGGCGCGATCGGCATCTGGATTGCCATGATCGGTGACTGGCTGTGCCGATCGATCTGCTTCTTCCTGCGGCTCAAAAGCGGGAAATGGCTGAGGTATGCGCCGGGATTACGGGTAGCCGCCGGACAAAAATAATGCACCGGCTTCTGTGCAAAATCCCTTTGCAAACCGTGAATATCTGTTAATATAGATATAAGCCGTAAACTCCCCGAGGTGAAAATTACCGTTATGACTGAGGAGGGAAATCATATGACACCTAAACAGCGATGGTATTGTTTTTGGGTGATAATCGTAGTGACTGTCCTTTTAACAGCGGGCTTTGTATGGATTGCAATTCATAACCCGCAGGCGTCATTCGAGGACTTGCTTTACGCTCTTTGGAAAGGTATTGTAACCCTTGTTAACGGATAACGGAATAACAGTGCCCCGGCTCTGTCGCTTGACAAAACCGGGGCACTGCGTTATAATTGTATCAACAACGATGGCTCTCTGGCAAGAGCGGTCGTTCCTAAAAAACTTGGTTAATTGAGGAAACGCCGCTCCTTTTCAGGGGCGGTTATCTTCTATGTTTCAGACATAGACTGATGATAGCAACGATCAGAAGACCGAACTGGAACAGATCGGAATAAGTGACCATGTCATCACCTCCCTTATGTTGGGAGGAACAACCTGTTTCACATCGTTGTTGACATTCCGAGTATAGCATATATTGCAATACCTTGTCAATCAACCGCCTTTTGCGGCGGTTTTTGTTTTATCTGCACGCAAAAAGGCGAACCCTACGGTTCGCCTTTTGTCTTACGGTTTTTCGGTAATTAAGAGAAAATCCACTCCTGCTCCTGCTCCTCGCCGCAGTACTTCTGCAGCGTCTCGCGGACAGCGTGCGGGCCGCGGTTCATCTCGCCAAACATGCGGACAACGGTCTCGCCTACGCCGATCTCAAACAGGTTGACACCGAAGTAGTAGCGGTTTGCCAGCAGCGGATACAGCTGAGCCTCGCTTACGTCGTCGCCCAGCTTCGGGTTGCCCATCAGCGCACGGACATGCTCGATATTCGCGTCGGGGCTGAGGGTGAACTCGCTGCCGTTATCGTCCACGCCTTCCAGATAGCGCAGCCAGCCGGCCAGTACCAGCGGAATGTAAATCAGCTTGGTGGCACGGTGTGCGGGCAGCATGGAGTTATAGTAAGCGTACAGCGTGGTGCCGAAGCGCGGCGCAATCTTACGCGAGGTATCGGTTGCGGTACGCTGCGGGGAATCCTGCAGGAACGGGTTCGGATAACGTTCGCCGAGAACCTCGTGCAGGAATGCCTCCGGGTCGATAACGCCCGGGTCGGCTACCATCGGCATTGCCTCCTGCTCGCTCAGGCGCGTGATGAGGTTGACCAGCTCGGTGTCCTTCATCTCGTCGCTGATGCGGGTGTAGCCGAGCATGCAGCCGAATACGCCGAGGGCGGTATCCATCGGGTTCATGCAGGTGCTTACCTTCATCATCGCAGACTTCTCAACGATGTCGCGGCGGGTGATGATAACGCCGCACTGCTCGAGAGCCGGATGACCGTTCGGGAATGCGTTCTCGATGAGCAGGTAGTGCGGGCTTTCGGAGTTGACGTAAACAGCCGCGTGCGTGCCCTTTTCGGTTACGAACGGCTTTGCGTTCTCCAGACCGTCAGCCGCCAGCTTGTCAGCGATGCGGTTATCCGGATGCGGGGTAATCTTATCAATCATGGACAGCGGGAAGGTATTCTTCTTGAGCAGGAAGTAATACTCATCCTCGGTGATGAAGCCGTTACGCTGCCATGCGCGTGCCATGTGACGGACAGCACGCTCCAGACGGGTGCCGTTGTCCGAGCAGTTATCCAGCGAAACGAGTGCCAGCGGAGACAGACCGGCGCGGCAGCGCTCGAGGCACAGCGCGGTCAGCTTGCCGAAGAAGGACTGGCAGCCTTCCGGACCGTTCTCGCGGTCGTGCTTGTAGTCCGGCAGGAACTCGCGGGTGTCGTCCTGGATGATATAGCCCTTCTCGGTCAGCGTAAAGCTGATCATCTGCAGGCTCGGCGCCAGGAAAATGTCCTTCAGGCGCAGCATGTCCTCGCTCAGCTTGAGGCTTTCGGTAACGGACGCAACCACTTCCTTGTTGATCGTGCCGTTGGAATACAGGGTGACAACCAGCGACAGATGATCGCAGGCGCGGTAGCAGCGGTCGATCAGCTCCTCATCGTAGCCGTCGCAGCAGATAATGCCGGTGTCGGACAGACCGGCGGTCAGCAGGCGCTGCGCCAGTACAGCCGGGAAAGCACGGAACAGGTTTCCGGCGCCGAAATGCAGCCAAGTCGGTGCCTTGTGGGTGTTTTCGCGCACGGCGTCAATGTCGTACTGCGGCAGACGATAACCCTTCCATGCCACGTTATGTTTAATACTCTCTTTTGTAAGTTTCATAAAGAGGTCACTCCCTTTCAGCGAACGGACTGTACCGTTCTTCTCCAATCATATATAGTATAACAAAAAATCAGCCGTTTGCATAGGGAAAAACAGAATTATTCACAAAAAGCTGAAAGCATGCTGCCAATGTTTTCAAATAAAACAAAAACCGCCCGAAAAGGCGGCTGATTGACTTTATTCGGTGTTATATGCTATAATCATTGCGGATACTGTTACATAAGGCGGTCAGACCCTCTTTTCCTTTCCCGCAGTCCGCGGCAGGAAGGAGGTGGCGCAAGTGCAGAAGAAAGCATTTCAGCTTTTTGTATGTGCGGTCATTGTACTGTACATTTTCTGTATAAAAGCGCGATGACCGTCCGGCTGGTACCCGAAACGGTCATCAAAATTTAACTGATGAAAGTACAAGGGCCTGACTGCTGTAACAGTGTCCCTTTGACTTTATTATAGCATATCCCCCGGCTTTGTCAAGCGACAGAGCCGGGGGACTGTTATCAGGTGGAGACAGGTTCCTCTCCGCCCTTACTCAAGAGTTTTCCGCAGCGGTCTTTCCATTCGGCAGCGCGCCATAGATACGGTTGACCAGCTTCATGCCGAAGTAGACCAGCACGATCTCGATCGGCAGCAGAATAAGGTTTTTCGGCACGCGCGTAACGAGCAGCACGCTCATCGCCTTGCCGCCGGTGACGGTCAGCCACAGGGTGTTCAGGCAGATATTGCAGAACAGGTTGATGCAGGTCTTTGCGCCGATGGCACGCCATACTGTGATCTTGCGCGGATACAGCCACAGACCCCAGATCAGACCGCCAACAACGGCTGTCAGCGTATAGCCCGGGAAATACGCGCCCATGGACAGGTTGCCCGCAAAGTAGCCGAGCACGTCGGTGCACACGCCGGCCATCATGCCGACGACCGGGCCGAACAGCATGCCGATCGACGCATTGCACAGGAAGCCGAAGCCGATACGCAGGTTGGGCGGCAGCTTGATCGACAGACCGAGCAGATCCAGCGTGACGTTGATCGCAATGAGCAGCGCCGTGACCGCCAGACAGCGGGTGGACCTCAGCTCACGCAGCGAGCGGACAAAGATATTCGGAGTTTTAGACATAGAAAAAGACACCTCCTAATCAAATTCATCTGTTGCCACAGCGATTTAGGAAAGTGCCTAAACAGTTGCAGCAGCGGGATGCGACCACAATACCGCAAGGAAAAGGCTCCCTTTCGTCCGCCGAACAACTCCCCGTTTCAGCGGCACTTAACGCATTGTGCTCTACTCTGCTTTTTCTGTTATAATTGTACCACGGTTTGAGCAGGTGTCAATACAGAAAATCCGTGTTCTGTCGGCTTCGTTTTGGTGCATTCTGTGGAATTGGATACTGTGGCAGACAATCTGTTAGACAAGGTATCAGACCACCGCTTCCCTGCTCCGGCGGGTTTTCCGGAAAGTACGGCCTGCCGGAAATTCGGTTCCACGATTTGCGCCATACCGCAGGAAGCCTGCTTCTGGCGCAGGGAGTGAATATTAAACAGATTCAGGAATTCCTCGGTCACTCCGATGTAACGACCACGCTGAATATCTACGTACACACCGATGAGGAAGCGAAAAAGGAAACGGCGGCGGCTATGGGAAAGGTGCTGAAACTTGTCTAATACAATGCTAATGTTAGCGCAAAGAATTTAGTGTGAAATCACAGGTCGTGCAAAGTATTAGACACCGGTATTAGACAGCAGTTTTTCACAAATTACATCATAAAACTAAATATTCTAAAATGTATAGAAAAAGAGCTGAAATCAAAATATTTCAGCTCTTTCACTTGGTGCGGATGGGGGGACTTGAACCCCCACGTCCTTGCGAACACTAGCACCTGAAGCTAGCGCGTCTGCCATTCCGCCACATCCGCATATTTTGTTGTTGAAAGAAGGTGGTGCGAGTGACGGGACTTGAACCCGTACGTCGATCGACACACGCCCCTCAAACGTGCCTGTCTACCAGTTCCAGCACACTCGCATTGATCTCTCGCGGTGAACCGCTTGTCTCTCAGCGACAAGATATATTATAGCAGGGGTATCCCCCTTTGTCAACAAAATTTGCGAAAAAATTTGAGAAATTTTCAAACACCGTGAATTGTCGGTAAAATCGGTGAAATATCGAACTTTTTCGCGGCTTTTGCGGTGATTTACATGATAGAAAATTTGCTGTGCGGAGAAAAAATTTTGTTGATTGAGGAAAATTTTTCAGGTGAGTTCGAATCTCACCTGCCCTGCCGGCGGAGAAGGTAGGATTCCTTTTCTGCGGAAAGCAACCATTAAATATTTTAGAGGTTGTCGGCCTACGGGCACCCACGGCGGTTGCAGAGTGCCACCGGCACATTGCCAAGAGCCGCCTTTCAAATTCCACCTTCTCTGCCGCAAAAAAATACAGACCATCCAAATGGATGGTCTGTATTTTGGCGGAGAAGGTGGGATTCGAACCCACGTGGCGTGTTACCGCCAACTCGATTTCGAGTCGAGCTCGTTATGACCACTTCGATACTTCTCCGTATCGCGCCTGTCTCACAGGCGCTTATTTATTTTATCATGCAATGGCGGAAAATACAAGTGTTTTTTCCGAAATCGTGATAATTTTTATTTCACCAGGAATGCATCCGGCAGATAACGGCCTTCCTCATTCTGGGAAAGCGTAGTCGGACTGGTAATCTCGCGGCCGCGATAGACCATAACGGAGGACGAGCCGCCGTCCAGCATGGACGCCTGATACGCGCCATACTGCTCCATGATCTCGCCGCAGCGCTCGATCGAAATGCCGAACGAGTGCATCTGACGGCCGTCAATGACCATCATGATAACCGTGCCGTCCTTCGCCTGACCGATGGCCGTGCGCGGCTGCTGCTCGTTCAGGCCGGTGCCTGCGACCAGATTCTCGCCGTTGATGATGAGCGCCGGGTGAAACTCCACCGCGTCGCGCAGACTGGAGGTATCGTTGAACGCACCGACCTGCAGATGATCCTCGTTGTCAAAGCCGATGATCTTCCAGCCGTCGCCTACTGCGTCCTGATACTTCTCTCCCTGGCTTTTCAGGAAGCCGTACACGGTGCCGCCCGTGCCGTTGCCGTCAAAATCGGCAAAGCCGGAGGCGTTGATGCCCAGAATGGCGTCATAATCTCTCACCATATCGGATACGAACGAGCCGTAATCGCCAAGGCCCTCGCTCGTGCCGACAAAGATATTCTCAGGCTTTTTGCAGAGCGCGATCTTGCCCGCGTACTCCATGCCGAGCGTGTCCTCGCCGGTCTGCTCGACGATCAGAATGCCGTGCTCGGCGTTGACCGCCAACACCGTGTCGCCCTGCCTGGTCTTGAGGCCGGTGTTGTAATGCGTCTGGCTCGGCTCACCGATCAGATCGATGTTGATCTGGTCATAGCCGTTTTCCAGATACTCCGGATTATCCGCCAGAAAGCTCTCAAATTCGCTCTCGTTCAGCTCACTGAACATGGCATAGAATTTGTCCTTCGGTGTTTCGGCGGTGTCCTTCTCCTCCCATGCGCCGTCCCAGTTGCTGACGATGCCCTCCTGCTTCTGGTTCATCAGGTAGCGCTTGGTCATCACCTCGTTGATGATATCCTCCGGGATAAACCAGGTGGCCAGCCACTGGTGCGTCATGGTGCCCATTGCGGTTTCGATGTACCACTCACGCCAGCGAGTGACGAACGCGTTCGGTGTGTACAGCAGAAACGGATACACAACCGTGATGCCGATCAGAAAAAAGCAGGTCAGTCCCAGTGCGAAGCGGTGTTTTGCGCCGTTCATTCGTGTTGCTCCTTCTCTCTCAATCCGGGAACCGCGGGATACGGTTCAGGTTTGTCTCTATCGCTGAAGTTGCTTTCATAGCCAGAGTGCGCCGGATGAACGAGATTTTTTGTCAGCAGACAAGGCGTTTTTCCGCAGGAATCCTGACGGATTGCAAGGGAAAACAACGCAGTATGCTGGCAAAAAAGCCGTTCAGGCGGTGTGCAATGGTTATGACAGCAACTTCTTAACCCTTGCGGTTGCTGTTCGGGGTACGACGGCGTCTATGACGATGGTTCGTCGTCTTGCTCTGTGCCGTCTTGTTCTGCTGCGGTGCGGGCTTCTGCGCAGACCTGCTGCCGTGTCCCCTGCCCTTCTTCTCCTGCTGCGGAGCGGCCTTGCCATCCGCCTTTGCGGCACGAGCGGCCAGTGCGACCTCGACCTTTCTGCGGATGCGTGCGGCAGCCTCATCGCTGAGCGCATACGCGCGGCTCGGCGTGTGGGCGTCTACGCGCGGCTCGTTCTTCTCGAAGCGGGCGTACGGGTCGTTCCGGCGGCCTCTGCGGCTCGAATCATTTCTATCGTTTCGGTCGTTTCTGCCCTTGCGGGAGCGCGGCGCGGCTGCCTTCGCCTGCTGCTCGGTCTGCTTCTCGGCAGCCTTCTCGCGGCGGGACGGACGCTTGGCATTCGCTCTCGCCTGACGCGCCTTCTTTTTGGCTTCCTTCTCGCGGGCAGCGTCTGCGGCGACCTCCTCGGCGGTGGCGTTCTCGGAGACCGGCTTGCAGCGGCTGCGCTTGTTCGCGGTCTTGCGCTGACCGGACTCGCGCTTCTCCTCCTCCTTTTCCTCGTGCGGAATCTCACCGGCAACCGGAATGCGCTTGCCGATCAGCTTTTCGATATCCTTGAGGTACGGACGCTCGGAGCGGTCGCAGAAGGAAATCGCGGTGCCCTCCTGACCGGCACGGCCGGTGCGGCCGATACGGTGCACATAGGTTTCCGGAATGTTCGGCAGGTCAAAGTTGATAACGAGCGGCAGGTCGTTGATGTCGATGCCGCGCGCGGCAATGTCGGTCGCAACCAGAACCGCAATCTTGCACTCCTTAAAGTCCGCGAGCGCACGCTGGCGCTGATTCTGCGACTTGTCGCCGTGGATGGACTTGGTCTTGATGCCCGCACGGTTGAGGTCGCGCGCGACCCTGTCTGCGCCGTGCTTGGTGCGGGTGAACACCAGAACCTGGTGTACATTGCTTTGACGGATGATATCCGGCAGAAGTTCCCGCTTTTCCTGCTTTTCTACAAAATAAAGCTGCTGCTCGATCTTGTCCGCCGGTTTTGCGCTCGGCGTTACCGAGATATGCTCCGGCTCATGCAGCATTTTCTCTGCCAGATCAGCGATCTCCACCGGAATGGTAGCCGAGAACAGCAGGGTCTGGCGCTTTTTCGGCAGGAATTTCACGATGCGCTTGACATCCGGGAAGAAGCCCATGTCCAGCATACGGTCGGCCTCGTCGAGCACGAAAAACTCTACCTTGTCCAGCTTTACGATCTTCTGGCCCATCAGATCCCACAGACGGCCCGGCGTAGCAATGAGAATGTCCACACCGCGTTCGATTGCCTCGACCTGCGGCACCTGCGATACGCCGCCGAAGATGACCGCCGCACTGCACGGCATGTAGCGCGCGTACTGGCACACGTTTTCGTAAATCTGCAGAGCAAGCTCGCGCGTCGGCGTGAGGATGAGCGCACGGATGGTTCCCTTTCCGCCCTCGCTCTTTGCCAGACGCTGGATGATCGGCACCGAGAACGCACAGGTCTTGCCCGTGCCGGTCTGGGCGCAGCCCATCAGGTCGCGGCCCTCGAGCACCGGCGGGATCGCCTGCTGCTGAATGGGCGTCGGCTCGGAATAGCCGGCCTCCTTCAGTGCCTTGAGGATGTTTTTCTCCAACTTGAGTTCGTTAAATTTCATGGTAAATATTCGATTCCTTTTGCTATCTTTGGTATGCAGTCCGGCAAATCCCGCTTGCCTGCGGACTGGGTTCTATGCTATACTTATTATAATTGTCCCTGAGACAACACGAATGTTATCAACCCACAGATCAACTATGAGGTGACCTATTTGTTAGAAATTATCCATCACGTTCTGCCGGAAGCATTTTTCGATGTACTCAAGACCGTACCGCTGCTGCTGGTCGTGTACGCACTGCTGTACTACATTGAAAACCGGCTGACCAATACGCCGGAGCTGCTCTCGCGTGCGGCGCAGTTCGGTCCGGTGGTCGGCGCGCTCGCCGGCTCCATCCCCCAGTGCGGATTTTCCGCGGCAGCGTCCGCGCTGTTCTCGGCAGGCTTTCTTGCACCGGCAACGCTGGTTGCCGTGTTCCTTGCCACCTCGGATGAGGCGGTGCCCATCATGCTGGCAGGCGGCGCAAGCGTACAGCAGGTGGTGCTGCTGCTCGTGGTCAAGTTTGCGATCGCGGTCATCGGCGGCTATATTCTGCGCTGCACCGTGTTCCGTAAGCACAAAGCCGGAACCGACGGCCCGCTCGAGATCGAGATGGGCGACTGCGGCTGTGAGACCTCGCCGGTGGCGAACATCCTGTCCCACACCATCAAGACCACCATCTTCCTGTTTGTCGTGCTGTTCGCGCTCAACATGGTCGTGCACGGCATCGGTGAGGAGCGTGTCGCTTCCCTCATGCTGACCAACAGCATCTTCCAGCCGCTGCTGTGCGCAGTGCTCGGTCTGATCCCGAGCTGTGCGATGAGCGTGCTGCTCAGCGAGCTGTTTGTCGGCGGCACGATCAGCTTCGGCGCTCTGGTTGCCGGTCTTTCCACCGGCGCAGGCTTCGGCTACATCGTTCTGCTCGAGGAGAAGGAAGGCCGTCATCGTGCCCTGCCGGTCATCGCCGCAACGTTTGCCACCGCCGTGATCGGCGGTACGCTGGTGCAGCTGCTTATCGGCTGAGAATGAAAAAATAATCGAAGGACGTGTTTGAACAGCACGTCCTTTTTTATGCCCTGCGGAGAAGGTAAACCGTCAGCCCATCTCGTGCAGCAGCTCGAGTGCCTGATGCGCCCACGTCATATCAATGCGCGAGAACTCGCCGCCCGGCGTGTACAGATAGGTTTCCACATCCGCGTGCAGGCGCTGATACGCCGCGCCCGGCATGGCGGCATACTGCTCCGCGCCGTCGGAAAGCACGGCCACGAAGCGGAAATCACCCGTGCGCTCATCCAGCTCGTGGAAGAGCAGCTCGACAACATCGAGGTCGCGGTTAAGCTGTGCGAACAGCAGCAGCTTCATGATCTCAATGGTACGGTCGTCCAGACCGCGCTCGAGGATGTTGATCTTCTCACGGAAGGTGTTGAGGCTGTCGGTCACACGCAGGGTGTAGCCTGCCAGCGGATCAAATTCCGCCTTGGGAACCTGACCGTCCTCGGTCCACAGCCATACCATAAACTGGTTTGCCATGTCATGGTACAGACACGGGTGTACGGCGAGCACGGTTTCGCCGCAGTTTGGACATTTTACACGAAAGACAGACAGATCCTGTACCTTTGCCCGCAGCTCGGGATTTCGGTCGATATTGATATGGTCGATCACCTTGTGTTCGGTTTCCATATGACAGTGCGGACATTCGATCATCATAACAGTGGTTCCTCCCCTTGTGTGTGTCCAATTAAATTTTATTATAACACATTTATATAGCTGTAAGCAAGTTCGGATCATCAGTAATTAGGAATTGTCGCTATCCTTGCGCGAGTTCCGTCTGCGCTGCGTCGAGTAATCGCCGGCTTTACCGCAGGGGCGAACAGTGTTCGCCCGCAAACCATTCAATCTCGGTATCAAAAGAAAGCACCTGCCGACCGCAGGTGCTCCTTGTTTATTCCGCCTTATAAATGCTGCCTTGTGCGACCGCAATACTTGAACCATCTGCCGAGCCGCTGTATGAATCGTACCAGCGCGGAATCTCCTTGCCGTTTTTATCGTAAAAACGGAACATATCCGCCGAGGGCAACCCAGCCTCCGGCATGTATCCGGTCAGCTCGGTGCAGAGCAGAAAATACGGCTTTGCACTCTCATTCGTCATCTCATAGGTCTGTCCATACCAGTTGAGCGTCACCTTTGCAACCTGCTGTTCCGGTTCCTTGCCGCTCAGCAGCAAAAAATTGTGTCCGCCGCAGCAGGTGATATCGTAGTTAATGCCGGAATCGCCGGAGCCCATACTGTAAAATTTCCATGTACCGAGCCAGCTGCGTTTCGCAGTCATTTCGCCCAGAAAGCATTCCTGCTCGATGCCCTCCTGCGTCATTACATAATACGCCGTGTCACCGATCACGATACCATCGTATATCGTTACACCGGAAAACATCGTCAGATTGTTCTCCTTGAGCATCTGCACCTGCTGTGCAAGCTCTGTTTCATCCAGCCGGTACGGTTTTACCGCGTAGCCGGATTTTCCGGCTGCCCACACACAGACCGCCGTCACAGCCGCCATCACGAGGATTCGTTTTCCCAGTCCTTTCATAAAATGCACCTCCTATCCTTTACCTAAAGTATAACAAATTTTTTCGGTGCCGAATATGGTGGATGCGACAAATTTCAATCGCGGATTTTATGCACCCATCCCGCAGGGCGCGAACCAGCTGCATCTTACGCTCTCTCCACTCCCCCTCTAAATAATTCCTAATTACTAATTCCTAATTACTAATTATATATATAAAAAGCACCGCAAGAGCAAACTCCTGCGGTGCTATGGCATGACTGGTGCGTAAGCCGGGTTCTGTCGTGGACGGTCATCTATCTCGAATGCACGTTGCCGTGCATCTCAAGCCGCCAGTCGGGACGATCGGGCAAATCATAGTCCCAGTCGGCGTTGCTGCGGATAGAGTTTACAGACCTCCCATGTTACCATGGGACGTGGTGAGCTCTTACCTCGCCTTTCCACCCTTACTGCCTTATGCGGACATAAAACAGCGGTATATCTCTGTTGCACTATTCCTAAGGTCACCCTCGGCGGACGTTATCCGTTATCCTTGCCCTGTGCAGCCCGGACTTTCCTCATGCCCGAAGGCACGCGACCGTCTGCACCAGTCACAAATAGCATTATACCGTAAAAATCGCCTGCCGTCAAACCGGACTTGCAAAATCATGAAAAATCATGTATACTGTTCCTCGTACAAAGGCGGTGTTACGCATTTATGACAGCATTAGAACAATACCTCGGCGGCCTGTCGGATAAGCGGGTCGGCGTAATCGGCGCGGGCGTGAGCAATATGCCGCTCATCCGTATGCTGCGCGCTGCAGGCGTGCGCGTTACCGTGCATGACAAAAAAGAACCCACCGAGCTTGGCGACGGCTATGCTACCCTCGCTACCCTCGGCGTAGACTTCGTTCTCGGCCCGCATTACCTTGATGCGCTCGATGAGGACGTTATCTTCCGTACTCCGGGTGTTCACCCGCGTTTTCTTGAGAAGGCGCGTGCAAATGGCTCGGAGATCACCAGCGAGATGGAGCTTTTCTTCGCGGTCTGCCCGTGTCCGATCATCGGCATCACCGGCTCGGACGGCAAGACCACGACCACCACGCTCGTCAGCGAGATTTTGAAGCACGCGGGCTATACCGTGCATCTCGGCGGCAATATCGGCACGCCCCTGCTCCCCCGCGTGGACACGATGACCGAAAACGACCTTGCAGTTGTGGAGCTGTCCTCGTTCCAGCTGATGGGCATGAAGCACTCTCCGCACATTGCGGCGATTACCAATCTGACGCCCAATCATCTGGACTACCACAAGGATTTTGACGAGTATGTGCAGGCCAAGACTGCCATTTACCGCAATCAGGGCGAAAACGACAAGCTGATCCTCAATCTCGACGATGAGGTGACGCGCTCGCTCAAGGCGTCCGGCAATCTGTTCTGCACCAGCAAAACGCAGGAGCTGGCCAACGGCGTGTTCCTCAAGGACGGCATGATCTACATCGCAGACGGCGGCGTGCGCCGTGAGCTGATGCCCGCATCCGATATCCGCATTCCGGGCGCGCACAACGTGTACAACATGATGATGGCGGCGGCTGTCGTGCAGGGTTATGCCTCTGACGACGATATCCGCGCTGTGGCGACCACGTTCGGCGGCGTTGAGCACCGCATCGAGTTCGTGCGCGAGAAGGACGGTGTGAAGTATTACAACGACTCCATCGCCTCCAGTCCAACGAGAACCATCGCAGGCCTGAATTCCTTCCAGCAGAAGGTCATCCTGATCGCAGGCGGCTACGACAAGCATATCCCGTATGACGTGCTCGGTCAGCCTATCTGCGACCATGTAAAGCTGCTGCTGCTCACCGGCGCTACTGCACCCAAGATTCGCGAGTGCGTGGAGAATATCGAGGGGGAACACCCGCCGATCGTTGAGGTGGAGAACCTCGAAACAGCCGTGCAGGAGGCCGCTGCCCGCGCAGAAAGCGGCGATGTCGTTATCATGAGTCCGGCCAGCGCGTCGTTCGACCGCTTCAAGAATTTCATGGAACGCGGCAAGCTGTTTAAGGCGCTTGTGGAAGATCTGTAAGTTTAACAGGATAAACGCTTGCATTATTTCACAATCGGTGCTATACTATAAGCAACGATATGAATTAGTTCACTTGGCGAAAACCCCCGGAGAGTACCAGTCTCCGGGGGTTTTCTATTCCGTTTTTCGGTGGCTTAAGCCGGGGCTGATGTTGCCTTACTTCTGCTCATCCAGCCACTTGCAAATGTAGTGTGCAATTACATTTGCCATAATGGAGCAGATTAACGATACGGTGAAGTTCACTTGGCGCACCTCCTTCCCGTTGCCGGGAATAAGTAGGGCAACACCAGTATTATACCATACAGATGAAATCCTGTTAAGCGAAAGACGTGCAATGCACGTCTTTTTCGCTGTTTTATGGCACATTATACAGTTTTACAGATTGATTATTGTTAAAAAAGGGCGGACACATTGGTCCGCCCCTACAGTAATCTGCACCTTCGAGGAAAACTCCTGCCTCGCACAATTACTAATTCTCAATAATGTACTTCCGCGCCCAGACAAGTGCGGCGACCGCCGTGACCAGCTCCACCATCGGGAACGTCAGCCAGACGCCATCGACGCCGAGCACCCACGCGAGCGGGAACAGGATCGGCGGCACAGCAATCACGCCGCGCAGCAGCGAAATGGCAAAGCCCTGCACGGTCTTATCCGACGCGCTGAAAAATGCTGCCGTGACCATGTTCACGCCCGCGAACAGGAAACCTGTGAAGTAGATCCGCAGGCCGCTCTCCGCGTAGGCGGCAAGCTGCGGGTCATGCTCACTGTTGAACACCGCCGTCAGCGGCTCCGCGCCGAGGAAAACCGACACGCACAGCACGGCTGCAATCCCGAGCGCGGTGCAGATGCCCCAACGGAACAGCCGCCGCATCTGTTCCCTGTCACCGAGACCCGAGCTGCGGCTGACCAGCGGCTGTATGCCGGTGCACAGTCCGGTAAAGACAGCGATTCCCACCAGAGCAAGATTGGCCACCACGCCGTAAGCCGCCACGCCGGTATTGCCGCTGAGGCGCAGCAGCACCAGATTGAACAGCAGCAGCACCACGCCGGAGGCGATTTCACCGATGAGCGAGGACAGACCGGGCGCGCACAGGCTCGGCACACGGCTGACACGCAGCGGCGTTTTGACAAGATGGAATCCGCGGGACGGCCTCCGCAGGTGCGTCAGCAGCACCAGAATGCTGACAAACGGCGAAAAGCCGGTCGCAAGCGCCGCACCGAACATGCCCAGTCCGCACGGGAAAATGAAAATGTAATCGAACACGATGTTGAACAGGCTGCCCGCGATCATGCCGCACATGGCAACGGTCGGCGCACCGTCATTGCGCGTAAACGCCAGCAGCACGTTGTTCATCACAAAGAACGGCCCGAAGCACCACAGCATGCGCAGGTAGGTTGTCGTCATGCCGAGTGTCTGCGCGTCCGCGCCGAGCAGCAGCGCGATCGGCTGCGCAAAGCACAGTCCGCCGAGCAGGAACAGCACGCCGAGCAGCAGCCCGAGTGCCGCCGCGTGCGTGAATACGCTGTCCGCCTGTCTCTGATCGTTCTGCGCCCGCGCGATCATGTACTGCGTTGCCGCGCCCACGCCGAGCATCAGGCCGATGCCGTTCATCAGGTTGTACGCCGGTATGGCGATGTTGAGCGCCGCCAATCCGAGCGAGCCCGTGCCCTGTGCGACAAAAAATGTATCCGCGAGAATGTAGCACGAAATGCCGATCATCCCCAGGATGTTCATCGCGGCATAGTGCCCGAATTCGCGCAAAGCTCCCTGTTTGTGCAATTCCTTCTCCCCCTCAAAGTTTTTATATAAAAAGTGATCGACCCTTCCCGGAATACACCGAAAAGGGCCGATCTGCAATGCTATCGA
The DNA here is from genome assembly GCF_027684505.1 of Butyricicoccus sp. AF18-9LB. Classification (NCBI taxonomy): domain Bacteria; kingdom Bacillati; phylum Bacillota; class Clostridia; order Eubacteriales; family Butyricicoccaceae; genus Butyricicoccus; species Butyricicoccus sp. AF18-9LB. The sequence goes on from NZ_JAQCWA010000001.1 coordinate 42,839, forward strand.
CGGAAAACATTGCTTATTTACGAAGCAGTTATAATATACCATCTTCCCATAGAAATGTCAAGTGGCTTATTCGGTCGGAAAAGCACTTTTTGGGTCGGATGCTGCGAAACAGTCCAGTCCGTGCCACATCAACCCCATCAAAAGCGATACGACCTGCTCGGTCGGCGTGTCCTGCGCTCTGGTCGCCCAGGTGGACAGCATGGATACCATGCCCGAAATGATATACGAAAACACAAGCAGCTTCCGCTGCTCGCTCATTTCCAGCATCATGTGCATATCCCAGCCGTCGAGGAAGGCTTCATACGTCATGGTCTGCAGCTTGCGTACAAAATACGGGTCTCCCTGCTCGCTGCACAGCACCTGAATCACCTTCATTATGCGCGGATTGTTCCGGATCTGCTCCAGAAAGTCGATAAAGAATCCCTTGATCTCCTGCAGATCGCGGCACTCCCGTTCGTGCATCGGCGCATGCTCGTGCATGTGCTCGATGATCTCGTCCTCGGTCGTGCGAAGGATGTCGGTCACGTCCTTGAAATGCAGGTAGAAGGTCGAGCGGTTGATGTCCGCTCTCGCGCAGATATCCTTGACCGTGATAGAGACCAGCGGCTTCTCCAGAATCAGGTCAATCAGGGCTTCACGCAGCGCAGACCGTGTAAAGCGTACTCTGCGGTTGTTTTTGGCTTCGGGCATGAGCATTTTCCTCCTTGGTGCTCAGCAGGACGGTTTTCTGTGGATGGTACTTATTTTATCAGCGTTGTGTCCGCAAGTCAACACCGTGTCGAAAATCAAATGTTACCAAAGTGTTAAAAAACCAGCAGGGAAACCTGCTGGTTTCAGTCTGTCGATAAAGTCAATCTATCGTTTTTATTTTTCGTGCGGCAGCACGCATAAAATAGAATTTGCACAGCAAATTCATAATTCCCGGGGGCGTGTACCTCGGGAATTATACAAGGGACGAAAAATTGTGCCCGTAGGGCGCGGCTTTTCGTCAAGATTCGATTGAAAGCGTGGTTTCAATCGAGAGGCTGCTCGAAAAACGGAGTTTTTCGACAGCCTCAAACCAGCAGGGAAACCTGCTGGTTTTCTTAGGCTGCAAGCGAAAGCACCTCATCCGTGCCGAAGATACGGTGCAGATCGGAACGTCCCTGCTTCATTCGGTCATATACCGACCGGTTTACAACCGACGTATCCCCCTGCTCAAAATCCTGCATGGATTTCCGAATATCCAGCAGGCGGTAGCGTCCCTCGTTGGAGTCGCTTGCGTGCAGCATGAACATCGGCGCGTACTCCGCGCCGGAAACCGTCACCTGTCCGGTCTCGCCGCTTTTGGTGAGTGTCAGCGTGACAGCCGCCGTCAGGTTGGTGTACGGGTCAAACTGATTAGAGATCAGGTTGCCGAGACAGTAGCACAGATAGCCGGTGCGTCCGTCCGGCAGCGTCCGCAGCTCCATCGGCTGCGGCACATGCGCGTGCCCGCCGAGCACCAGTGTCGCACCGTGCGCAAACAGGTAGTCTGCCAGCTGCTCCTGCTGCTCGGACGGCTCGGTGTGGTACTCGTTTCCCCAGTGTACATACACGGCGATCGCATCCGCACCGGACTGCCCCGCCTTATCCAGATCCGACTGGATGAGGTCGTAATCCACCGCACTGCAGTCGGTCATGTAGTCGCTCGTGTAGACGCTGACGCAGTACGGGTGCTCGCTGTCCACCGGCAGACCGTTTGTGCTGAACGTGTACGCCAGCATGGCCAGTTTGATGCCGCCCACGTCGATGATCTTCACCGCATCGCGCTCCTGCTGTGTGCGGTAAGTGCCGACGTGCTCCAGACCGGCGGCGTCCAGCACATCCAGTGTGCGAACAAGACCGCTGTACCAAGTATCCATGCTGTGGTTGCTCGCCGTGGAGAGCAGGTTAAACCCGACCGTTTTCAGGCCGTAGGCCAGCGCATCCGGTGCGCAGAACTGCGGATAGCCCGAATACGGCGGACCGTTGAACGTGGTCTCCAGACAGGCCGTTGTGTAATCCGCAGCCTCGTAATACGGTCTTGCGTCCGCAAATAGGTGCGTAAAATCATACGCTTCGCCGTTCCACGCATCCGCGACAAGCGGCATGTGCGCCACAATATCGCCCGCCACGCACAGGGTCGCTGTGGTGTCCGGCTGCACCTCCGGCTCCTGCCGAACGGTCTCCTCCGGCTCCTGCAGGCGCGGTGCATCCTCCGGCAGATTGCGCCAGATCAGCACGCCCGCTCCCGCCAGCAGCACCACCAGCACGCCTGCCAGAATTTTGGTACCGATGTGCTTCATGCTCATCTCTTCGGCGCCTTGCGCGAGGCCTCAAACGACTCCGCGCGCACGCGCATCACCTCGGTGACGGACAGAGCCGCGTCCGTGTACGTCCAGCCGCCCTTGCCGGTCTGGTGCTGCATGATAACGTCAAAGCCCTGCCGTTTCTCCTCATTGTCCTCCGCGAACTCGACCTTGCCGTACCCCACGATGGACGAGAATGCATAGCTGTACCGGCAGGCCAAGTCGCCCTCGCCGGTCAGACCCTCCTCGCAGTCCAGCTCAAAGCAGATACGCGGGTCGGCCCTCAGCGAATCAATCTTCTTGCCCTTCACGCCGCCGTGAAAGTAGAGCGTCAGCCCGTCCTCATCCCAGGTGTAGCCAAAGTTCATCGGAATGACGTACGGCCAGCCGTCCGTGCCGGTCATGGCGACGCGGCAGACCTTGCAGGCCTGCAGGATCGGCTCGATGTTCTCTCGGCCGGTGATTTCTCTGTCTTTTCTGCGCATATTGCTCACCTCAAGTTCATCATACCATATTCCTTCCGACAAAACAATAAGACCTGTGCATTTTTGGCACAGGTCCTATATTATCTCGAAACTGCAGTCTTGCAGCAGTCTAAATCAGGTGTTGTGGTCGGAAACGTGGAATTTCTTCAGGTTGCCGATCTTCTGGGCGCGGATGTCCATTTCCTTGCAGACATCCTCCATGGTCACGCCGCACTCGTTCATCATTACCATCATGTGGTAGAATACGTCGTTGATCTCACCGACCAGCTCGGTCTTGTCGCCGTTCTTGGCTGCAATGATGGTCTCGGCGCACTCCTCACCGACCTTCTTGAGAATCTTGTCAATGCCCTTCTCAAACAGATAGCAGGTGTACGAGCCTTCCTGCGGCTCGGCGCGGCGCTGCGCGATAACGGCTTCCATTTGCTCAAACGAATTCATAATACTGCTCTCCTTTTACTTTTCTTCCGGCTTCTCCCACAGCGTGGTGAAAAAGCAGGTACGGTGTCCGGTGTGGCAGACCGGACCCTTGGGCGTGCCGACATAGATGAGCGTGTCATCGTCGCAGTCGGACAGAATCCTGCTGACAAAGATAAAATTGCCCGAAGTCTCGCCCTTGTTCCACAGCTTCTGGCGCGAGCGCGAGAAAAACCACGCCGTGCCGGTGTCCATCGTCAGCTGCAGGGCCTCCTCGTTCGCGTAGCCGAGCATCAGGACTTCGCCGTTTCGCTCATCCTGGCACACGACAGGAACCAGAGGTGCCTTTACAAAAAATTTGCTTAAATCCAAAATATTCACTTCCCTATTAAGGTAATGATTCATGTTTACCGTAGGGTGCGCCGACTACGGTATAGCCTGTGCTTTATTTTCTAACCGGAATACCCTTCTCTTTCAGGTGTTTTTTGACCTCACCGACCGTGAGCTCCCGATAATGAAACAGGCTGGCCGCCAGTGCAGCATCGCAGCCGGTTTTCTCGAACACCTCGGAGAAATGCTCGAGCGAGCCGCAGCCGCCGGACGCGATGACCGGAATGCCGACCACGTCCACGACCGCCTTGGTCAGCTTTAGGTCAAAGCCGGACTTGGTGCCGTCCTTGTCCATCGAGGTCAGCAGGATCTCGCCTGCGCCGCGCTCGTAAACCTCTTTCGCCCACGCAACCGCGTCCTTGCCGGTCGGGGTGCGGCCGCCTGCAACGTAAACCTCAAAGCCGGACGGCATTTCGGCGTTCGCACGCGCGTCGATCGCAACCACAACGCACTGGCTGCCGTACTTCTCCGCAGCGGCGTTCACCAGATCGGGATTCTTGACCGCCGAGGAATTGATGGAAATTTTATCTGCACCGGCGCGTAAAATCTCGCGGAAATCGTCCACGGTGCGGATGCCGCCGCCAACCGTGACCGGCACGAATACCTCACGGCAGGTGCGGCGCACAACGTCGGCAATGGTGTCGCGGTTGTCGCTCGTGGCGGTGATGTCGAGAAACACGATCTCGTCCGCGCCCTCCTGCGAGTAGAACTTTGCCAGCTCGACCGGGTCGCCTGCGTCGCGCAGCCCGACAAAGTTCACGCCCTTTACCACGCGCCCGTCCTTTACGTCCAGACAGGGGATGATGCGTTTTGCTAACAAGTTTTTCACTCCGTTCAAATCGAAGGTTCAATCGTAACCGTAGGGCGGTTACTTGGCCTGTTCGATGGCCTTTGCCAAATCGAGGGTGCCGGTATACACCGCCTTGCCCGCGATAGCGCCGTCGATGCCGAGCTTTTTCAGTCCTGCGATGTCCTCAAGGGTGGAAACGCCGCCCGAGGCGATGATCTCGCACGAAACCGAGGCGCGCAGCGCGGCCAGCTGGTCGAAGTTCGGGCCTGCCAGCATACCGTCCTTATCGATGTCGGTGAAGATGATGTGCTTCACGCCCATCGCCTCCATGCGCTCCGCGAACGCGATGTAATTCTCGCCGCTGTCATCCAGCCAGCCGTCCGTGCGGACGGTTTCGCTCTTGGCATCGATGCCGACCACGATCCTGTCGCCGTACTTCTTCACGGCCTCGGCCACGAACTCCGGATGACGCACCGCCGCCGAGCCGATAATGACACGCGAAACGCCCAGTGCAAGCACGGTTTCAACGTCCTGCATAGAGCGGATGCCGCCGCCGAGCTCGACCGTCGCGCCGGTTTCGCGGATGACCTGCTCTACCACGCCGTAATTCGCGTGCGAGCCGTCCTTGGCTGCGTCAAGGTCTACCATGTGGACAAGTGTCGCACCCGCCTCGAGAAACCGCTTCGCGGTTTCAACTGCGTTCTCTGCCACTTTATGTGCAGTGCCGTAGTCGCCCTTTTGCAGGCGCACGCACTGTCCGTCTTTCAAATCGATCGCCGGGATAACTCTCATTTTCCCACCTCCGTCAGTTTTGCAAAGTTTTGGAGCATCCGAAGTCCCACTTCACCGCTCTTTTCCGGATGAAACTGGCACCCGAACAGGCTGCCTCGTGCCACCATCGCCGGCACGCGCGTGCCGTAATCCGTCACGGCGGCAAGGTCGTTCTCATCCGCCGGATGCGCCATGAAGCTGTGCACAAAATACACATAACTGCCGTTTTCCAGTCCCTCGGTCATGGCGTTCGGGCGCAGGATGTCCAGCGCGTTCCAGCCGATCTGCGGCAGCTTGAGCTCGGTTTCGATGCGCTCGATGCGGCCCGGGAGCAATCCCAGACCCTTGCACGGGCGCACCTCGTCCGACTCCTCGAACAGCATCTGCATACCGAGGCAGATGCCGAGGAACGGTTTCCCTTTTGCAGCTTTCAGCACGACCTCCGTCAAACCGGAGTGCTCGAGCGCCGCCATCGCATCCGGAAATGCGCCTACACCGGGCAGGATCACGCCCGCGGCGTTCTCGATCACGTCCGCCGAAGCCGCGATTTTATTTTCATAACCCAGGTAATCAAGCGTGTTGTGTACGCTCATCAGATTGCCTGCGCCATAATCTACGATTGCAATATAACTCATGTTGTACCTCTCGGAATCTGTTCCGCAGGGCGGGATGACCTCATCCTGCCGTAACGGTTGGCGCCATGTTTTTGAAATTTAGAGAACACCCTTCGCGCTCAGAACACCGCCGCCCGTCACGGTAACGGCCTGCTTGAGCGCGCGTGCAAGCGCCTTGAACAGCGCCTCTGTGATATGGTGCGCGTTCTCGCCGTACTCGCACTTGAGGTGCAGCGTCAGTCCGGCGTGTACCGCCAGCGCACGCATGAACTCGACCGTCAGGCAGGTGTCGTACTGACCGCACATCGGCTGCGGCATGGGTGCGTCGAACACGAGGTACGGGCGGCCGGAGATATCCAGCGCACAGAAGCCGAGCGCCTCATCCATCGGCACGAACGCCTGTCCGAAACGCGCGATACCCGCCTTGTCACCGACGCACTGTGCCAGTGCCTGACCGAGCGCGATGCCGCAGTCCTCGACCGAATGGTGACCGTCCACCTCCAGATCGCCCTTGCAGGTCAGTTCCAGACCGAAGCCGGAATGCACGGCAAAGCTGTTCAGCATATGGTCGAAAAAGCCGATGCCGGTGTCGATCTTGCGTTCGCCGCCCTCGAGCGTCAGCTTGAGCGAAATGTCGGTTTCCTTGGTCTTTCGTTTGATTTCAGCGGTTCTCATCGTTGTTTTCCTCCGCAAAGCGCACCGCGATGGAGTTTGCGTGCGCGTCCAGATGCTCGCTCTGCGCGAGCGCGATAATATCCTGTGCATAGCTTTCGAGCGCGTCCCGCGTGTACTCGATAACGCTGGTTTTCTTCAAAAACGTGTCCGTGGACAGCGGCGAGAAGAATCTTGCCGTGCCCGAGGTCGGCAGAACGTGACACGGGCCTGCCATATAGTCACCAAGCGGCTCGGGCGCATACTGACCGAGGAAGATCGCGCCTGCGTTGTGCAGGTACGGCAGCAGCTCACGCGGAGCGGCGGTTACGACCTCCAGATGCTCGGGTGCAACCACATCAGCCATCCTGCAGGCGTCTTTCAGGTCGTCAAACACGATGGCGCAGCCGTAGTTCGCCACACTCTCCTTGATGATGTCCCACCGCGGGAGGAGCTTTGCCTGCCGCTCCATCTCGCAGGAAATCGCCTGCGCCTGCGCCATGGAATCGGTCAGCAGGACGGCGGAAGCCAGCTTGTCGTGCTCGGCCTGACTGAGCAGGTCGGCGGCAACGTAGGTCGGGTTGGCGGTGTGATCGGCAATGACCAGCACCTCGGACGGACCGGCGATCATGTCGATATCGACCGTGCCGAACGCCAGCTTCTTGGCTGCCGCAACAAAGGCGTTGCCCGGGCCGACGATCTTGTCCACCTGTGGGATAAAGCCTGCGCCGTAGGTCAGCGCGGCAATCGCCTGCGTGCCGCCGATGGCAATAACGGTATCTACACCGGCGATCTTCGCCGCCGCAAGCACTTCGTTGGACATGTTTTCGGTCGGCGGCGTGACCATAATCAGCTCACCGACACCGGCAACCTTGGCCGGAATGGCGTTCATCAGCACGCTCGACGGATACGCTGCCGTGCCGCCCGGCACATAAATGCCGACGCGCGAAAGCCCGCGCACGGTCTGACCGAGCGTTTCGCCCCCCGAGCGGTTCCACTCCCACGTTTTGACGAGCATCTGCTCGTGGTAGTCGCGGATGTTCGTCGCCGCCTTTTCCAGCGCCGCGATCAGCTTCGGGTCGCAGGCGTTGTACGCATCGTCCAGCACCTTCGGCTCGACAATGTACGGCGCCTTGCCGTCAAACCGCTCGGCGTACTCCACGACCGCATCCCAGCCGCGCTGCTGTACGTCCGCCATCACACCGCGGACAATCTGCTCAATATCGCCGCGCGCACCAGCCGCACGGGCTTTCATTTCGCGGATGACCTGCTGCTCTGCCTGTCCGTCCGCGAGGACTGTTTTCATAAACATTGTGGTATTCCCCTTTTGTGTCAACCGTTTTCGTCCACCGGCATTGGTATCAATATTCCGCAGGGCACCCCGCCCTATGGATATGATTTATGTTATATAGGTATTGGCTTACCTCTCCAGGCCACTTTCCAGTTCTGCAATAACCTTCTGAATCGCTGCCTTCTTCATCTTCGCGCTGGCGAGATTGACGATAACTCTTGCCGAGATGGGCGCTACATTCTCAACGACCTCGAGGCCGTTCTCCTTGAGCGTCGTGCCGGTCTCCACGATATCCACAATGCCGTCCGCCAGCTCGAGCAGCGGCGCCAGCTCGACCGATCCTTCGATCTTGATAGTCTCAACGTCCATATTCTTCTTATTGAAAAAGGCCTTGGTGACCGCCGGATACTTGGTAGCGATCACCGGGGTCTTATAGCCGCCGTACACGTCCTTGCCCTTCTTGGTGGCGAGGGCGAAGCGGCATTTGCCGAAGCCGAGGTCTACCATTTCATAGAAACTGCCGCCCTTTTCCATGATGGTATCCTTGCCGACCACGCCCATGTCGCACACGCCGTGCTCAACGTAGGTGATTACGTCCGCGGCCTTGGAAAGCACGATCTCCACGCCGCTGTCCGGCAGGGTGAAGATGAGCTTGCGCGTTCCGGCCTCCAGCTCGGAGATATCGTAGCCTGCGGCCTTGAGCAGCGCGAGCGTTTTCTTCTCCAGACGGCCCTTGGTCAGTGCGATACGCACGGTATCCCGGCGGGTTGCGACCTCAGGACGGCTCTGTCCTGCAAGGCTGTCCGCGACGCTCTCCACGTCAATGCCGAAGCCGCCCGCGGGCATATCCTTGCCGAACTTGGCGCACAGCGCGTTGTAACGGCCGCCTGCGAGAATCGCCGCGCCCGCACCGCCGATGTAGCCGCGGAACATGATGCCGGTGTAGTAATCCATCTCGTGGACAAGGCCGAGGTCGATCATGATGCGGTCGCCGTAGCCTGCCTCATCCAGTGCCTGATACAGCCGGCGCAGATAAGCGGTCGCGCCGAGCACGCGCACGTTGCCGGTGAGCGACTCGACCTCGTCGAGCACCTCGATGCCGCCGAACAGATTCGGCATAGCGCTGAGCGCCTTTGCGGCGGGCTTGCCCTTAAACGGCTCAAGTGCGTCACCGAGCGCGGCAAACGACTTGTTCTCGATCAGGCGGCGGATGCCCTCGGCGGACTGTGCATCCGCGCCAAGCTCATCCATCAGCGCCTTGTAGATCTCAGCGTGACCAAGCTCTACGCGGAAGTTGTCCGCACCGGTCTTGCTGAGTGCGGCAAACGCAGCCGTGAGAATGTCCTTGTCGGCCTCCAGACCGTCCGCGCCGATAAATTCCGCGCCGACCTGCAGGAACTCGCCCTTGTGGCCGTGGTCGCCGGACACCGAGCGAAACACCTTCTGGCTGTAATACAGCCGGACCGGCAGCGCTGCGTCATCCAGTCGGGTGGCCGCGATACGCGCGATCGGCGTGGTGTTATCCGGACGCGCCACGCAAATGCGGCCGGACTTGTCGATGATCTTCAGCATCTGATCCTGATCCAGCTCGGGGTTTGCCTGCGCAAATACATCAAAATACTCAACCGCCGGGGTGATGATCTCGCTGTAGCCGCGCTCCTCCAGCGCGTCGCGCACAGCATTTTCCGTCTGCCGCAGCGCACGGCACGAGGAAAATAACAGATCTCGGGTACCCTCCGGGGTGGAAATACGAAAACGGTTCATGGCTCCGCTGCTCCTTTATCGCTTTATCATGATGAAATGATACCATATCAAACCAAGGTCTGTCAAGTCCTTATTTCGCATCCGCTCAGCAGGTGCGCTTGACGCTGACGCCCCAATACGGTGCGCCGCCAGCCTCCTGCGGCTCGGTGCGCACGAGCGCGACCCGTCCTGCATCTGCCAGCGCGCGCAGACGGCGGTAGATCAGCAGGTCACCGACGCGGCTGCACATTTCAGCATCGATCTTTGCCATTGCGCTGCCGATGGCGATGGCCGCTGTTTTTTCTGTCTTGCTGACGCAGGAAAGGATGATCTCGTCGTAGAAATCCTCACCGACCGAGCGCACCTCCCCATTCACGACCGCGCGGAGCATCGCGTCCTCACGCACAAGCTGCGCCCACTGTTCGGCGGCGCGCTGGCGTTCCTCATCGGTGAGCCGCCGCCGCTTTTCCCAGAAATACGGCGCGGCACGATACTCCATCTCGCCGACAAGGCCGTAGCGCACCGTGCCGCCCGCGCGGGTCTCCTGACGCGCCAGCTTTTTGCGTTTTCGCAGATACCACCACGTCAGCGGATGGCGGAACAGCCGCCAATACCACGGTATCTTATCATCCATCATGACGGCGATGGCAGTCGCGCCGCCGATCGTGCCCTCTGGCTCGCGCAGTTCGATGAGCGGCATCTCGCTCACCTCGACCAGCCAGATCGGAACGTCCCTTCCCTGCAAGTGGTTGATAAGGGACAGCATCATGCACCGCTCTGCGGGGCAGTCCTGCGCCGTCCATAGCACGATTTCATCCGCGGTATCGAGCGCAGTCGCCGCCCGCTCGTTCTCGCGCACGAAGGCATCGGACGTGTCCGCATCAAAATCCGCATAGCGTACCCGAAGCATCTGCTCACGCGCCGCCGGATCGTTCCAGTTTTGCAGTGTGCCTTCGCTGAGATCGTCCTGCGGGCCGAAAACCTCGGCTTTTGGGAACACAGAGGGATAGCATATCTGCGCTTCCCGCAGAAGGGCGTGCGCGCTGTCTCCCCAGCAGAACCAGCACGAATGTTTACCGTCTTGCATAGTTCTCCACGATCGGCACCAGCTTTTCCAGAAAGCTCTCCTCGCCGAGGGTATTGAGCTTGAAGAACACGGCCTGACTGCCGCCCGAAGTGATGGCGGAGAGAAACAGATCGCGGTCGTTGCCGACCAGAGTGACATTCATGCTGACGCGGTTGCCGCCCATGTAGCTGTAACGCTCGAACACACGCACCGCGCAGCGGACCGTGCCGTTTGTCCAATCCGAGCCGTTCTCGTAGGACGCAGACATGCTGCCGTTCAGCACGCCGTCCGTTACAAGCTCCAGCAGCTCGTCAAAATTTCCCGTCAGATGCTTTTCGTACTTTGCCATAATCGTCACACCTTTCTAAAAGAGGGTCATCTGCGTTGTTTTCGGCATGGAGCCAAGCGCGCCGATCTGCTCGAGCAGCTCGACGACCGCCTTGGACGCCTTCGGGCACCGGACGATCAGCTCTTCCGCCGAGAGGAACTTACCATTCTTTCTCTCCTCCACGATGCTGAGCGCCGCCTGCTCACCGATGCCCGGCATGGATGTAAACGGCGGAATCAAACCGGTTTCCGTCACGAGAAAGCGCGTTGCGTCCGATTTATAAACGTCCATCGGCTCGAACGTAAATCCGCGCCGGTAAAACTCGTGGCAGACCTCAAGGGTCGTCATCATGTCCTTTTCCGCCGCTGAAATCGTCTTATCGCGCTCCTTGCCGCGCAGTTCGGTCATCTTGTCCAGACAGACCTTGTCGCCCTTGATCATGCAGGACGCATCAAAGCCCTTGGCACGGATGGAAAAGTACGCCGAATAGAACGCAAGCGGACGATGCACCTTGAACCACGCGATACGGAACGCCATCATAACGTAGGCAACGGCGTGCGCCTTCGGGAACATATACTTGATCTTCTTGCACGAGTCGATGTACCACTCGGGCACATGCTGCTCGTTCATGGCGGCTTCCATTTCCTCGGTCAGTCCCTTGCCCTTTCGGACGGACTCCATCGTCTTGAACGACAGCTTGGGCTTGACGCCCTGCAGGATCAGGTAGTTCATAATATCGTCTCGGCAGCAGATACAGCCGGACAGCGGAATGCCCTTGCGGACCAGCTCTGCGGCATTGCCGAGCCAAACGTCCGTGCCGTGCGACAGGCCGGAAATCGAAACCAGCTCCGCGAACGTGGATGGGTGCGTCTCCTTTACCATGCCGCGCACGAACTTGGTGCCGAACTCGGGCACGGCCACACAGCCGAGGTCACCGAGGATCGGATCGGTATCCGGGTTTTCGCCCTTGTACTTAAGCGCCTTGCACGAATGGAACAGGCTCATGGTCTCCGGGTCGTCGAGCGGAATCTCCTGCGCGTTCACGCCGGTGAGGTTCTCCAGATGCTTGATAATGGTCGGGTCATCGTGTCCCAGCTCGTCCAGCTTGAGCAGGTTCGCGTCAATGGAGTGATACTCGAAATGGGTGGTGATGATATCGGAATCCGGGTCATCTGCCGGATGCTGAATCGGACAGACGTCGTAAATCTCAATCTCCTTGGGCACAACGACAACGCCGCCCGGGTGCTGACCCGAGGTGCGGCGCACGCCCGTGCAGCCCGCCGCAAGGCGGTTTTCCTCCGCACGGGAGCACTCAACACCGCGCTCCTCCATGTACTTTTTGACATAACCGAACGCGGTTTTCTCGGCAACCGTGCCGATGGTGCCCGCTCGGAACACATGGTCATGACCGAAGATCTCGCCGGTGTACCAGTGGATGCGCGACTGATACTCGCCCGCAAAGTTCAGGTCGATATCCGGCACCTTGTCGCCCTCAAAGCCGAGGAAGGTCTCGAACGGAATGTTAAAGCCCTGTTTGGTGAGCGGCTTACCGCATTTCGGGCAGATCTTATCGGGCAGATCGACACCGCAGGAGTAATCCTCGTGCCACTCGAGATATTTGTCGTCCGGGCACAGATAGTGCGGGGCGAGCGAATTTACCTCGGTGATATCCGACATGAACGCCGCGAGCGACGAGCCGACCGAACCACGCGAGCCGACCAGATAGCCGTCCGCGAGCGACTTGGTAACCAGCTTCTGCGCGATAATGTACATAACCGCATAGCCGTTGCCGATGATGGAGCCAAGCTCACGGTCAAGCCGTGCCTGCACCGGCTCGGGCAGCGGATCGCCGTAGATACGCTTGGCCTTTTCGTAGCACATGTTGCGCAGGTCGTCCTCACAGCCGTCGATGTGCGGCGGGTAGTTTTCCCTCGGCACCGGACGAATCACGTCACACATGTCGGCGATCATGTTGGTGTTCTTCACGACCACCTCATACGCCCGGTCCTCCCCGAGATAGGAGAACTCCTTCAGCATTTCATCCGTGCTCTTAAAGTACAGCGGCGCCTGATTGTCCGCATCGGAGAAGCCCTGACCCGCCATCAGAATACGGCGGAACGCCTCATCCTCGGGTTCGAGGAAGTGTACGTCACCGGTGGCGCAGCACGGTTTTCCCAATTCATCCGCCAGGCGGAGAATATCGCGGTTCCAGTCGCGCAGCTGCTCCTCGTCCTTCGCCATACCCTTTGCGATCATGAAGTTGTTATTGCCGATCGGCTGAATCTCCAGATAGTCGTAAAACGACGCCAGCCGCTTGATCTCCTCCCACGGCTCGCCCTTGGTCAGCGCGCGGAACACCTCGCCCGCCTCACACGCCGAGCCGAAAATCAGTCCCTCACGGTGACGGATGAGTTCGCTGCGCGGCATAATGGGGCGCTTGTTGTAATATTCCAGAAAGCTCTTGGAAATCAGCTGATACAGGTTGCGCAGTCCCGCCTGGTTCTTCACCAGAATGATAAAGTGATAGCGCGGCAGGTTTTTCAGCTTGTTCTTGCGGTCGGTCGTCGCCGCCAGCACCGGATTGATATCCGCAGTCGTAACCGCGTGCATCTCCTCCCTGAGCCTTTTCAGCAGCTTGACGTAAATGCGGCCGAGCACGGCGGCATCCTCGCTCGCGCGGTGGTGCTCAAACGGGCCGACCTGCAGCTCCTTCGCCAGAATGTTCAGCTTGAACTTGTGCATGTGCGGCAGCATCAGGCGGCTCATCTCGAGGGTATCAATGCTTGTAAACTCCCGCTCGATGCCCAGTCTCTGGCAGGCCGTCCGCAGGAAGCCCATATCGAAGCCTGCGTTGTGCGCCACAAGCGGGTACTGTCCCTCGCCTGCCCATGCGAGGAATTCCGGCACGGCTTTGTCGAGGTCGGGCGCGTCCGCTACCGTCTCGTCCGAAATGCCGGTCAGCTCGGTGATTTCCGCCGGAATCGGCTTGTGCGGGTTGACATAGGTCTGGAAGGAATCACGAATCTCGCCCTCCACAACGCGCACAGCAGCAATCTCGGTAATTTCCTCGCTCGCCGGATTGAGTCCGGTGGTCTCAAGGTCGAACACGATGAACGTGCCGTCGAGCGGCTCGGCGCTCCTGCCGCGCACGACCGAAATACTGTTCTCGTCGTTGATGTAGTACGCCTCGATGCCATAAATAATCTTCATGTCACCGATGGTGTCCTTCTGCTTGCCCTCCTGCGCGTGCAGTGCTTCGGGGAACGCCTGCGCCACACCGTGGTCGGTAATCGCCATCGCGCGGTGTCCCCACTTGGCGGCGCGGCACAGCAGAGATGCGGTGCTGCTCATGCCGTCCATTGCGCTCATGTTGGTGTGCAGATGCAGCTCCACGCGCTTCATGCCCTCGTAGGTGTCCTTTCGCTCCGGCTTTTTCGCCTTGACGATGCCGGTCGGCTCGAGCACCATCTCCTTGGCAAAGGTGTCATACACCATCTTGCCCTGCACGGTGCAGTACAGACCCTTCTTGATTTTAGATGCCGTATCGCCCGCCTTGTCCGCCGCAAGGAACTTGGAAACGCGCACGGAATTGGTGCGGTCGGTTATGTCAAACGCAATCTTGACGTAATCCTTGCCGGTTTTCTTGCTGTGGATGTCCTTGTTGTCGGTGAAGAACACCTCGCCCTGAATCGTCACCATATCATAGGCGGCAATCGCCTCGTTGACCGAAACAATGGGGTCCTGAATCAGCTTGCCGAAGATGAGGTCGTCCTCGCGCACCTTCTCGGCGCGCGGACGCTGATAGCCGGTGTGCTGCTGCGGCGCCGGACGCGGCTTTTTCGGCTTGGGCGTTTCCGCTGCGGCTGCCGCTGCTTGCTCCACAGCCTTGTGCAGAATTTCCTCGCGGCTCTCCTCCTGCTCGGGTGCGGGTGCAAAATCCTGTGCATCCGCGCGGACCGCGTGCACCGGACAGCTTCTCCCCAGCTCCCGCTGAATACGCGCCTCCAGATGCCGCAGTGCGTTTGCGAAATGCTTTTCGCTCACCTCGTCCATCGGGATCTGGAGCGCACCGTCCGCAAATTCCCACTTGGTGTGGTCGAGCAGACCCTTGGCCGACGGCATGCGGTACGCCATGTCGTCATACAGCGACTTGATGTACGCGTTCGACAACTCACCCGGCATGTTGTAGCGCGGCTCGATCATCACGCGGTCAAGACCGTAGGTGTCCGCGATCTGCTTTTCCGCCTTGGCAATCACCTTGCGGCTGACAACCTCGTGCAGTCCAAGCTCAACCACCATCACCGTGTTATTATCCCCAAATGCCAGAGAACGCACCTCGCCTGCGGCAAGGTGCTTCTCCTCATTTACACATTTGCAGTTTTGAAAAATATCAATCAGCTTTCCAGCCACGATTATTCTCCTTCATAATGTGCGATTTCGTCCATCAGTGCATCCACAAGCTGCTCCTGCGGCACCTTTTTGATGATCTCGCCGCGGCGGAAGATCAGGCCGACGCCGTCGCCGCCCGCAATGCCAAGATCGGCTTCACGCGCTTCGCCCGGACCGTTTACCACGCAGCCCATAACAGCTACCTTCAGCTTCTTGCCGCGAATGCTCTGGCAGCGCTGCTCGACCTCTTTTGCAATGTCGATGAGGTTGATGCGCGTGCGGCCGCAGGTCGGGCAGGAAACCACGTTGATGCCCTCTTCCGCTCTGCCGACAGCCTTGAGAATCGCCTTTGCCGCGTAGACCTCCTTGACCGGATCATCGGTCAGGCTCACACGAATGGTGTCGCCCACGCCGAGCGCCAGCAGACCGCCGATGCCGGCCGCCGACTTGATCGTGCCCATGTACTCAGTGCCCGCCTCGGTCACGCCGAGATGCAGCGGATAGTCGGTCTTTTCACTCGCCAGCAGGTACGCCTGCATGGTGTTCGGCACCGAGGACGACTTGATGGAAATGCAGATGTCGTCAAAATCGCAGTCGTTCAGCAGACCGACATGGTACAGCGCACTTTCCACCATTGCCTCGGGTGTCGGGCCGCCGAATTTCTCCAGAATGTGCTTCTCCACCGAGCCGGAGTTTACGCCGATGCGGATTGGCAGATGGCGTTCCTTTGCCGCCTTCACAACTGCCTGTACGCGGTCCGCGCCGCCGATGTTGCCCGGATTCAGGCGAATCTTGTCCACGCCGGACTCGATCGCCGCCAGCGCGAGACGGTAGTCAAAATGAATGTCCGCAACCACCGGCAGCGGCGAGCCGGCGCAGATTTCGCGCAGCGCCTCCGCCGCCTGCATATCCGGCACGGCACAGCGAACAATGTCGCAGCCCGCGTCCGCCAGTGCGCGAATCTGCGCCAGAGTAGCCTGCGCGTCGCGCGTGTCCGTGTTAGTCATGGACTGCACCGCAATGGGAGCGCCGCCGCCAACCAATACGTCCCTTATCTTGATTTGCTTTGTTATTTTCATAGCTCTAACCTCTCACAAATGGAAAATGGAGAATGGAGAATTGTGGTATCGCGCTTTACGCCGCACATTCATTTTCCATTTTCCATTCTCAATTCTCAATTACTGCGCATAAAAATGCGCAGTACGTCCTGCCCGGTCACATACACCATCAGCATAAGCAGCAGCATGAGTCCTGCCGCGTGCACATAGCCCTCGTACTTGGGCGGCACAGGCTTGCGGCGAATGCCCTCGATGATGAGGAACACGAGCCGACCGCCGTCCAGGGCGGGCAGCGGCAGCAGGTTCATCACGCCGAGGTTGATCGAGATAAATGCCACAAGCTGGAAGAACGAAATCATGCTGTACTTGGCGGTATCCGCCATGACCTCAGCCACGCCGACCGGACCGGAAAGCTGATCCACGCCGACCTGTCCGCTGACGAGCATGCCCACGCTCGACCAGACGAGCCGCGCGTAGTTGACGGCGGTGCGCACGCTCATGCTGAGGTGCATGCCAAGGCTGTCGGGCAGCTCCGCAAAGGTGATGCCGATGCGCTTGTTGCCGTTCGCATCGGTGACTGTCGCCTCCAGCTTGACGGATGGCAGCGTCACCTTTTCACCGTTGCGGCGCACGGTAATTTCATGCGTGGTCGAGCCGGTGCGCGCAAGCGCGGTATCGAAATCCGTCCGCACGAGGATGTGGTAGCCGTCGATTTTCAGAATCTCGTCGCCTGCCTCCAGACCGCCGTCTGCGGCGGCGGTGCTCGCCGGATTGACCTCGCTGATGGTGGAGACGATATAGCCGCCGTTCGGTCCGTTCGGACGCATGACCGCCAGCACGATGAGGAATCCCACGAGGAAATTCATCAGCGCGCCCGCGCACACGATGAGCATGCGGCGCGGCAGCTTCGCCTTGCCGAAGGCGTGCTCATTTTCACTTTCACCGTCCTCGCCCTCCATGACGCACGCGCCGCCGAACGGCAGCAGCTTCAGGCAGTACAGCGTGCCTTTATACTCGTGCTTGAGGAGGGTCGGGCCCATGCCGATCCAGAATTCGTTGACCTGCACACCGCCGCGCTTGGCGGTGATGAAATGTCCGAACTCATGCACGATGACCAGCACGCCGAAGGCGAGGATTGCCAGAATGATTTGCAGCAAAGCATAGCTCCTTTCGGTCAGCCGAGTACGATCTCGCGCGCGGCTTTGTCCGCCGCCAGAACGTCGTCCAGCGTGATGTCCTTCTTGTACGGAATGGTATCGAGTGCGTATGCAACGCGCTCTGCGATGTCGGTAAAACCGATCTTACCGTTCAAAAACAGACCGACTGCGGCCTCATTTGCACCGTTGAGCACAGCGCCGCGGTCGCCCTTGAGGGAGGCGGCGTGCTTGGCGAGGTTCAGCGCCGGAAACGCCTCATAGTCGGGTGCGTAGAACGTTAGCTTTGCGACCTCCGCGAGCGACATGCGCGGCACCTTGCACGGCACACGCTGCGGCCACGTCAGCGCCAGCTGAATCGGCAGGCGCATATCCGGCAGACCGAGCTGCGCGATTACCGCTCCGTCCGCAAACTCCACCGCCGAGTGCACAATGCTCTCGCGGTGGACGACAATTTCGATGTCCTCCGGCGGCAGATCATACAACCACATGGCTTCGATCAGCTCCAGACCCTTGTTCATCATGGTCGCAGAGTCGATCGTGATCTTTGCCCCCATGCTCCAGTTCGGGTGTGCAAGTGCCTGCTCGCGCGTCATGCCGCGCATTTCCTCGATTTTTTTACCGAAGAACGGACCGCCGGAGGCTGTCAGCAGGATTTTGTCGATCGGGTTGCCGTTTGCCGCCTGCACGCACTGGAAGATCGCCGAATGCTCGGAATCCACCGGCAGGATGCGCACGCCGTACTGCTTTGCAGCGCTCATCACCAGACCACCCGCGCACACGAGCGTCTCCTTGTTCGCCAGCGCGATATCCTTGCCCGCCTTGATGGCCGCCATCGTCGGCAGCAGGCCGACCATGCCGACAACCGCCGTCACCACGATGTCCGCGCCGCTCTCGGCGGCACAGGCGATCAGACCGTCCATACCGGTCAGAACCTCAATATCCGTGTCCGCCAGCTTGATTTTCAGCTCCTTGGCTGCGTTTTCGTCCATCGCGCAGACCATTTTCGGATGCAGGGCACGCGCCTGCTCCTCCAATAAGTTTATGCGCCGGTTGGTCGTCAATGCGACGACTTCGGCGTCGATCGAAGGCAGAATATCGACCGTTTGCGTGCCGATCGAACCCGTTGAACCTAAAATCGCAATCTTCTTCATTATTTTTCTCCTGTTAAACGATTTGGGATAATGGATAATTGAAAATGGAAAATTGAAAATGGAAAATTGAAAATTATGGTGCCGTGCAAAGCGCGATACCACAATTCCCCATTCTCCATTCTCAATTTTCAATTACCAAATGACTCTAAAGAGCAATTCCGCGAACGGCGCCACGAACAGCACACTGTCGAAGCGGTCAAGCACTCCTCCGTGGCCCGGAAAAATATGTCCATAATCCTTAATGCCGGTCTGGCGCTTGATGACCGAGAACGACAGGTCGCCGATCTCTCCGAGCACCGCGCCGACTGCACCGAGCACGACCGCCGACCAGAGCGGCATTTCAAGGTCAAGCGTCCGGTTCATAATCACAGCCGCGATCAGCACGAGGACGGCACCGCCGACCACGCCGCCGACGGCGCCCTCTACCGTCTTTTTCGGGCTGACGACCGGCGCCAGCTTATGCTTGCCGAACAGCATGCCCGAGAACAGAGCGCAGGTGTCCGCGCCCCAGGCCGCGAGCAGCGGCAGCAGCACGATGAACGAACCGTGGTGGTAGTGCATCTGGAAAATGCGCAGCAGGCTGAGCAGCAGATACGGCACGACAAGTCCGCCGAAAAATGCCCACGAGACCTGCGAAGCCTTCATGACGTCATGATATTTCAGCTCAATCGCAAACGAACCGAACAGCAGCACCAGCACCAGTCCCTGCATCACGCTCTCGAGCCGCAGCGGCAGGATGCTGAAATGACCGACAGCCAGTCCCAGCGAGACGGCCATTGCGAGCAGCAGTTCCAAGTGGTTGCGCACCAGTTTTGTCGAGCCGAGCACCTCATAGGTGGCGAACACGCACAGCGCCGCCACGACAAGCTCCAGCACGATCGGCGGGAACACATACAGCGCCAGCAGCACAAAGGCAAAGCCGAACACGCCAAACAATACTCTTGCTTTCATACGTTTATCACCCTAATTGGATATTATACGCCGCCGAAACGACGGTTTCTGTTGTTAAAATTGTCGATTGCCGCATCCAGATCGGTGGTTTTGAAGTCCGGCCACAGCACATCGGTGAAGTAGTACTCCGAGTAGGCGGACTGCCACAGCAGGAAGTTGGACGTGCGGATCTCGCCCGAAGGACGGATGATGAGGTCGGGATCGGGCATATGCGCGGTGTACAGGTTGGCGGTGATGGTATCCTCGGTGATATCCTCAGGTGCCAGCTCGCCGTTCTTCACCCGCTCCGCGATGGCACGGACGGCGTTTTTGATCTCGTCACGGCCGCCGTAATTGATGCACAGCGAAGCTGTTGCCGCGTCCGGTCCCAGCCGATCGGCAATCGCGTCCACCTCCGCGATCTGCGCGCGGATATCCTCCGGCAGAACGGTCAGATCGCCTAACACGCGCACGGCAACGCCGCGCTCGAACATGGTTTCCGCCGCTTCCTTCAGATAGGAGCGGAACAGGTTCATCAGCGCATCGACTTCATCCTGCGGACGCTTCCAGTTTTCGGTAGAGAATGCATAGACCGTGAAATACTGCACGCCGATGTCCTTGCAGTAGGTGGCAATGGTGCGGAACGTCTCCGCGCCGACCTTGTGACCGGCCTTGCGCGGCAGACCGCGTTTCTTGGCCCAGCGGCCGTTGCCGTCCATGATGACCGCAATATGACGCGGCACCGGACGGTTTTCGGGCGCGTTTTCCTTCTTTTTTCGTGTGAACAGACCCAACCTGTTTCCTCCCTGTTTATCCCTCTTGCGGCAGATTTTCCTGCCAATTTCATGCAAAAGGGCGACGAATCCGCCGCCCCCAATAAACTCTTGCACACGCTGCTTGCAGCGCATAAAATCCCGATTTGCTTGCAAATCGTACCCACATGGCAGGATTTCATTCAGGAATCCGAGCCATTGGCTCGCCCGCAGGCGACCGCCGCTCTGCGGCGGCATCCAATCGCGGCACTCTGTGCCGCACAAAAAGGCCCAGCTTTGCCGGGTCTTTTTGTCCCCCGACCCAGCGCCCGTGGGGCGCGTCATTCGGGTATCGAAGTGCGGTTTCCCCGGAACCGCACTTCGTATATAGGGGGCTTGTGAAGCCCCCTATAAGCGCAGCGGAAGTTATACTTCCGCAAGCTCCTTAGACTTCTTAGCGACCATAGCGTCGATTTCCTTGACGTACTTATCGGTCAGCTTCTGCATCTTGTCCTCGCCGTCGTGCAGCTCGTCCTCGGTGATCTCGCTCTTCTTCTGCGCTGCCTTGAACTTGTCCAGTGCATCGCGGCGGATGTTGCGGAGCGCAACCTTTGCCTCCTCACCAGTCTTGGAAACGCCCTTGATAAGCTCCTTGCGGCGCTCCTCGGTCAGCGGCGGGAAGTTCAGACGGATCTGCTTGCCGTCGTTCTGCGGGTTGATGCCGAGGTCGGAGACCTGGATCGCCTTCTCGATGGCCTTGAGCACCGAGCCGTCCCACGGCTGGATGGCCAGCGTGCGCGGGTCGGGAGTAGAGATTGCCGCAACCTGATTCAGCGGGGTCGGTGCACCGTAATACTCAACGGTGATCTTATCGAGAACCGCCGGGTTTGCGCGGCCTGCGCGGACTGCTGCCAGCTCCTTGGAGAGCACGTCCAGCGTTTTCTGCATTTTTGCCTCGTGGGACTTGATCTGTTCCTTCATTATTTTACCTCCTCAACGATCGTGCCGATCTTTTCGCCGTTAACAGCGCGGTGAATATTTTCGGGGTCGGAAAGCGCGAATACCAGAATCGGGATATGGTTATCCATGGACAGCGAGGTCGCGGTGGAGTCCATAACGCCGAGGCCCTGATTGAGCACGTCCATGTAGCTCAGGTGGTCGTACTTCTTGGCATCCGGGTTGACAGCCGGGTCGGAATCGTACACGCCGTCTACGTTCTTTGCCAGCAGGATAACATCCGCGCCGATCTCTGCCGCACGCAGAACCGCTGCGGTGTCGGTCGAGAAGAACGGGCAGCCGGTGCCGCAGCCGAAGATAACGACACGGCCCTTTTCGAGGTGACGGGTCGCGCGGGAACGGATGTACGGCTCAGCGATCTTGTTCATCTCGATAGCGGTCTGTACGCGAACGTCCACGCCGCGCTGCTCCAGTGCATCCTGCAGAGCCAGTGCGTTGATGGTGGTTGCCAGCATGCCCATGTGGTCCGCGCGGGTGCGCTCCATCTTGCCGCCGCCGTCCTTTACGCCGCGCCAGAAGTTGCCGCCGCCGACAACAATGCCGATCTCGCAGCCTTCTTCGTTGCATTTTTTAATCACATCGCATACCGGACCGATGACATCAAAGTTCAGGCCGAAATGCTTATCGCCCGCAAGGGCTTCGCCGCTGATCTTAATCAGTACGCGCTTATATTTCTGTGCTTCCATGCTCCACACTCCTTATTCTATTCCTGTTTACTATTCTACCCTATTTTCGGAGAATTTGCAACGATTTATATAGCGGCAAATGAATAAAAGGCGAAGCGGTTTGCGCCCTCCGGACGGTTGCAGGCTCCCCTGAAAGGGGAGCTGGCGCAGCTTGCTGCGACTGAGGGGTTTCGGCACCGGTTTTTCGGGGCATCCGAACCGCGCAGGCGGTTCACCGCTTCCGGGCGAAGAGTTGCGCCGTAGACTGCGGCGGGGATTGTCGCTACGCGCGGCATAACAGTGCCGCGCAACTCGTTTTCCGGCACAAACCGGCTGCAATCGCAGGATTTGGATAATCTGCACAGGTAAAAATGTTGCGCGTCACGGGTATGCCGCGCCTGCGTAGACTAAACCGTATGTGTAGCAGAAAGGTATCTGACATTGCGTATAGGTAAAGAAATGGGCAGACACATTGGTCTGCCCCTACGGAACGGTAACCCGACTGCCGTTCCCCTTTTTCATGCTTACGCAGTCTACCATCTGCACCCAAGCCCTTGCGGGAAAAGGGGTGATTCACAAGAGGGTGGAAAACCGCAGGTTGTCTACCCTCTTGTGCGCCCGCCGCGCGCAGCGGCAACATTCCCGCACGCCGCAGCGTGCGAAATCCTCTGCCGTGGGTACGGCAAACCCCTCCACCGCCGTTCGGCGGTTCCCCTCTCCTTTCAGGGGAGGCTTCCGGTCGGTGCAAACGGTTCTTAACGACATATATCCTTTGGGGAACGCAAAAAACCGAGGGCAAATGCCCTCGGTTTCGTGTTTTATTGCGCGATATGCGAAGAATTACTTCTTCAGAACAACCTCGCCGCCCAGACCGGTGTGTGCAGTGATGTACTCACGGCCCATCTTAGCGTACTCGAACGGATTAGCCTTAGCCGGATCCTGCTCTGCCTCTACCATGATCCAGCCGGTGTAGCCAGCCTTGTCAAGCAGATCGAATACAGCGTCGAACTCTACGCAGCCGTCCGGATCGCCCGGTACGGTGAAAGCGCCTGCGCGAACTGCATCCAGGAAGGACCAGTGCTCAGCGCGAGCCTTCTCAACCAGCGGCATACGCATGTTCTTCAGATGAACGTGACCAACACGGTCAGCGAACTTCTCGAGCATCTTTACCGGATCCTCGCCAGCGAAGGTGAAGTGACCGGTATCGAAGCACAGGAATACATACTTCGGGTCGGTGTTCTCCATCAGGCGGGTAGTCTCCTCAACGGTCTGGCATACGGTGCCCATGTGATGATGGAAGCAGGTGCGGATGCCGTACTTCTCCATGGACAGCTTGCCCAGCTTGTTCAGGCCGGTGGTGAAGCGATCCCACTCCTCGTCGGTCAGAACGCGCTTCTTGTCGTCCAGAACCGGCGTATCGAGCTGACCCTGAATAGAACCGGACTGCTCGGATACGTTGATAGCGGTAGCGCCAACGTAGGACAGGTAATCCAGCTCCTTGATGAACTCAGCCTCTACTTCTTCGTACGGCTTGTCAACCAGGAAAGAGGAGAACCACTTGGAAGCGATGGTCAGGTTGCGGGCGTCCAGCATGTGCTTGAGGACGGTCTTGTCCTCCGGATACTTATGGCCTACTTCGCAGCCGTCGAAACCAGCGAGCTTCATCTCAGAGATGCACTGCTGGAAGGTGTTCTCGTCGCCGAGATCCCACATATCATCATTGGACCAGCCGATCGGGCAGATACCCAGTCTTACTTTCTTCGGATCTAACATAGTTATTCCCTCCATAATCTTCTCTCTGCGTCTGCGCAGAACAAACGCATTTTTGTTATTCTTATTGTACCCTTATGCACTGTAAATGTCAAACGCATTTTTTCACAAAGCCGAGTTGTGCAATCCGCTGTTTTTGTCATTCCGCGAACTTGTGCGTGTGCGTGCACGCACTTTTGCGCAAAAACCGCGCGAGATTGTTCCCGCGCGGTTGATTTTGTCTTATCTGTAACTTTTCGTCTGCTGCGCTCAGATACGGGCCACACCGGAATCGCGGGCAGCCTGTGCAACGGCATCTGCTACCGAACGGATGACCTTTTTGTCAAACGCCATCGGCATGATATACTCCGCGTTCAGCTCCTCATCGGAAACGCAGGCCGCGATCGCCTTAGCCGCTGCCAGCTTCATCTCCTCGTTGATGTCGCTTGCGCGAACATCAAGTGCGCCACGGAAAATACCCGGGAACGCAAGCACGTTGTTGATCTGGTTCGGATAGTCCGAACGGCCGGTGCCGACAACGGCAGCGCCGCCCTTTTTTGCGTCCTCCGGCCAGATTTCGGGCACCGGATTTGCCATAGCGAATACCATCGGGTCCTTTGCCATGGTGGAGACCATCTCGGCTGTGAGCACCTGCGGCGCGGACATGCCGAAGAATACGTCCGCACCCTTGACAGCATCGGCCAGCGTTCCTGTCATGTGCTCGCGGTTGGTGACCTTGGCCATCTCCTGCTGTGCCGGATTCAGACGCTCATCGCCCTCGCAGACGATGCCGAAGCGCTCAACCATCGTGATGTGCTTGACGCCGAGGAACATCAGGAACTTGGTAACGGCGATAGCAGCCGCGCCGCAGCCGTTGACAACCATCTTGATCTCATCCACCTTGCGGCCGGTCAGGCGGCAGGCGTTGAGCAGAGCTGCACCGCAGCAGACAGCCGTGCCATGCTGGTCATCGTGGAATACCGGAATGTCGCAGACCTCCTTGAGTCGGCGCTCGATCTCAAAGCAGCGCGGAGCCGCGATGTCCTCGAGGTTGATGCCGCCGAACGAGCCGGAGATCAGCTGAATGGTGCGGACGATCTCGTCCACATCCTTGGAAGCCACACAGAGCGGGAACGCGTCCACGTCAGCGAACGCCTTGAACAGCGCACACTTGCCCTCCATAACCGGCATGCCGGCAATCGGACCAATATCGCCCAGACCGAGCACCGCGGTGCCGTCCGTGATGACCGCAACCAGATTGTGGCGGCGCGTATAGGTGTAGCTGAGAGACGGATCGTCCTTGATCTTGAGGCACGGCTCGGCAACACCCGGCGTGTACGCGATCGACAGATCGTCCTTGCTGTTTACCTCACAGCGGGCTACGACCTCAATCTTGCCGCCCCATTTTTCGTGTGCCTGCAGTGCGCGTTCCTTAACGTCCATGTTCTGTTCCTCCGTTATCGTTCTTGTTCCGTTCGACGGAAAGAGTTTTCTATCTTACCTTATTATACAGAGTAGAAATGCGTTCGTAAAGGGGTAGTTTGTACAAAGAGCGGGAAGTAATTGAGAATGGAGGATGAAAGACGGAGAATGAACGTAATGATTCATCGTGTTTCTCCGTTTTTCATATTATCATAAAGGTACACCGCAGGGTGCGACAAGGTGAATTGCCCAAAGGGCAAAAGAAGGTGCCCTGGGGTACGACCTCGGCGCACCGCATCTAACGATTAGTACATGTTACCCCCGTAGGGGAGCACATTGTGCTCCCACACAACGTAAAATCAAACGGTTCTCGGGCGAACAATGTTCGCCCCTACGGTTAGGTCTGTGCAGACGGGTTACAGACGGTGCGCCGAGTCGTCGCACCCTACGATTTAGATTTTATGTGTAATGTAACAACATGAAGAAGGTTAAACTTCTCATGCTCTTCACTCTTCACTCTACTTGCAGCATTGTTTCGCCACCAGCTTCGGCAAGAGGAACATGGCCGCGCAGCCGGAGAACACCGCCGACACGACATCGGACAGCGGCTCAGAAAACATAACGGCTGTTGCCCCGAAAATCGGCGGCAGGACGAACACGCTGATGAGGAAAATACCCTTGCGGAGCATGGAAAACGTCAGTCCCCATTTGACAAGGCCCATGCCGGTCATGCCGTCCACAAACGGGTACTGGATGGTCAGTCCGAGCACGCCGAGCGAGTAGGTGCGGATCATATACGCCGCCATGTCAATATACGCCGGGTCTTTGGTGAAGATTTTGACAAAAGCGCCCGAGACCGTCTGCGCGAGCAGGAACATGATGCCGCAGAACACGAGGCACAGCAGCACAATGCACCGGAACGCCTTCATGACGCGTTTTTCGTCGCACGCGCCGTAGTTATAGCCGAGAATGGACTGCGTGCCCGCCGTCATTCCGCCGAGCGGCATGGTGATGACGAGCATGAAGCTCTGCATGATGGCAGCACATGCGATGAGCATATCGCTGTCTGCGCCGCCGTATTTGCGCAGCATGACATTGATGGAGATGAGCAGCACGTTATCGAGCGCGATGATGAGCGCGGGCGACAAGCCGACCTGCACGATACGGCGCATCCAGCCAAAATTGACCGGCTGACGGGTAATGCGGACAGCGGCTCTGTCGCTGAACAGAAACCGCAGAATGTACACCGTCGAGCACGCCTGCGACAGCACGGTTGCAAGAGCGGCTCCGCGCACACCCATGTGCAGCGCAAAAATGAACACCGGGTCAAGTGCGATATTTACGGCCGCTCCGAGCATAACCGACCGCATTGCGGTACCGGAAAATCCCTGACTCATTGTAATTTGATTGAGTCCGTAGCTCAGCAATGCGAACACAGTGCCGGAAACGTAGGTCGTAAAATACGCCTGCGCGTAATCCCACAGGACCTCGCTGCAGCCGAACGCGAACAGGATCTGCCTCTTGAAAATAAGCAGCGGCACGGTCGCCAGCACGCTCAGCGCCAGCAAAAGATAAAAGCT
The DNA here is from genome assembly GCF_027684505.1 of Butyricicoccus sp. AF18-9LB. Lineage (NCBI taxonomy): Bacteria > Bacillati > Bacillota > Clostridia > Eubacteriales > Butyricicoccaceae > Butyricicoccus > Butyricicoccus sp. AF18-9LB. The sequence goes on from NZ_JAQCWA010000001.1 coordinate 69,561, forward strand.
GTTCGTGATGATCTGACGGGCACCGTCCATGTCGCGCCGCCCCATGCGGATGCTCATCAGCGGTCCGCCGCCGAAGCCGATGAGCGCACCGATGGCGGTTATCATGGTCACCACAGGCGCGCACACGCCGACACCGGCCAGCGCCGCATCGCCCGCGCCCGCGATGTGGCCGACATACATGCGATCGACCACGCTGTATAGAATATTGACAAACTGTGCCAGCATGGCCGGTATCGCCAGCTGCAAGACCAGCTTTCCTACCGGCGCCGTGCCCAGTGGGCTGTCTGTTTGGGACATGGTTCTCTCCCCTTTCCGCTCCCTCTATTATAGTGAAATTCGCGGTTGGCGTAAAGAGAAAAAATGCCCTGACGAGAGGTCAGGGCATTTCGCGTTTACAGATTATCGTTCTTTACAAATTTTACGGTATATGCCTCCGCATAGCTGCTGTATTTGACCGCCGAACTGTTTTCCGGGTCAGCGAACGCGTCAATCGCCACCAGAATCTGTGTTCCGTCTGTACGGAATGTGCGTACAAGCAGTGGAATCTCCACATCGACCGCCAGATCGTCAATCTTTTCCTCCTGCATGGCCACCGCCGAGGTCAGCCACTCCGTCGGCAGACCGCTCAGCGCAGGAGATTCCGCAAACTGTATAGAATTTCCCGATTCCGGTGTCTGCGCATCAATGATAACGATATATTCCGCATTGAGTACATCACTCTCCGGCTGAAATCGAATCGTTCCCTCGTTTTCTTCGACTTTATCCAAATTAACGGTAAACGTCCCGCCCTCGTTCTCCCATGCGCTGCCGTCCCAGATGTAACGCCGGAACTCCATTCCGTTTACATCCGCATGATTGCCGGCAAAATCGTACTTCACCGCCATATCCATCTGCGGTCCATCGGTTTTCCGCTCCACCGGCGTGATGGAAATCGTATTATCCGCCGGCTGTGTCTCTGCCTTCCCGCACCCGCTCAAAATCCCCACAAGAGCCAGTGCCAGTCCTGCTGCGTATCGTTTTTTCATGTGGTACACCTCCGTTTCAGCATTTACATTTCATAGCAGAAAATTACAGTGTACGCTTCCGCATACACGCTTTTCTGTACGGCTTTGCTGTTTTCCGGTTCCAAAAACGCATCAATAGATACCGGAATGATCGTACCGTCCGTGCGGAACACACGCACGAGCAACGGAATTTCCGTGTCGACTGCCAAGTCATTGACAGGTTCCTCCCATGCAGCAACAGTTGCCGTCAATCCCTCCATCGGCAGACTGTTTCTCTCGGGCGAATCCATAACCTGTGCATATCCGCCAAGCTGTGGCGAATCCATTCCAATCTTATAGTTCGCATTCGCCGCATCGCCGTCACGCTCGAATTTGATCGTGCCCTTGCCGCTGCCCAGTGTCGCCGAACAACGCAACCCAAACGTGGCATCCTCATCTTTCTGCCATGTGCTGCCATCCCATATATAACAGCCAAACAATACGCCCTCGGCTTCGCTCCTGTGGCCGGAAAAATTATACTCAATCAGTCTGCCACTCTGGTCTGCGGTCGTTTCCTCCACCGGTGTAAGGCTGATTGTGTTGTCTGCCGCCGTTTGTCCGCACCCGCTCAAAATCCCCACAAGAGCCAGTGCCAGTCCTGCCGCGTACCGTTTTTTCATGCGGTACACCTCCTCCTTTTACTGTTGTGCTTACAGTGTAGCAGATTTGGGTGATATTGTCTATTTCCAGACCATGCAAAATCTGCGTTTGCTTCTGTGCAATGTAACGACAAAAAAGCGTTCCGACATACGTCGGAACGCTTTTCGATGCAATTTTACTTCGCGTATCTGCGGGAAAACTTAGCCGTTCTTGCGAGCGATAGCCTTCTTAGCAGCCTCTACGATGTGAGCAGCGGTCAGACCGTACTCCTCGCGCAGGAAGGACTCAGCGCCTACCTGGCCGAAGCGATCCTCAACGCCTACCATCTCCATCGGAACCGGGTTGTTCTTGATAACAACGTTAGCAACAGCAGAACCCAGACCAACCTTTACCTGATGGTTCTCAGCGGTTACGATAGCGCCGCACTCAGCAGCGGAATCGAGGATGAGCTGCTCGTCGAGCGGCTTCCAGGTGAACATATCGATAACCTTGGCAGAGATACCCTCAGCAGCCAGCTGCTCCTGAGCCTTCAGTGCCTCGTCTACCATGATGCCGGAAGCGATGATAGCTACGTCCTTGCCTTCCTTCAGGGTAACGCCCTTGCCGATCTCGAAGTCAGAGCCATCGCCGTAAACGGTGGTGAAGCCCTTGCGGATCATGCGCATGTAGGAGAACTTGCCGGATGCTGCCAGCTTCTTGGTCAGGCAGTTGATCTGAGCGTAGTCAACCGGGTCGATGACAACTGCTTCCGGTACGGACATGTACAGAGCGCAGTCCTCGAACGGCATGTGGGTACCGCCGTTGTATGCAGCGCATACGCCGGGGTCGGAACCGATAACGTGTACCGGCAGCTTAGCGTAAGCTGCGGACATGAATGCCTGGTCAAATGCACGGCGGGAAGCGAAGCAGCCGAAGGAGTGCATGAATACGGTGCGGCCGGTAGCAACCAGACCTGCAGCAACGCCCATAGCGTTAGCCTCTGCGATACCTGCGTTTACGGTCTGCTCCGGGAAAGCCTTAGCCAGCTTGCCGGTATTGATGCAGTTCTCGAGGTCGCAGTCAACGTGCATAACCTTGCTGTCCTTCTCCATCAGGTCCAGCATAGCGGTAACAAAACCGTCACGGTTGTTACGAGAATCCTTCTCGTGCTTGCCAATCAAAGTAAAGCTCATGTTCAATACCCTCCCTTACTGTGCCTTGATCTCAGCGAGCTTCTTCTCAGCAGCAGCAATGGCTTCATCCCACTGCTCCTTAGTCGGCTGAGAGGAGTGCGCGCCAGTGCCTTCAGCAAAGGTGGCGCCCAGGCCCTTAACGGTGTTCAGGACGATGCAAGTCGGTACGCCCTTGGTGTCGTAAGCGAGCTGAACAGCGTCGTAGATCTGCTCTACGTCATTGCCGTCCTGCAGCTCGATCACGTTCCAGCCAAATGCTGCGAACTTAGCACCGATGCCCTTGCCGTGGCTCATAACCTTGTCAACCGCACCGTCGAGCTGGTACTTGTTGTCGTCTACGAAGCAAACGAGGTTGTCCAGCTTGTAGTGAGCTGCGAACTGAGCAGCCTCCCAAACCTGGCCCTCATCGCACTCGCCGTCGCCAACGAATACGAATACATGGCTGTCGCGGCCGTCGAGCTTGTTGCCCAGAGCAGCACCGGTAGCGGTGGACATGCCCTGACCGAGAGAACCGGTCGTCAGGTCAACACCGGGGGTCTTGGTGCGGTCGGTATGGGACGGGAAATTGGTGTGCGGCTGATTGAGGGTATAAGCGTCCTCGATCGGGTAGAAACCCTTCAGACCGAGGGTAGCGTACATAGCCGGACCAGCGTGGCCCTTGGACAGCACGCACCAGTCACGATCTTCCCAATGCGGGTTCTTCGGATCAACCTTCATTACTTCGCCGTACAGAACTGCCAGCGCATCAATAACGGACATTGCACCCGGAACGTGGCCGAAGCCAAGCGAACCGACGGTCTTCAGGGTCTCCACACGGATTTCCTGAGCAAATACACGAAGCTCCTGCATCTTTTCTGCTTTCTGCATTGCATACACCTGCCTAATTCAAAATATAATTTTCTCTCCGCGGAACAGGTTCCAGCGTACAGCGGCACAATGCCACTGTTTTACGAATACAAGTGTATCACCAAACCGCCAAAATTTCAACCGAAATTCCTGCATTTGTTCGCAAAATTCCAATTTCATTCAAACGCCTTATGGAAAATATCTAATTTATTTCGAGTAAAATTAGGTAATTTGTTGGTTATCTGCTGGTTATATGTATTTATTTTGTTGGTAAACCTCTTGCAAAACGGTAAAAATATATTTTCAAAAGGGGTATCCCGCCCTGTTTCTGCTGTTTGTCTGCGTATCCCTCTCCCCGCAGACGGGTTACCGCTCCTCTCCCCGCTCACTGCCAGAAATTATTTTCAAAAGGCGGTTTTACGGATTTTACTCACTTTCTATCGTTCTTTACCGAGAGTTTTCATGTATTTTCGACCTTTTCCGCCAAATTCACGCCATATTCTCATTCTTTGGAGCGGTGGACATTTGGTTACAAATTTGATAAACTAAAGAAAACATTGTGGATACATTCGGATACTACTGGGCGGATATTATTATGTGGGAGCTGTGAATATGAAAGTCAGCCGTCTCAATTCGATAGAGCAATATGTCATCTCGCGCGAGACCGTCAGCATTGACGAGCTGTGCGAGGTTTTTGGCGTGTCCAAGAATACCATCCGCCGCGACCTGAACGAGCTTGAGCAGCGCGGCCACATCACCAAGGTATACGGCGGCGTGACCGCTACGGTTCCCTCGGGTGCCGTGCCGACGCCCATCCGTTCGGGTCTCAACCAGATCGACAAGTCTCTCATCGGCCGTCTGGCCGCCGAGGAGGTCGCGGATGGCGATACCATTTTTATCGACTCCGGCACGACCACCCTGTGTCTGCTGCGGTTTCTTGTGGCAAAGAAGCGAATTACGATCATCACCCACTCGCTCGGCGCGCTGAGCGAGGCCTCCAAGTACGATAACCTTAATATTATCTCGCTCGGCGGCATTTACAGCCCGACTACGGATTCGTTTGTCGGCCTGTCCGCGATCGAAGCGCTGTCCACCATGCGTATCAACAAGGCGTTCATGGGCGCGACCGGCGTGTCGCTGACTGCAGGCATGACCAACACCACCTTCCTCGAAGCCGAGATCAAGCGTGCCGTTGTTCACCGCGCGGATAACATCTACGGCATGGTCGATTCGTCCAAGATCGGCAAGGAAGCGATTGTCACGTTCTGCCACCTCAAGGACCTGACCGCGTTCATCACCGACTGCGAACCGCCGAAGGAGTACGTTGATCTGTGCAATGCAGAAAACGTAAAACTGAGATATGAGTAACGTAAAGGGAGCAAATCACACGATTTGCTCCCTTTTATTTTTTCCAAACGTATAATCTTAGCAGCTCGCACGTCAGTGCATATTCAATAGAATTTGCCATGCAAATTCATAAAAACCGGGAGCATGTATCTCGATTTTTATACCCTAAGAGGGAGAAAGTTTCCGCATGGGAACTTTCGGACGACTTTGGAACGGCCTACGGTCCGTTCCTGCTTGTCGGCGGAACTGTAGTTCCACGACAGCCTCGTAGAGGGAGCAAATCACACGATTTGCTCCCTTTTTCATTTATTCAGGAACCAGACTCCGGCATTGAGATAAGCCGCGTACACCAGCCAGACCAGGTATGGCACGAGCAGCCATCCCGCCTGCTTGTCAATTCGGTAAAACGCCCTTGCGGTGACGAGCACGAGTGCCAGCAGCAGAATCAGCCACCAGAACGCCGTTCCGTACAGTCCAACGCGAAAAAACAGCAGCGGCCACACGAAATTCACTGCAAGCTGCGTGTAATACAGCGCAAGCGCGTTGCTTCGCTCCGGCGAACCGGACTGCCGCACGCGCAGGCTCGCCCAGCCCATGAGCACATAGAGAATCGTCCACGCAATGGGGAATATCCATGCCGGCGGTGCAAACGGCGGCTGCACCAGCGCCGCATACTGCGACATACTCCCCATCGTCAGCCAGGCCGCAAGTCCACCGACCGCCAGAGGCAGTGTAAAGCTGAAAATCTTCATTCTCCGTCCCTCCCGTTCCTATTTATATGGAGCGAGAGGTATTTTATGCATTTACAGCTCTCTTTTTCGGTAAATGCCCACACCGATGCGCCAGCATACCGCGTACACGATGGCACCGACAATCACCAGTCCGCCGAAGAACGCCGTAAGCTGTCCGACCGACCAGCTGTCCATGCCGCCGAGAGCCTGCACAAGTTTATTGAACGCCGGATGCTTTTTGACGACGGTCAGCAGGATGATCGGCACCCACACCACGCCAATGAGGAAATACCGTCCGCGATCCGGACCAAACCGCAGGATGAGCGCCATGTCAATGCCGGTCAGTGCCAGACCAACCGCTTCGCACGCCAGCAGACCGAGCATATTCTCTGCCATTGCATTGCCGTAAAAAATATCCATACTCGCAATGTACGCGGTTCCCAGCAGGAAAGTTACCAGATTCACCAGCAGACAGAGCACAAATTTACTGCTCACCACGTCTTTTCGGGAGATGGGCAGCGACAGACTGAGCTTATCCCAGCCGTAGGCTCGGTCACTGCTCATCAGCGTTGCGGGCACCATCAGCGACAGCATCACCAGAATAAACGACACGAACGACGCATTGTTTTCCCACGTCAGTGAAGCCACCGCAATGACAGCCACCACTATCAAAATTGCCTTCATCGACCGGCGCAGATTCATCCAGTCCGCATACAACATTGCTTTCATCTTGCGTCCTCCCCTCTCGTCAGGAACAGCATGATCTGTTCGATGTTGACCGGCTCAACCGACCAGTTCTCCGGTACGCCGTCACGTCTTACCAAGGCTTCACAGCCGAACGTGCCCACGCGCTTTGCCCGCACGGCAGACGGGTCAAGGGCGTTCAGCTGATCGGCGGTGCAGCGCAGTATACCGCAGGTGTCGAGCAGCTCGTCGCGCGGCTCGCTCAGCAGCACCTCGCCCTTGTGGATGAAAGTGATCTCGTCCGCGATTTTGTCCAAATCGCTCGTGATATGACTGGACAACAAAATCGCGTGATTTTCGTCCTGCATGAAGTCGTACAGCAGATTGAGCACCTCATCCCGCACGACCGGGTCAAGACCGCTCGTCGGCTCGTCAAGCAGCAGCAGCTCCGCGTCATGCGACAGCGCTGCCGCGATATTCAGCTTGGTTTTCATGCCCTTGGAGTAGTCCCTGATGGCCTTCTCTCGGTCAATGCCGAATTTTTCGATGTACGACGCAAACTGCTCCGCGTTCCAGTTTTTGTACGCTCTGCCGAGCAGCGTGCTCACCTGTGCGGCGCTCATCGCGCTCGGGAAACCGCCGTCCTCGAGCACCACGCCGATCTTCTCACGGACGGACGGATTCGAGCCATGTTCCCCCAGCACGGCAATCTCGCCGCTGTCCGGCCGGATGAGGTCGAGCACCGCCTTGATGGTCGTTGTCTTTCCGGCGCCGTTTTCTCCTATTAAACCCATTACCGTGCCTCTCGGCAGGGTAAATCCCACATTGCGGAGCGCAAAGCCGCCGTATTTCTTGCAGACGTCGTACAGCTCCAGTGCATTCTCTCTCATAATCCTTCCTCCTCAAACAGTGTCCGTGCCAGCTCTGCGAACTCGTCCGCAGACAGTCCGGCCAGTCTTGCCGCCTGCACCGCGTCCGTCAGGTGGTCTTCCACCGTGCGAAGCTGCGCTTCCCGCAGACGTTCGCTGCTGACCGGTGCAACAAAGCTGCCGCGTCCGGTCTGGCTGGTGATAAGGCCCTCGCGCTCAAGCTCCTCATACGCACGCTTGGTCGTGATAACGCTGATGCGCAGCTTCTTCGCCAGCAGGCGCATAGACGGCAGCGCCTCCCCCGGCTGCAGCTCTCCGCCGAGGATTTTCGCCTTGATCTGACGTGTGATCTGCTCGTAGATCGGCGTGCTGTCCATGTTGGATACTATGATGTCCATGCCGTCCCTCCCTCTTTTATTGTATATACTCATTATATACAATATGAGCAATATGTCAAGGGATAGATTTCCACCAGACGCGATTTTTCACAAACGAAGCGGTTTGAGAGACGGCGGTTTTTCACACGCTCAACGCAAAGCACAATTCCCGCCGAAAAATTTTATAGTATTTTCATACAAACTGCCGAACATTTTTTCTTGCATTTCGACGAAAATCACGCTATACTGTAATTGTTCAAAGAAAGTGCTTAAAAACAGCACAAATGCTGCAAAACGCAGCTTTACTAATTGACTATCTCTCTTTTTCCTTTCTTTTTTACTCTTTTCTTCTTTGTGATCGGATCACACCTCCCGATCACAGCAAAGCAGGCTCGGTTTTATCCGAGCCTGTTTTGTTTTTGTCTGAAATTTTATTTTCCGTGTTGCAAACGGAGAATTGAAAACAGAAAATAAATGATGAATATAATGGTAAACCTCGTGAAAACGGCACCCGTTCTATATACTCCGTAGGGTTGAGTGCCCTCAGAGGGTGAATTGCCCAAAATGCAAGAGACCACTCCGGAGCGCCCCGCCATTTGTCAATTCATTTGCAAACACCTAACCGCAGGGCGCCCAAAACACCGTTAACCGGGCGCGTTCGGTCGTGCTGCGGGAGAACACTATGCTCCCCCGCGATACACCCTGCATAAACCAGAAAGAAACTGCGTTCATTCTCCATTCTCAATTACAAACAAAAAGAACCCGAAGCCAAGGCTTCGGGTTCTTTCCGTCTCTGCGCTTACTTCATAATAATCAGTGCCATGAACACGAGGTCGGTATCGCCGGTATTATCCAGCGCATGACCGGTGCCGTCCGGACAGAAGGTCACGTCGCCGGCCTTGACCGGATAGGACTTCTCACCGTCGTTATACGAGCCTTCACCGCTCAGGATGTAGTACGTCTCGGTCTCGCCGCGGTGCTCGTGGAAGCCGAGCGTGCAGTTCGGCTCGATGGTTACCTTTGCATACAGGCCGCACTTGCCGTCCAGCTCCTTCGCACCGAGCAGACGCTCGATGATAACGTGTCCCTTGCCGCCAGCCATCTGCTCTACCTTATCTACCTGATGTTCACTTGCAGTCGTAATCATAATTCTTTCCGCCTTTCTTGTCCCGGGCAATACCGCATGATTGAAGCTGTGGTGCTGCCCCTGCCGCTCACGCGGGTTCTTATCCAACTCCTATTATAGCGGTTGCAATCCAAATTACAAGATAAGATTTCCATTTCCGCAAAAATTTACTTTGCCGTCGTGCCATACACCGGAAAGCCGATACGCACCTTAAACTGATCGCCGTCCACCGAAACATCGAATGTGCCGCCGCAGGCTTCGGTATAGCTTTTTGCGATGGCGAGACCCAGACCGCTGCCCTCGGTCGAGCGCGCCGCGTCACCGCGGACAAACCGTTCGGTGATCTCATCGGCGGCAAAGTCCATCTCGTAGTTGGCGGTGTTTTTGAGTTCAATAATGGCCTGACCGTTCTCCTCTGCAACAGAGAGGAACACGCGCGTACCCTTGAGCGCATATTTCACGCAGTTGCCGATGAGATTCTCCAGCACGCGGGACAGCTTGCGCCCGTCCGCCCAAATGGGCAGCTCCCGCTCGGGAATGGCGGCTTTGACGGTCAAGCCGCTCTCCTGCACGGCCTTGTCCTGCTCTGCGAGCGCCTGCCGGGCGAGCGTGCACGCATCCAGCCGTTCGCTGATGATCTGCTCTGCGCCCGACTGCACCTTGGAGATATCGAACAGGTCGCTCGTCAGATTCTTGAGCCGCAGACCCTTTTGATAGATAATGCGGGCGTAATCGTTGGCTTCCTCCGGCGTTAAATCCATTTTACCGAGCAGATCGGAGTAGTTGAGGATGCTGGTCAGCGGCGTTTTCAAATCGTGGCTGACGTTGGTGATGAGCTCGCTTTTCATGCGCTCGGCGCGGACCTCGTTCTGCAGCGCCGCCTGCATACCGTCACCGAGCGAGTTAATATCCTCGGCCATTTCAGCGAACACGCCCTCCGGCATGTCGGTCAGCTTGAAGCTGAGATCACCCGCACGCAGCCGGCGCAGCGCGTCCACGATACGCTCAAAGCCGGTGATGCGTTTGATGAGAAAGTAACCTGCCGCGAGAAACCAGACCGCGCCGAGCACGAAGGCAAAAAACGAGCCGCCCACTCCGCCGAACACCGCCGCAAGGAACGCGAGAACAACCGAATACGCCGTAAAGAGCAGCACAACGTTGCGCGTTTTGTAGTCGCGGAACAGCATGCGGCGCAGTTTTCTGAAACTTTGCCGGATGCACTTGCATACCTTAATAAAGGTTCTCCAGCACCAGAGGATGAATCGAATCGACCAGCACTGCTTGACGAAGCTGCGGTTCTTGATCACACGCACGAGCGACAGCGTAAGTTCAAGTGCGAACGCAAACGCCGCGACGAAAAACAGGATGGACGGTACGAGCAATATCGACATATCGTTTGTGCCGTTCAGCAATTCACCCATCAGTGCCAGATTCAGTCCGCCCGCCGTGCCGAGCACCGCCCAGAAGCACAGCACGTTCACTTCCACCGGCAGACGGTCGATGGTGACAAGGTGCACGTCCTCATCCTCCGGCTTGCGGCCGGTGACGAACAGCAGATACACGAACAGCACCAGTGCAATGCACGTCAGCACAATCGCCCGATGGAGCACGCCGGTAATCTGCGTTTTCTGCATTTCCCACTCAGCCTTGATGGGAGCAGCCTGTGCGTCCGTGAAGCGCACCAGCAGCAGGGTGTTAGACGGGTACGGATTGAACTTATTGAACTTCCAGCCTTCCTCTGCCGCATCCTCCTCGGTGTAGTAGCCGTAACTGTCCGTTTCCTCATCGTAAACCGCAAGCGGATAGCCGTAGTACATTCCCACGTTGGACTGCACATTGCCACCCGGCCGTGTGATCATGTAAAACGCAGAATTTTTTGCCGCGGCTTCGGTCAGCGTGTCATCGCCGACCGTTTTATCGCCCATTCTGCCAAAATAGTTTCCCGCAAAATCCGTATGCTGCCTGCTGAATTCCGCTGCGTCCATGCCATCCTCAAACGCATTCGCCATTTCAGCACACATTATGCCGAGCTGCTGATGCATATAGGACGAGTCGGCAAAATCACCCTCAAAGCGATAGACCATTTGGTCAAGGCCGTTCGCGGCAAAATCTGTTATCGTGTTCTCAGCGAGAAACAGTGCACCTGCAAAGCACCCCACAATGCCTGCAAACGCGATAAGCTTTACTACCGTACTGCGTAAGATCCCCTTGATATTCATACTCACTTGCTCCTTTCGATCTTGTAGCCGACGCCCCACACCACCTTGAGGTAGCGCGGCTCCTTCGGGTTGATCTCTATCTTTTCGCGGATGTGCCGCACATGGACGGCAATGGCGTTGTCACTGACAATATCGTCATTCCACACCTGTCGGTAAATCTCCTCGGTGGAGAACACCCTTCCCGGGTGACGGCACAGCAGCTCAAGTATTTTGTATTCGAGCGGTGTGAGACGAACGGCTTCGCCGTCTACCGTCACGCTTTTGCTCTCGGTGTCGAGCACCAGTCCGCGGATGACGATCTGCGTTTCCTTTATCTGCATCGCGCCCAGCTGGGTATAGCGGCGCAGCTGGCTTTTCACGCGCGCGACCAGTTCGGACGGGTTGAACGGCTTTGTAATGTAATCATCCGCACCCGCGGTCAGTCCGAGGATTTTATCCGCGTCCTCGCTCTTGGCCGACAGCAGGATGATCGGCAGGTTTTTGCTTTCCCTTACCTTTAATAAGGTTTTGATGCCGTCCAGCTCGGGCATCATAATGTCAAGGATGATAAGGTGTACGTTCTCGGTCATGACGATGTCGAGCGCCTCCAGACCGTTGTACGCCTTGCGTACCAGATAGCCGTCCGCCTGCAGGAATATCGCAATGCTTTCCACGATTTCGCGGTCGTCGTCCACCACCAGAACAGTCAGCTTTTCCATTTCCCTTCCCCCTTTCGTTACTTCTATCTTACCACAGGTTTCTGTTGTTTTCCGCAGGGAATTTCTTTAGATTTTATGAAGATGAAAAAAAGTCCCTCGGGTGAGGGACTTTTTCTTTGCTGCGTGCTTACTTGCTGATTGCGTTGTAAATCATCTGCGCGGCATACTGACGCGGGAGTGCATCATCCGGCTTTGTAGTTACACAAGTCAAAAGACCTTCTGCATCTGCCAGCTTCAAGGTATTTTCCTTCCACTGTGCACCGGTCAGACCATCCTTCTGTACATCGTGACCGCTGTATACCAGCAGCATTTTTGCGGCTTCAGCCGTCGTTACAGACGCATTCGGTGCAAAAACCGTGCTCGACTTGCCGGAAACGATACCATAAGCCTGACAATACTTAACATAGCCGTTCGACCAGGTACCGGCCGTATCCGCAAACGTATCGGTCATATCCTTTGCGTAGTAAGACGCATCATCCGAACCGGTACGCAGTACGAACATCATCTTGGCCATCTGGGCACGGGTTACCGCCTTGTCCGGCTGAAACGAGCCGTCCTCAAAGCCCTTGATGACGTTCTTCTCGGTCAGGGTGTCGATGACCTTGCTGTCCACCTTGATGCTGCTCTGGTCGGTGAATGCTGCACCGGCAAAAGCTGTTGCTGCGCAGGCTGCCGCCATGCTCAGCGCGATCAGTCGCTTTCTGAGTGTCATATTAAATTCCTCCTTTTATTGCATGGACGCCGTAGTGCATCCATAGGTGGAATATAACACAGTCTGCTGTATTTGTCAACCTTTACCTGCATTTGTGCAAATTCGTGTGATTGTGTGCAAAACAAAAAGACTGATGTTTTCACATCAGTCTTTTGGAGGTACCACCCAGAATCGAACTGGGGATCAGGGAGTTGCAGTCCCACGCCTTACCGCTTGGCTATGGTACCATGTGGAGCGGCTGACGAGGCTCGAACTCGCTACCTCCACCTTGGCAAGGTGGCGCTCTACCAGATGAGCTACAGCCGCATATTTAGTTTTTCGCGCTAACGCGATTTTGTCAGTGCCGATTAGTTACCGGACGCTGCGAATTGAACGCTCACGGGCGGAATCGCTTTTGCTGCGGCAAAAGCCACGGCGGTTGAAACAATCCACCGGATTGTTTCCAAGAGCCGCCTTTCGATTCCTTAACCGAAAGGTAAGATTTATTCAAATGAGTGTCCAGACACTCATTTGAATAAATGGTGCCTCCGGGCGGAATCGAACCACCGACACGGGGATTTTCAGTCCCCTGCTCTACCGACTGAGCTACAGAGGCATATTTCTTCAATCGTTTCCGATTGAAGAATGGCGACCCGGATGGGACTTGAACCCACGGCCTCTAGCGTGACAGGCTAGCGCTCTAACCAACTGAGCTACCGGGCCAGGCCGTCGTCGCTGTTTCGTTTTCGTTTGTATCTCTCAGCGACGATGTTTATTATACAGAACCTGTGCCCAAATGTCAACACTTTTTTCAAAGTTTTTTTATTTTCTTTTTATTCCGTTGCGTGTGTTAAAAGCTCCTGCAACTCTGCGCGGCTGAAACGATAGATTTTATCACAAAACTGGCAGGTTACCTCACTATTTTCCTGTTCTTCCGCCATCTTGCAAAGTTCGGTTTTTCCCATGCTGATCAGGGCGCGCTCTACCTTTTCACGGCTGCACGCACAGCGGTAGCCGATTTCACTGGTCTGCAGAAAATCTACCTCAAAGCCATCGAGCACCGCGCGGATGATGTCCTCGAGGCTCATGCCCTTATCGAGCATAGCAGTCATGCTCTCCAGCTTTGCCAGATTGGCCTCCAGCTTGTCAATGTCGGAATCCTTCACGCCCGGCATCAGCTGCACGAGCCAGCCGCCGGCGCACTTGACCGAGCAGTCGGTATCCACGAGCACACCGAGCGCGCACGCAGACGGAATCTGCTCGCTCTCCGCGAAATAGCGGGTCAGGTCCTCGGCAATCTCGCCGTTGACGAGCGCAACCGTGCCCGTGATCGGGTCCTTCAGGCCAATGTCCTTAATCACCATCAGATAGCCGCGGCCGACACCGCCGCCTACATTCAGCTTGCCGTCCGCACGCAGCGGCAGATCGACAGCCGGGTCCTGCAGATAGCCGCGCACATAGCCGTCCGAATCACCGACGCAGACGATCGCGCCGAGCGGGCCGTTGCCCTTGATCTGCACGGTCACGGAGCCGTCCTCTACCTTGAGCTGGCTGCCCATGATGGCAGTTGCGGTCAGCGTTCGTCCGAGGGCTGCGGTAGCCAGCGGCGTGGTGCTGTGGATTTCGTGTGCGCGCTCGACCAGCTCGGTCGTGCTGGCTGCACAAATCTGGATGCCCGCATCACGGGCGATCGCGCGAAGTAACGTATCGCTCATAAGTTAATCTCTCTTTCGTGCTGTAAAGTAAATGCGGTCCTCGCCGCCCTGTACGGGCGCAAAGGACTGGTCGCCATAGGTTTTGATCTCGGTAAAACCGGCCTGCTCCAGCATGGCGGTCAGCTGTGCAGGCTCGTATATGCGCTCCTCGTGCGTTTCCTGCGCACGGTGCCACACATCGTCCTCCTGCTCGAAAATATCGAACTGGTAGGCGCACAGGCCGTCCTCGACCGCCGCCTGCCATACGCAGAATACGCCGTCGTCCTCGCGGACATAGCTTTCGCCATCAATGCGGGCGAATTTTTCCGGTGTGTTGATGTCGAATACGAACAGGCCGTCCGGATTGAGGAACGTGTGTACGCGCTCAAAGGCAGTCTGCAGTGCTTCCGGCTCAGTGACGTAGTTTACGCTGTCCAGACAGCACAGGCACGCGTCTACCGCGCCGTACAGGTCCAGTTCTTCCATGCGCTGATTGAGCAGCAGTGGACGCGGCTCGCAGTCCAGCGTGTTCTGCAGCGCCTGCATGAGCATTTCCGGCGATGCGTCCGCGCCGATCATATCATAGCCGCGCTGCGCCAGAATGCGCGTCAGACTTCCGGTTCCGCACGCCAGATCGAGCACCAGCGACGGCTTTACGCCTTCCCGCTCAAACAGGCGCTCGAAAAAGTCTGCCCATTCCTCGTAGCCCACGTCATCCGTGAAGCGGTCATAGTATTCCGACAGGGTTTCGTAACTATTCATGGCTCTCCTCTGCTGTTTCGTCCTCCTTGAGCCGGTCGAGCATCTTGCGGTAGCCGTCCGAGCCATACACAAGGCACTTGTTCACGCGGCTGATCGTCGCGGTGGACGCGCCGGTCTCCTGTACGATGTCACTGTAAATGCGGCCCTCATCCAGCATGCGCGCCACCTGAAAGCGCTGCACCATGGCACGCAGCTCGGCGATCGTGCACAGATCTTCAAAAAAGTCGTAGCAATCCTCGACCGTCTGCAGCTTGAGAATACCGCGAAACAGAATGTCCATATCCTCGTCCTTCAACTTTCGATTCATGGTCTATCCCTCCCTACATTCGTTTTTTCGCTCTTATACCCTGTATTATAGCACATCGCTTTTATAGTGTAAAGCGTAAAAATATTTGGTTTTCACGGGTGGACAGATGTCCGTGTGCGGCACTCTTTTTCGCTGCACCGGGCGATTGGGGCACCTGAACCGCGCAGGCGGTTCACCCTGTCCGGGCGGCAGTTTTTTCAGCACCGACTGAGCGGGGTGCGCGAACTGCGTCAGCGTGTTCGCCCTGACGGGGCGGCACCTTTTCTGCACCGGCTGAGCGGGGCACACGAACTGCGTTAGCGGGTTCGCCCCTAACGGGCGGGGAGTTTTCCGCTGAACCTCAGCGGGAGGATTCGCCGCCTGCGGACGGCGGGAGCGTGCCGCGCCCCGCGGCGGGGGCAAAAAGGAAGGACAACCTGCGGTTTTCCTTCCTCTTTGAACTCCTACCTTTCCCTTACTTCCTAATCTGGCGCAGATTACCAACATGTGACCGCTCCGAAACAGGGGTACGGCAGTCGGGTTACCGCAGCGTGTCTTTCTCCGCCTTTTCGCAGTTCACAGACAGCGTACTGCTACACAGGCGGTTTACTCTGCGCAGGCGCGACATAACAGTGTCGCGCAAGTCTTTAGCACGTTGTAACGCACGGCACCTGCGAATTTAGACGTTTGGTATAATTTATCCTCGCAGGTGCTGTCTATAATAACGCGCTGACGAGTTGCGCGGCACTGTCATGCCGCGCTCTGTGCAAAGTAGCCCGTATGTGTAGCAGAACACTATCTGACACTGCGAATATGTCTCGACACGGGAGCACACTGTGCTCCCCTACGATAGAAAAAATCCTCTGCCGTTCCCCTTTTCGCAGCGGTCACATGTAGGCAATCTGCGCCAGACCCTCTAAGGGAAAGGGGTGATTCACAAGAGGGTGGAAACCGCAGGTGTCTACCCTCTTGTGCCCCCGCCGGGTAGGCGCACTCCCCGCTGAGGTTCAGCGAAAAACTTCCCGCCCGTTAGGGACGAACACGCTGACGCAGTTCGCGCACCCCGCTCAGCCGGTGCAAAGAAAAAACGCAGAGGAAACCCTCTGCGTTTCGCATTAAAGCAATTTGAGCTGCTTATCCGGCAGATCCTCATCGGTAAGCAATGCGCCGATGGACGGAATACTGCGGCAGCGGTAGCGCGCATTATCGCTGAGCGCGGCGTCCTCGGTGCGGCACGCCCGCGTAATGGTATGCTTGCCGCGCAGCACCATGGTCTGCACGCCCTGCGTGGAACGGGTTGCCTTGACATCGAGCATGCTCGCGCGGAACGTGAGCGCACGGTTGGCAGTCGAGAACATAGTGACCTCGCTCTCCTCCTCGATTGGGTGGAAGAACGCCACAGCCGGCGCCTTATCCGAGTACGCGCCGGTCAGGCGGCGTCGGTTGGTCTTGGTCTCGAAGGATTCCATCGAAAACCGGGCTGCCTTGCCGTTTTTGAACACAACGACCATACTGCCCTTGTAATCTCCCGGCAGAACCGCGTAAACCGGCATTTCGCCCTCGTCCATCTCGAGCTTAGACGCAAGGTAATCACCGAGCACAGACGCCTTGCTGTCCTCAAAATCGTACAGGTGCGCCTTGTACGCCTGCTGCATATTGGTGAAGAAGATAATTTCGTTCTTGTTGGTCGCCTCGGCAGTCCAGAACACCTCATCGCCCTCTTTGAGCTTATGGTCCTGCGACATGCGCCACGACTGCGGCGTAATCTTCTTGAAGTAGCCCTCGCGGGTGAGGAACAGCAGCACCGGATAATCCTCGATGTGATCCTCCTCGTCGAACTGCTGCACGTTATCCGCGGTGATGATGCGCGTGCGGCGCTCGGACGGGTACTTCTTGATGATCTGCTCCAGCTCTTTGATGATGATATTGCGGATCTTCGCCTTGGACTTGACGATTTCCTCCAGCTTTTTAATCTCGTTTTCGAGTGCTTCAGTCTCCTGCGTGCGCTTCAGGATATACTCCTTGTTGATGTTGCGCAGACGGATATCCGCAATAAATTCGGCCTGGATTTTGTCGATGCCGAAGCCTTCCATCAGGTTCGGGATAACATTTGCGTCCTCTTCGGTCTCGCGGATGATTTTAATCGCCTTGTCGATATCGAGCAGGATTTTGCGCAGACCGAGCAGCAGATGCAGCTTGTCCTTCTTCTTGTTGAGGTCGAAGAACACGCGGCGGCGAACGCATTCGGTGCGCCACGCTGTCCACTCATCGAGCAGTTCGGCTACGCCGAGCACGCGCGGCATGCCTGCAATCAGCACGTTGAAGTTGCAGGAGAAGCTGTCCTGCAGGGTGGTCATCTTCATCAGCTTGGCCATCAGCTTTTCCGGGTCGGTGCCGCGCTTGAGGTCGATGGCGATCTTCAGACCGGCAAGGTCGGTCTCGTCGCGCACATCGGCAATCTCGCGCACCTTGCCGTTCTTGACCAGCTCGGCGATCTTGTCGATGATGGCCTCGATGGTGGTCGTGTACGGAATCTCCGTGATCTCGATCAGGTTATCCTTCTTGTTGTACGCCCATTTTGCGCGCACCTTGAACGAGCCGCGTCCGGTGCGGTAGATGGCACGCATTTCCGCTTCATCGTAAATGAGCTCGCCGCCGGTGGTAAAATCCGGCGCAGGCAGCGTGGAAAGGATATCGTGCTCGGGGTTTTTGATAAGCTCGATGGTCGTGCGGCAGACTTCCGCGAGGTTAAAGCCGCAGAAATTGGATGCCATGCCGACCGCAATGCCGGTATTCGCGGACACGAGGATGTTCGGGTAGGTCGTCGGCAGCAGCGTCGGCTCCTTCATCTCGCCGTCATAGTTATCCACAAAATCCACCGCGTCGGTGTCGATATCGCGGAACAGCTCGGCACAGAACGCATCCAGCTTGGCCTCGGTATAACGCGGCGCGGCGTATGCCATATCGCGCGAGTATACCTTACCGAAGTTGCCCTTGCTGTCCACAAACGGCATGAGAAGCGCCTCGTTGCCACGTGTCAGGCGCACCATAGTCTCGTAGATAGCCGCATCGCCATGCGGGTTCAGCTTCATGGTCTGACCCACGATGTTCGCGGATTTGGTGCGGTTGCCGTTCAGCAGGCCCATCTTGTACATGGTGTACAGCAGCTTGCGGTGGGACGGCTTGAAGCCGTCAATCTCCGGGATCGCGCGGGACACGATAACGCTCATCGCGTACGGCATGTAGTTCTCGCGCAGCGTGTCCGTGATGCGCTGATCGACCGAAGGGTGTTCTTTATATACTTTTGGTTCGTCGGTTTTCTTTTTTGCCATTATGCTCTCCCGTTCATCTCAGGAACTTATTCTCTGAATTTCGATTCTAAGTATTCTCTCGCTTTATCTGTTAATTCCAAATATGCCTGTTGCCGATGACTGTGCAGAAGCGTTTCCAACGGCTTATTCGTTCCCTGCGAAGAAGCATACATATCTGTACCTAATGCTTCCACCACCTCATACAGCGGTACGCCATATTGAATGGTCTTGCTTACTTCCGGAAGGGCTTGTTCATTATACAACTCAATAAAATACGGCCATTGGCAATCTTCATCTAATTTGTTTTCTTCCTTAAATTCATGGCAAAACGCTTGCGCTACAATAATCGGGCAGGCTTTTCCATTCTTATCCCACGAATGCAATGCCAAAAAGATTTTATCGCCTTCTTGTATTTTCCGCGGCTTATGCTTCTCCGAGAAATAAGTTGCACATTGCCCCGCTTTATTATAATCAAATGCATATGGCTGTATTTGATTCGGTTTATACGGCTTTCTCTGTGCAGAACTTGCCGAAAACTTTAGCCAGCAGCGATTCTGCGTTTTTTTCTTCGGCTTCAACTGCAAAAAATCCTGTACAGTATCATTTTCTTCCACAGTCGCTTTATGCGACAGCTCCACACCTAAATCTCCAGTTTTATCTACCGTTGAAGCATTCTTTTTCTTATCCTTGCAAAGCTGCTGCACTTTCTTTTTTACGGTATGAAGCCATTCTCCCGTAACTATGCCTTTGTGGTCAGCTTCTATCGCCGCGCGCATATCTGCAAAATATTCATCGCATTTTTGAAACAACTGTGATTCATCAGTCGCAATAAGAGACAATTCATGGTTGCCCTGCAAACCGCCATTCGTAAAATTGGCAGAACCCAGTATCACTATACGATTGTCTATTAAATAGAGTTTTGTATGCAGATTTTTCAGTGCCAAGACTTTTGCACCCGCTTGATGCAGTTCAATCAAAGCGTCAATATCACTTACACCGGTCGCAAAATTTTCATAATTAAACCGTGAAATCAGTACACAGTCTACCTTATTCTTTTGAATAATCTGTGCTAACCTATGTGCTGGTTGCTTTTTGATAAATGGTGTAACAATATAGATTCTTTGCTGACTTTCACCCAAAGCATTTAATACACTTTCACGGTGATTATCCGTCAATAATTCAATAGACATTGCGCATTCCTCGCATATCTTACGAAATATCCGCCAGCTCGAGATAATCCGCGCCGTTCTCGGCAATATACTCCTTGCGTCCGGCGAGGTTGTCGCCGAGCAGCAGGTCGAACATTTCGCTCGTGGCAGCCGCTTCATCCGGCGTAATGCGGATCAGGCGGCGGTTTTCGGGGTTCATGGTGGTCTCCCACATCATTTCGGGCTGGTTCTCGCCGAGACCCTTGGAGCGCTGGATAAGAATCTTTTTGCCCTCCAGCTTTTTGAGGATGGCCGCTTTTTCGCTCTCATCGAACGCAAAATAGCTCTTGTCGCGGTAGGTGATCTCATACAGCGGCGACTCCGCAATATAAACGTAGCCCTGTTCGATGAGCGTCGGCACCAGACGGTACAGCATAGTCAGAATGAGCGTACGGATCTGGAAGCCGTCCACATCGGCATCCGTGCAGATGATGATGCGGTGCCAGCGCAGGCTTTCGAGGTCGAACGCAGAAAGGTCCTTTGCCGCCTTGCCGCGCACCTCGACACCGCAGCCGAGGACTTTGAGGAGGTCGGTGATGATATCATTCTTAAAGATTTTATCGTAATCCGCCTTGAGGCAGTTGAGGATTTTGCCACGCACCGGCATGATAGCCTGAAATTCACTGTCGCGGCCCTGCTTTACCGAACCGAGTGCGGAATCACCCTCGACGATATACAGCTCACGGCGGGACGCATCCTTGGTGCGGCAGTCCACGAACTTCTGCACACGGTTAGCGAGGTCAATATTGCCGGACAGCTTCTTTTTGATATTCAGACGCGCCTTTTCCGCCTGTTCGCGGCTGCGCTTGTTGATCAGGATCTGCTCTGCGATCTTGTCCGCCTCGGCCTTGTTCTCGATAAAGTAGATCTCGAGTCCTTCCTTGAGGAACTCAGTCATGGCCTCCTGGATGAACTTGTTGGTGATGGCCTTCTTGGTCTGGTTCTCGTAGGAGGTCTGGGTGGAGAAGCAGTTGGTGACAAGCACGAGGCTGTCGAAAATATCCTGATAAGTGACCTTGCTCTCGCTCTTGTTGTACTTGTTGTTCTGCTTGAGATACGCATCGATGGCGGACACGAACGCCGAGCGAACGGCCTTGTCCGGTGCACCGCCGTGCTCCAGCCACGAGGAGTTGTGGTAGTACTCGATCTGCGACACCGCCGAGGAGAAGCAGAACGCGCACGACAGCTTCACCTTGTACTCGGCCTTGTCGGCGCGGTCGCGTCCGCGTCGTTCGCCCTCGAGGAACTGCACCGAGGTCAGCGGATTTTCGCCTGCTAGCTCGGTCACATAGTCCACAATGCCGTTCTGATAGAGGAATTCGGTGGTCTCGTACCTGCTGCCCACCTGATTTTTCAGCACAAACTTGATGTGGCTGTTGACAACCGCCTGCCGCTTGAGCGTATCCAGATAATAATCCACAGGGATGTTGATATCCGTGAATACCTCCAGATCGGGCTTCCAGCGGATGGTCGTGCCGGTTTTGCGCGCGTTCGTCGGCTTTTTGGTGTAGCCTTCCTTGGTGCCGGTCTTGTTTTCGCCCTTTTCAAAGTGCAGGCCGTACTCGAAGCCGTCACGGATAACGGTGACGTCCATGTACTCCGAGGAATACTGCGTCGCGCAGGTACCGAGACCGTTGAGACCAAGTGAAAACTCATAGTTTTCGCCGGTGTCGTTCTTGTACTTGCCGCCTGCGTACAGCTCGCAGAAGACCAGCTCCCAGTTGTAGCGCTGCTCGTTTTCGTTCCATTCGATCGGGATACCGCGGCCATGGTCAGCGACTTCGATCGAGCCGTCCGCATAGCGTGTGGTGATGATCTCGGTGCCGTGTCCCTCTCGTGCCTCGTCGATCGAGTTGGACAGAATCTCAAAGACCGCGTGCTCGCAGCCCTCCAGTCCGTCCGAGCCGAAGATAACGCCCGGGCGCTTGCGCACACGGTCCGCACCCTTCAGTGAGGAGATGCTTTCGTTGCCGTATGACGGCTTTGCTTTGCTCATATATACTTTAACTCCCAATTTCCGAAGTTTTACTTACTTTATTATATCTGTTCAGATATGAAATAGTCATTTATATCAATTTTACACCATATCATTGTTTATGTCAACAAAACAGAACAATTGTTCTGTTTTCGCAATCCATAGAAATGCTAAAACCAGACAAATCACTGCCTTGCCCCCCATTTTGCCCGAACGCAAAAATGCGCGCTCTCAGTTCCTGCTGAAAGCGCGTTGTATGGGGCAACACCGCGCAATTAAAGCAGCGGCTTCTTACGCAGACTCCGGTCGCGCTGCCGCGGTACTTTGCGGAAATTGTGTGGTATTGCCTAATGGGTGTCTTGCACCTCTTGTTTTTGGACTGTCCGGGAGCCTGCGCGGTATTCCGTCCCACAGGGCCAGACAGATTTTTGAAGGATTGACTGCTCACACAGTCGGAGAAAAAGATTCCCTATGAAGTATCTATTTCAAAAGGGATGGCAAGTGTTTTTATCACTCAGCTTGCTGTTCCCTTGCTGTGATTACAGGATACAGGAATCCCATGTCTAAAGTATGTAGAAAGTTTGAAGAAACCGTAAACATACCGTTTCTAAATTGAAAATGACGCGACTGCAAACCCGATACGTTCATTCTCAATTCAAAAGTGCTGTAACCTCTTCCAAGGTGTTCGCAAAATAGATTTTCTTCTGCCGTTCTTTGGTGGACAGCTCCATCTCGATCATGTGGTCGAGCAGTGCCTTCATATGGTCGTAATAGCCGTTGAGATTATAAAAAATGCACGGTGCATCCAGATGGTTCAGCGCCAGCTTGCTCATCACCTCGGCAATCTCCTCGAGCGTGCCCGTACCGCCCGGAAAGGCGATGAACGCGTCTCCAAGCTCGATCATTTTGGTTTTGCGATCGGTCATATCCTCGGTGACGATCAGCTCGGTCAGACCGTCCAGCTGCAGCTCCTGCTCGATAAAAAAGCGCGGCTCTACGCCGATGACCTTACCGCCTGCAGCCAGTGCGCTCTCCGCGACCGCGCCCATCAAACCGACCCGTGAGCCGCCGTAGACCAGTGTATGGCCGTGCTCGCCAATCCATGTGCCAAGCTCGCGCACGGCGGTTTTAAGGGCAGGCTCGCGGCCCTCGTTTGCACCCAGATATACGGTTATGTTCATTATTTTGTCCTCCATTATACAGGTGTATGCAGGGTTATCGGCGGTAATGCCGGAAATTCTGATTTGCTAATTTGCACCAGCTAATCGGGGTACACAAACTGCGCCAGCGGGTTCGTACGCCCCGCTGGGTCGGTGCAGAAAAAAGAAAAGAGCAGACGTTTAACCATCTGCTCTCTGGAAATTCTATTTTAGCGGAACTTCTTCTTCTTTGCGCGTGCAGCCTCAGACTTCTTGCGGCGCTTTACGCTCGGGCTTTCATAATGCTCACGCTTGCGGAGCTCGGAAAGCGTACCCGCCTTGGCACACGAACGCTTGAAGCGACGCAGTGCGCTGTCAATAGACTCATTTTCCTTGATGCGGATCTCCGACACAGTTTTCCCTCCCTCCGCACGTTCCCCTCATGGGGATCGCTTAGCACAGTTTGTATACATCCATACACAAAACCGTAAGGATATTATATCGAATTTCCGCGTCAATGTCAACTACTTTTTCCCGTAGTTTTCGATTTTTTCTTTTTGACGCGGAAATCCGGCATTCCTTCTTACTTTACGACAAGGTTTACGATCTTGCCCGGAACAACGATCTGCTTTACGATCTGCTTGCCCTCGATGGCGTGCTGTACCTTTTCCTCTGCCATTGCGGTATCGATCGCAGTCTGCTTGTCCGCATCGACTGCCAGCTTAATGGTGCACTTCAGCTTGCCGTTTACCTGTACCGCCAGCTCTACCGTGCTCTCGACGGTCTTGGCCTCGTCGTAGGTCGGCCACGGTGCTACGGAGAGCAGACCGGTTTCGCCGAGCTGCTGCCACAGCTCCTCGGTGATATGCGGTGCAAACGGATTGAGCAGCGCCAAGAAGGTCTTGTACTCAGCCTTGTTTACGCCCTTGTCGTAAAACTCGTTGAGCATGGTCATCAGCGCTGCGATAGCGGTGTTGGCCTTGAGGTTGTCTGCATCCTCACCGACCTTCTTGATGGTACGGTTCATAAGAACCTCGTGCTGCTCGGAGTAGGTGTCGCCGTCCTGCACCTTGTCAGCCAGCGCCCATACACGCTCGAGGAAGCGGCGGCAGCCCTTGATGGACTTCGGGCTCCACGGAGCAGCCTTCTCAAAGTCGCCGATGAACATCTCGTACAGACGCATGGTATCTGCGCCGTAGGTGTCAACGATTTCGTCCGGGTTGACGACGTTGCCGCGGCTCTTGGACATCTTCTCGCCGTTCTCGCCGAGGATCATGCCGTGGCTGGTGCGCTTTGCATACGGCTCCTTGGTCGGCACTACGCCGATGTCATACAGGAACTTATGCCAGAAACGGCTGTACAGCAGATGCAGCGTGGTGTGCTCCATGCCGCCGTTGTACCAGTCAACCGGAGACCAGTATTTCAGTGCTTCCGGCGAGGCAAGCGCCTTGTCGTTGTGCGGGTCCATATAGCGCAGGAAGTACCAGGAGGAACCGGCCCACTGCGGCATGGTATCGGTCTCGCGCTTTGCCGGACCGCCGCAGCACGGACAGGTGGTGTTTACCCAGTCAGTCATGTGCGCCAGCGGAGACTCGCCGTTATCGGTCGGCTCGTAGCTGGTTACGTTCGGCAGCTCAAGCGGCAGCTGATCCTCCGGCAGAGCCACATAGCCGCACTTGTCGCACTTGACGATCGGAATCGGCTCGCCCCAGTAACGCTGACGGGAGAATACCCAGTCACGCAGCTTGTACTGCACCTTGGCATGACCGATGCCCTTCTCGCCCAGCCACTCGATCATAGCCGGGATAGCGTCCTTGACAGTCTTGCCGTTGAGGAAATCCGAGTTGACCAGAATACCGGTCTCATCCTTTGCGGTAAAGGCTGCCTTCTGGACATCCTCACCGCCGGAAACGACCTCGATGATCTCACAGCCGAACTTCTTAGCAAACTCCCAGTCGCGGTCATCGTGCGCCGGGACAGCCATGATGGCACCGGTGCCGTAGCCCATCAGAACATAGTCGGAAACGAAAATCGGGATCTGCTTGCCGTTTACCGGATTGATTGCGGCAACGCCGTCCAGCTTAACGCCGGTCTTGTCCTTGTTCAGCTCGGTGCGCTCGAAGTCGGACTTGCGGGCAGCCTCCTCGCGGTACGCGCGAATGTCCTCGATGTTGTTCAGCTTGTCTGCCCACTGCTCGATCATCGGGTGCTCCGGGGAGATTACCATGTAGGTCGCGCCGAACAGGGTGTCCGGACGAGTGGTGTAAACGGTCAGCGTATCGCCCTCAGTGGTCTTGAAATCGACCTCTGCGCCGGTGGAACGGCCGATCCAGTTCTTCTGCTGGATCTTGACGCGCTCGATGTAGTCCACATCGTCCAGATCATCGATCAGGCGCTGTGCATACTTGGTGATGGCGAGCATCCACTGGCTCTTGGTCTTGTGAACGACCTCACTGCCGCAGCGCTCACAAACGCCGTTAACAACCTCCTCGTTCGCCAGAACGCACTTGCAGGAGGTACACCAGTTTACGCTCATTTCCTTCTTGTAGGCCAGGCCCTTCTTGAACAGCTGCAGGAAGATCCACTGGGTCCACTTGTAGTAGCTCGGGTCGGTGGTATTGATCTCACGCGACCAGTCGAACGACAGACCAAGGCTCTTGAGCTGGCTCTTGAAGCGTGCGATGTTCTTCTTGGTGACCTCTGCCGGATGAACATGGTTCTTGATGGCAAAGTTCTCAGTCGGCAGACCGAATGCGTCCCAGCCCATCGGATACAGCACGTTGTAGCCCTGCATGCGCTTTTTGCGCGCAACGATATCCAGTGCGGTGTAGGAGCGCGGATGGCCTACATGCAGACCCTGACCAGACGGATACGGGAACTCTACGAGCGCGTAGAACTTCTCCTTGTCCGAGTCATTCTCGGCATGGAAGCACTGCTTCTCGTCCCAGATGTCCTGCCATTTCTTTTCTACTTGTTTATGATCGTACTTCAACGGATTCTCCCCCTAAAGTGAGTTTTTGATTTTGAGCGCGACAACGCGGCGGACACGTTTCCGGGGCCGCCGCATGTCAGTATTTTACTTGTCCTCGATACCCAGCTCTTCAAGCGTTACCGGCGTTCCGTCCTTCCACAGGTTCTCCAGATTGTAGAACTTGCGTGCCTCCGGCATGAATACATGCAGTACAGCGCAGCCGTAGTCCAGCAGCATCCACTGTGCGGATTCATAGCCCTCGGTGTGGTGCGGCATCTCGTCATGGTCATACTTCAGGTGCCACTCTACATTGTCCGCCAGTGCCTTAACCTGCGTAGTGGAGGACGCAGAGCAGATGACGAAATACTCGGTCAGCTCGGTCAGGCGCTCAACATGCAGCACCTCAATGCCCTGAGCCTTTTTCTCGATCAGCGCTTCGCAGATCGCCTTTACAGTTTCTTTTGCAGTCAAAGTATAAACTCCTTTTGTGCGGCAGAAAAGGGTTTGCCTTTCTGCCGATTATGGTATATTGCCTTTATTATGCCTCGGGATCGTACGTTCCGCCGTCGTCCCCGCCGGAGGAAGCACCGCTGTCCTCTCCGCCGCCGGTGTAATCGCCGCCGGAGTAGTCGCCGCCGCTCTCCTCACCGGAGCCGCTGCCGTTGTCGCCGCCGGAAGAGTCTCCGCCGCTGTCGCCGCCCGAGTAGTCATTGTTATCCGAATAATCGCCGCCCGAGCCGCTGTTGTCGTAGGATGGCTCATCGTAGCTGTAATCCGGTTCTTCGTAATAATCCTCGCTGTAATCGTACGAGCCGGAGGTGTCACCCCATACATTATCTTCCTCGCCCGAGCTTACATAGCCGCCCGAGTAAGTAGTGGTATCCGGTCCGCCGACAATGTCCAGCTTGGAGATCGGCTCCTCGTAGGGGTTGAAATACTTGTTTACCAGCTCCAACGTCTGGTCGTAATACGGGAAGAAGAACGAATACTGCACCGAGGTGCCCGCCGTGCTCATCTTGCCGTAGCCGGGCAGTGTAAAGAACTGAATGCTGCTGTTGTCGATCTGCATGGCCTGCATGCCCATCCACAGCAGCTCGCCGGCACTGAAGTCGGTCTTGACGTTCTTGAACACGGCCTCTGCGATCGAGCGGATCTTGGTCACGTTCTTGATCTGCAGCACCTGACCTGCCAGCGACTTGAGGAACTTCTGCTGATTCTCTACACGGCCTTCATCGCCGTTGGTGTACTGTACGGTGTAATCGTTGTTGTGTCTCCAGCGCAGAAAGCCGACAGTCTGCTTGCCGTCCAGATGCTGCTGGCCTTTTTTCAGGTCGATGTGCAGATTCTGCGACGGATCATCGTACTTCATATCGAACGGCACGTCATAATCCACGCCGCCGATCGCATCCACGATGGCTGCAATGCCGTCAAAATTGACGATAACGTATTTATCCGGCCGGAAGCCCATCAGACGCTCGATTTCCTTGCTCGTCTGCTCGATGTTGCCGCCCTTGCCGCCGGTATCCATGCCGTAGGCCGCGTTGATCTTCTTGCTCGCGCCGGTTGCCGTGTTGTTGCACATGGTGTCGCGCGGGATGTTCATGACGTTGATGGTCTTATCCTTGGTATCCATGGTTGCGACCATCAAAGCGTCTGTTCGTGTTTCGTCCTCATCAACTGCGCCGACCACGAACGTAAACACATCGTCAATACGGGTGCCCGAGTTGAGCAGGCTGCTCACATCGACCTTATCGCCGTTTTCCTTGTCCTTGATCGTCGCCTGCGGCGAACGGACGAACCACACCGCAGCAGCAGCTGCGCACGCGAACAGCACCAGCACAACCGCCATAACGATGGCAATGCGCTTGCCCTTCTGTCTGGGTGTCAGCTTTTTTTTCTCCTTCGGAGCCTTTCCCTTTTTGCCGCCCGGCTTAGGCGCCGAGATCGGCTGGTGGTTCCCTTCCGGCTTGGGCGCTGCCTGCTGAGCGGGAGCCTGTGCCGGAGTGCTGTCTCCGTTGCGGTTTTTCCTGCCGCCGCTTCCTCCGAATAGTTTCAAACGATTCCTGCCTCCATTTTACTTGTCCCGCCAGCTGACACCCTGCCGGATCATATCATTATAAGCGGCAATGGTATCGCTGTGAATGAGTTTTCCGCGTGCGACCAGCTCGGTCAGCGTCTGGTCATAGCAGTAGAGCAGGGCACTGTCGATGTCGATCTGCGCCAGCTCACGCGCCTTGTCCACGCCGGGAAAATCACGAGTTTCTTCGATGTAATCCGCCAGATACAAGATCTTGTCAAGCAGCGTCATATGGTTCTTGCCGGTGGTGTGGCAGGCGATGGCATCGCAGATATCCTCGGGCATGTGGTATTCGGCCCGCGCGATGGCTGCCGCCGTCTTTCCGTGCAGCATTTTCGGCTCGCTTTTTTCGACGGTACAGGGTATTATACCGTATTTCTCGCATAAATTCAACTGTTCTTGCGGAGAAAGATATTTTGTTATGTCATGCAGAATGCCTGCAGTACCCGCTTTTTCCGGGTCCTCGCCGTACTTTTCTGCCAGCATGATCGCCGCACGCTCCACGCCGAGCGAGTGCTCATAGCGGTAGCCCTGCAGTCTGGAAAGGATACTTTTACGCATTTCTTCATTACATAACATAACTTTTCCCGCCTTTCTCTGTATTTCTTGCCGCAAAACTGCAGCTTTGCCGACAAGGAGGAACGAGCCGCAGGCTGTTCCTAAACTACTGATTTTGAACAAGCTGCTGTATTTATCTGTCAAACCTGTATTTTACAGGCTTAATAGCCGTACAAATGCTTTTCTTCGATGTAATCCGCGACCGACTCCGGTGTATAGCATCGCAGTGCACCGCCCTGCCGCAGCTCGGTTGAGGAAATGGTCAGGCTGTCGCCCTGCACCAGCTCTACGGTTGCACCGAGCGAGTCCTTGAGCGCCGCCGCCTTTTCACGCAGCGCGTCCCAGTCCTCGTTTTCGCGGGCGCAGACAGCAAGCGAAGCCAGCCGCGCGATCTCGTCCGGCGCACGCCAGATTTTATCGAACGAGAGCAGCATATCCGTGCCAACGATCAAGTGCAGGTCGGTCTCGCCGCGTGCATGAAGCGCGCGGAGCGTGTCCACCGTGTAGCTTGCGCCGCCGCGGTCGATCTCTATCGTGTCAAGCATCGCCCACGTTTTTTCTGCCGTCAGGCGGCGCACCATCTCGCACCGGTCCTCTGCGGACGCGGTGTTCTCCGGCAGTACCTTGTGCGGCGGAATATTGGTCGGAATGAACAGCACCCGATCTAAGTTCAGCGCACGGTGCGCGAGTTCTGCCGCGTGCAGATGTCCCAGATGCGGCGGATTGAATGTGCCGCCGAGAATTCCCGTCCTCATTTTACCAGAACGATCTTGCGCTTGTCCTCATCGCTGGACTGGCGGTACAGCACAAACTTGGAGCCGATGCACTGTACAGCGTCCGCGCCGGTGGCCTCGCAGAGCGCCTCGGATACCGTGCGCGGCGTCAGCATCGCACTCTCGAGCACCTTGCCCTTGACTAGCTCGTGGGATTCGAGCAGCGCGTCCAGCTCGCGTTCTACCGCATCAGTTACACCTTCCTTGCCGATGATCAGCGTGACCGCCAGCGGGTTTGCCATTGCACGAAGCTGTGCGCGTTGTTTTGTGTTAAGCATAAATGTAAACTCCTGTAATTTCGTTATATTTTTTTCGTAGGGCGGGCTGCCCTCAGCCTACCGCGTATATCATCTGCACACCGTTACGAACGGCGGGGTGAGGGCGCCCCCGCCCTACGGCTTCGCTTATATTTTATCCTTTAAGGCTTCTTTCAGCTTATTCAAAGCATTTGCCCGATGAGAGATTGTATTCTTGACCTCTGCGGACAGTTCGCCGAAGGTACAGCCGTATTTCTCGACATAGAACAGCGGGTCATAGCCGAAGCCGCCTGCACCGTGGTTCTCGCGGAGCAGTTCCCCTTCACATTCACCGCGCACGGTGAGCGTTTCGCCGTCCGCGAGCACACACGCGATTGCGCACACGAAACGGCAGGCGCGGTTTTCCTTATCCTGCATATTTTTCAGCAAAAAGGCGTTTCGGTCCTCGTCCGTACCCTCGCAGTAGCGCGCGGAGTAGATACCGGGAGCGCCGTCCAGCGCATCCACGCACAGGCCGCTGTCGTCTGCGAGAGCAGGCAGACCGGTGAATTCTGCGGCGGATTTTGCCTTGATCATGGCGTTTTCCTCGAAGGTTTTGCCGTTTTCCTCGGGTTCGGGCGCACCCTCCGGCAGCGGAATGATTTCGATGCCGAGGCTGCTCACGATAGCGGACAGCTCTGCCAGCTTTTTCTTGTTATGGGAAGCAAGTACAAACTGCATTACAGACTTTCCCCCATTACCTTGGCCTGCTTGCGGCACAGCGTCAGGCAGCCGCGCTTGCCGAGTCCGAGCAGCTTGCGCAGCTCGGTATCCGTAAACGGACGGCCCTCGCCGGTGCCCTGCACCTCAATGAACTCACCCTTGCTCGTCATAACCACGTTGCAGTCCACGATGGCGTGGCTGTCCTCGGCGTAGTTGAGGTCGAGTACGGCTTCGTCCTCAAAAATGCCGACCGAAACGGCTGCGACCTGTGCGGTGAGCGGCATTTTCTCGATCACCCCATCGGCCAGCAGCTTTTTGCATGCAAGCCACAGTGCAACAAATCCGCCGGTGATGGACGCGCAGCGCGTGCCGCCGTCCGCCTGAATAACATCGCAGTCAATCGTGATCTGGCGCTCGCCGAGTGCTTCGCGGTCAACGACCGCACGCAGCGCACGGCCGATCAGACGCTGGATCTCGCTCGAGCGACCGTCCAGCTTGAGCGACTTGATATCGCGTTTTTTGCGGGTGTTGGTCGCACGCGGGAGCATCGCATACTCGGCGGTTACCCAGCCGAGGCCCTTGCCCTCGAGGAACGGCGGTACCTTTTCCTCGACCGACGCAGTGCAGATGACCTTGGTGTTGCCCATCTCGACCAGCACCGAGCCTTCCGCGTACATCGTATAATCAGTGGTAATCTTCACCGGACGCATTGCGCCCTTGGTTCTTCCGTCAGGTCTCTGCATTTTCGTCCTCCTCGATCTGTTCCTCGTCGTTTTCTGTGTTTTCATGAACCGGCGGCAGGATAGCCTCCAGGAATGCCGCACGGTCAAAGTCGATCAGATCGTCAATGCCCTCGCCAACGCCGACCAGCTTGACCGGCACGCCGAGTCCTGCCGAAATGGCGATCACAATGCCGCCCTTTGCGGTGCCGTCCAGCTTGGTGAGAATGATGCCGGTCAGCTCGGCAGCCTTGTTGAACTCCTCAGCCTGATGAACCGCATTCTGACCGGTGGTCGCATCCAGTACGAGCAGCGTTTCGCGCGACGCATCCGGCAGCTCACGGGAGATAACGCGGTCGATCTTCGCCAGTTCGTTCATCAGGTTGGCCTTGTTGTGCAGACGGCCTGCCGTATCCACGATGATGATATCGCTGCCGCGTGCCTTGGCCGCCGAGATGGAGTCGAACACAACAGCCGCCGGGTCTGCGCCCTCGCCGTGGCGAACGATGTCCGCACCGGCACGTTTAGCCCATATCTCGAGCTGGTCCGCCGCCGCTGCGCGGAAAGTATCCGCCGCCGACAGCATAACCTTTTTGCCCTCATTGACATAGCGGGCCGCCAGCTTGCCGATCGAGGTCGTCTTGCCGACACCGTTGACGCCGATTACCAGAATGACCGCCGGCTTGCCGTCCGTATTCAGCGGCTGGTTGTCGAGCATATTGTCGGTCAGCACCTCGCGGAGCAGGTCGCGCAGCTCGTCCGCCGTGGTGGTCTTACGCAGCTTGGCGCGCTTTTCGACCTCAGCGACGATCTTCGCCGCCGTGGATGCACCGACGTCCGACAGGATGAGTGCTTCTTCCAGTTCCTCGAGCAGATCATCATCCACCTTGACAAATGCCGCGAACACGCTGTCCAGCGAGTGGTTCACCGCATCCGAGGTTTTCTTGAAGCCCTGCTTAATTTTATCAAAAAATCCCATGCTTATCTCCTTATGTTTTTATCTTGCAAATCAGGAATCCGTATTTAGTTATTATTTCCCATAGTAGTTGATACGCCAGTTTTCCCAGTCCGTGCGGTCAATCCGCTCACCCCAGAGAACATAGCCGCGGGCGTGTCCCCAGTGCCGAAACTCAACCGGATGCCGCGCCGCATAGCCGTCTGTCGTAAGAGAGCCGTCCGGCAATCGCCTTTCCACATCCAGCCGATACGGATATTTTGCGCTTCGCATATCCATTGCCGCAATTCTCCATTTTCCATTACTTAATGGTATTTTTGAGCCGTTTTTCTGCCTCAGCCAGATTGAGCATCAGCATTTTGGAAACGCCCTGCTCCTGCATGGTCACGCCGTAGAGCATATCTGCTTCTTCCATTGTACCACGTCTGTGGGTAATTACAATAAATTGTGTCGAATCTGTCAGGCGGCGAATGTATTTTGCAAACCGCTGCACGTTTACATCATCGAGCGCGGCTTCGATCTCATCGAGCACGCAGAACGGCGTAGGCCGCAGCTTGAGAATCGCAAAGTACAGCGCAATAGCGACAAACGCCTTTTCACCGCCCGAAAGCAGCGTAATCGTTTTAACCGCCTTGCCCGGTGGAGACACGCGGATGTCGATACCGCAGTTCAGAATATCCGAGGTATCGGCAAGCTGCAGTTCGGCGTGTCCGCCGCCGAAAATCTCGCGGAAGGTATCGCGGAAGTACACATTCAGCTTGGCGAACTCGGACGCGAAAATCTCCTTCATGCTGACGGTCAGCTGGTCGATGACCTTGCGCAGATCGGTCTGCGCGGTCTCGAGGTCGTCCTTCTGCTCCCGCAGAAAGCTGTACCGCTCCTGCACGCGCTGAAATTCGTCCACCGCATCCAGATTGACGTTGCCGAGCGCCCGCATTTTCAGGCGCAGTTCCTGCACACGGCCGCGCGTTTCACCGAGGTTTTCAATCGGTTTGGCAATCTCTGCCGCCGGTGTGGGTGTCAGCTCGTAGCTTTCCCACATTTTATCCAGAATCTGTGTTTCCTCGGTTTTCAGCTGTCCGGCGCGGTTTTCCAGTCGGGCGGTCTCGCGTTCGAGTTCAAGGATTTCCTCGTTGCGGCTCTGTGCCGCCTTTTCCAGACGGACCCGTTCGCCCTCGGTCTGTTCGCGCCTGCCGGTCTGCCGCGCAAGCTGTTCGCTGAGCAGCCGGGCGGTCGTGTCGCGTCCGTGCTTGGCTGCGCGGACTTGGGTGAGTTCATCGGTCAGGCGTGCGATTTCCGCCGCAAAGCCTGCAATCGTCTGCTCCGCACCGGACACGCCCGCGTCGAGGTCGGCCTTGAGCCGCTCAAGTTCCGCGAGTGCGCGTGCTTCGCTGTCCTGCGCCGTGCGCGTCTCCACGAGCGCGGTCTGCGCGGCTGTGATGCGCGAAGCCGTCTGCGCCAGCTGTTCCGCGGCGGCATTCACTGCCGTACGGTGCTCGGTGCAGACCTGCTCGGCAGCTGCAAGCGCCTGCTCTGCGGCAGACCGGCGCTCCGTGCAGGCGGCAAGTGTCTGTTCATACTTCTGCTGTGTCGCTGTGAAGTTAGTCTGTTCAGAAATCAGGCTGTCATACCGTTTCTGCAGGCTTTCCAACAGGAATTTATGCTGTTTTACCGAAGCAGCAAGTCCGGCTCTCTCCTGCTCCGCGCGGCGGCGGTCGGTTTCGATGGCCTGCGTCTGCCCGGCAAGCAATTCCAGTTCCTGCCTTGCATCCTGCTCGGTCTGTGCCAGCGTTTTGCGCTCCTGCTCGAGTGCGCGCACGCGCTCCTCGGCGGCGTGCAGGCGTTCCGCCCGCGCCAGTGCGCCGGTGCCGCGGGAGGCCGAGCCGCCTGTCATGGCACCGCCTGCCTGCAGGATTTGTCCGTCTAAGGTGACAATGCGAAACCGGTGTCCGTACGCCTTTGCCAGTGTCAGCGCGGTGTCCATATTCTCCGAAATGACCGTGCGCGCCAGCAGATTGCACACAATATTCTTATATTTTTCATTAAATCTAACGAGAGCATCCGCGGTGCCGAAGCAGCCGTTCTGCCGTTCCAGACCGGTCTCCCGCAGGCTGTTTGCCCGAATGGTATCCAGCGGCAGGAAGGTCGCGCGACCGCCGTCCGTGCGCTTGAGGTACGAAATGCACTGCTTGCCCACGCTCGTGCTGTCCACCACGATGGAGGACGCTGACGCACCGAGTGCAGTGTCGATTGCCGTCACGAACCGCTTTTCAGTCGTGATGAGCGCGGAAACCGGGCCGTGCACGCCGTTCATCGCACCCTTTTCGACCTGCCGCATGACGGCTTTCACCGACCGTGAGAAGCCCTCGTACTCATGCTGCATGTCGGTCAGCATTTTTACACGGCTCTGCATTTCGCTCAGCGAGGACTGCGCTGCTCGCAGGTCGTTCTGCGCCTGCTCGGCCTTTCGGCGGCAGGTCTCCGCCTGAGCGGCTGCCGTCTGCGCCTGCTTTGCCGTTTCGGCAAGCGTTTGCTCGCACGCGGTCAGTTCCCGCTCGAGATTGTCCTGCGCCTGCTTTTCGGTATCCAGCTGCTGTGCCGCTGCCGCGATTTCGGAATCCAGTGTCATTTTGCGGTCGTTCATACCCGCCAGACCGCTCTCGGCGGCTGTTCGGTCGAGTTCGAGCGCGTGCAGCGTGCGCTCCTGCCTGCGCTGCGCCTGCTCAGCCTGCCCAAGTGCCTGCTCGGCCTGTGTGCGCTGCTGCTCCTGCTCGGCAGACTGTTTTCGGAGTGCATCCAGTTCAGCCGACTGTGCCTTCTCCTGCTCATTCAGCGCAGAAATACGCTCGCGCCGTTCGGCAAGCTGCGCATCCATGCTCTGCACCTGCTCAGCGCGGTACGCGCTCTCCTGCCGCGTGCGCTCGATATTCTCCTCGCAGTTGCGGATGTTCGTCTGAATAACCGCCTCACGGCTGATCTGCTCGGCGGCAAACTGCTCGGCTTCGCGCTGCTCATTCCGCAGACGTTCGGTTTCCCTGTCAATTTCACGCAGTGACTCGGCCAGCTGCTCGGACTGCGCATACAGCGTTCCCTGCTGCTGTTTTGCATCCGCAAGCTGCTTTTCGCAGATTGTCCGGTCATTATTCAGCTTGGCAGTGTCATTCTTGAGCTGCTCGAGCGACAGCAGCCACAGCGAGACCTCAAGCACGCGCAGCTCATCCCGCAGGTGCAGAAACCTTTTCGCCTTGTCAGCCTGCTGTTCGAGCGGCCCGAGCCGGTTTTCCAGTTCGCCGTACAGGTCGCGGATACGCACCAGATTTTCCTCGGTGGCTGACAGTCTGCGCTCGGCTTCCTCCTTACGGTAGCGGAACTTGGTGATGCCTGCGGCTTCCTCGAAGATTTCGCGCCGGTCCTCGCTCTTGAAGGACAGAATCTCGTCAATGCGGCCCTGTCCGATGCTGGAATAGCCGTCGCGTCCCAGACCGGTATCCATAAACAGCTCGTGCACGTCCTTGAGGCGACAGTGCTTTTTGTTGAGGAAATACTCGCTCTCACCCGAGCGGTAGTACCGGCGCGTGACCATAATTTCGGTAAATTCCGAGCGAAACACATGCGCCGAATTGTCCAGAATGAGCGAAACCTCAGCAAAGCCGACCGGACCGCGCTTGGCTGTGCCGCCGAAGATCACGTCCTCCATCTTCGCGCCGCGCAGAGACCGCGAGGACTGCTCCCCCAGAACCCACCGGATGGCATCCGAAATATTCGATTTTCCCGAGCCGTTCGGACCGACGATCGCCGTAATACCGCCGAGAAATTTGATCTCGGTGCGATCCGGGAACGACTTGAAGCCCTGTAAAATCAGGCTTTTGAGAACCATATGCCACCTCTTTATTATAGATAGTTTTATTTTACCACTGCGGCAGTATCTTTTCAACGACTAACTGCGTCACGCAGAAAAAAGAGGTCGATTTCTCGACCTCTTTGCAGTCTGTCGAAAAAGCTGCATTTCGACTCTTTTGCTTCGTGCGGCAGCACGCATAAAATAGAATTTGCGGAGCAAATTCATAAATTCCGAGAGCATGTATCTCGGAATTTATACAAGGGAAGAAAAAATGTGCCTGCAAGGCGCGTTTTTTCTTCGGAATTCGATCGAAAGCGTGGTTTCGATCGAGAGGCTGCTCGGAAAACGTTAGTTTTTCGACAGCCTCAAAAGAGGTCGATTTCTCGACCTCTTTGCCGTTTATCTCTATTGCGGTTTGGCGATAAGCGTCAGCATCCCATATTTTCCAAAGCCTTCTTCGCCGCCATCTGCTCAGCTTCCTTTTTGCTCTTGCCGATGCCCTGCGCGAACACATTGGAGTTGAGCAGCAGCTCCATGGTGAACCGCTTGTCGTGGTCCGGGCCGGACTGCCCTGCCAGACGGTATTCCAGCGTTTCCTGCTTGTTCTTCTGTACGATCTCCTGCAGCATGGTCTTGTAGTCCTTGAACGCGCCGCCTGCCAGCGCAACCTCGACCTTATGCGGGATAAACCGCAGCACGAACGCACGGGCAGGCTCGATGCCGCCGTCCATAAAGATAGCGCCGAGCAGAGCCTCTGTTGCGTCAGCGAGAATGGACGCACGCTTGCGTCCGCCGCCCATCTCCTCACCGTGACCCAGACGGATGGCTTCGGGGATACCGATCTCGTGCGCGATCTCATCCAGTGCGCCCTCGCAGACGACTGCCGCGCGCAGCTTGGTCAAATCACCCTCCGGCAGATCGGGATAGTGTGTGAACAGGTAACCCGCCGTGACAAAGCCCAGCACGGAATCGCCCAGAAACTCCAAGCGCTCGTTGCACTGCAAATGCGTGCCGTGGTGCTCATTCGCGTAGGACGAATGCGTCATCGCCAGCTGGAGCAGGCTTTCATCCTTGAATTTATAGTCAATTTTCAGCATTTTTGTTCCTTCTTCCTGTGGATCACTCGGAAACCGTCATGTACTGAATGTTTTCCTTTACCGCATCGATCATGCCGGATTTGGTGTACGCGATGGCCTGACGGACCGCATTCATCACCGCAATTTCGTTGGACGAGCCGTGCGCCTTGATGACCGGCTTTGCAATGCCGAGGAACGGCGCGCCGCCGATCTTGTCCTGATTGAACACCTCGCGGAAGTCGTCCATCCCCTTTTTGCACAGCAGGTAGCCGAGCTTGGTGCCGACAGACGCCATAAACACGCCCTTGATCTCCTTCGACATGAACTTTGCCACACCCTCGATGGTCTTGAGCTGCACATTGCCGGTAAAGCCGTCGCAGACAGCAACATCACACGCACCGAGCGGCACCATGCTGCCCTCTACGTTGCCGACAAAATTCAGACGGCCCTCATCGCCCGCCTTTTTCAGCAGCGCATAAGCCTCCTTGCGGAGCGGATCGCCCTTGGTATCCTCCGTGCCGTTGTTGACAAGACCGACACGCGGCTTGACGACGCCGTTGATCTTCTCCGCGTACAGCGAAGCGAGGAACGCAAACTGCAGCAGCATTTCGGCTGTGCATTCGGTGTTTGCACCCGCATCGCACAGCATGACCTGACCGTTCGCGCACGGCATAACCGGTGCCAGCGCACCGCGTCGGATGCCCTTGATGCGGCCGCCGTACAGCGTCGCGCCGGTGAGCAGTGCGCCGGTGTTGCCCGCGGAAACGAGCGCATCGCCCTCCCCTGCCTTGAGCAGTTTGAACGCCACAGCCATGGACGAATCCGGCTTGCGGCGGAGTACCGTTGCGGGATCGTCATGCATATCGACCAGATCGTTTGCGGGCATGATGGTAATGCCCTTGACATCGGAAAGTCCCTTCTCCTTGAGGACATTCGCTACGACCTCCGGCTTGCCGACCAGCAGAACTTCCTCGCCGTATTCCTTCGCAGCCAGCGCACCGCCCCATACAGCGGATTCGGGCGCGTTATCGCCGCCCATCGCATCAACGATGATCCTCATATTAAAGCTCTCCCTTCAGTTTTTCGATCTGCTCGAGCGCCCGCTCGGAGATTTTGGTGTTCTTCTCCCGCTTGCCCTTGATTTTATAGCCGAGCGGCTCGATAATGCCGAAGTTTACGTTCATCGGCTGGAATTTCGCAACCGTGTGGTCGGAAATATAGGTCGCCAGTGCACCGGTGGCGGTCAGGCGGTCGAGTGTCGGCATCGGTTTGCCGAGCACATCCACCGCGGTTGCCACGCCCGCCACCCAGCCGGAGGCGGTGGACTCCACATAGCCTTCTACGCCGGTCATCTGGCCCGCAAAGCGGATGCGCGGGTCGGCTTTGAGCGCGTAAGTTGCGTCCAGCAGGCGCGGAGAATCCAGGAATGTGTTGCGGTGCATGACACCATAGCGCACGAACTCAGCGTTTTCCAGCGCCGGAATCATGGAGAACACGCGCTTCTGCTCACCGAACTTGAGGTGAGTCTGGCAGCCGACCAGATTGTACAGCGTGCCGTTTGCGTTGTCGCGGCGCAGTTGCAGGACCGCATACGGATCCTTGCCGGTTTTCGGGTCCGGCAGGCCGATCGGCTTGAGGATACCGAACCGCAGCGTATCAAAGCCGCGGCGTGCGTTGACCTCGATGGGCATGCAGCCCTCGAACACCTTGGAGTCCTCGAAGCCGTGCACCGGTGCTTCCTCGGCGGTGGTCAGCGCATTCCAGAAGGTCTCATACTCCTCGCGGGAGAACGGGCAGTTGATGTAATCCGCGGTGCCCTTGCCGTAGCGGGAAGCCTCGTAGGCGGAATCCATGTCGATGCTCTCAGCCGTGACGATCGGCGCGGCCGCATCGTAAAAGTGCAGGAAATCACCGCCGACCTTGGTGTGGATGGCGTCAAACAGCGTATCCGACGTCAGCGGACCGGAGGCAACTACAACGCGGCCTTCCGGAATCTCGGTCACTTCACCGTAAACCACCTCGATGTTCGGGTGGTTTTTGATCTTCTCGGTGACGGCTGCCGCGAAGGCTTCGCGGTCAACCGCCAGTGCGCCGCCCGCCTCAACGCGATGTGCATCCGCACAGGAGAGGATAAGGCTGTCCAGACGGCGCAGCTCCTCCTTGAGCAGTCCGGCGGCGTTCGCCAGCTCATCCGAGCGCAGCGAGTTGGAGCACACCAGCTCGGCAAAATCGTCCGAGTGGTGCGCAGGCGTGTGCTGCACCGGCTTCATCTCACACAGGCGCACGGAGATACCGCGCTGTGCCAGCTGCCATGCAGCCTCACAGCCGGCCAGTCCTGCGCCGACTACTGTTACCATTTCACTCATTCGGCGCTCTCCTTTGCCGTGGTCTTTTTCTTTGCGGCAGGCTTTTTCGCTGCTGCTTTCTTCTCAGCGGCTTTTTTCGCCTTCTCGGCCGCCTTTTCTGCTTCATACTTTGCCAGAGCCTTGGCGTACTGCTCCTGCTGCTTGGCAGTCAGCTCCTGTACAGCCTCGTCCTTCAGCTTTTTGAATTTATTGGTGGTCTTGGTCATCCACGGCAGGGTTTTCTTCGCGGTGGATTTCTTGACAGCCGCCTTTTTCGTTACCTTCTTGACCTTTTCCTCGGTCTCGCCGTTCTTCTCGTCGGCTTCCTTTGCGGCAGCACGTTCCGCAGCCTTGGCGGCACGCGCTTCGCGCATCTTGCGGCGCTTTTCGGTCTCCTCGGGCGACAGACCCTCCTTGACCAGCTCCTTGTAGCCGCAGCCCTCACGCAGACAAACGTCCGTGACCTCCTTGGAATCGCGGTCGGTGTGGCGGAACAGCGAGGAATCGCAGTTCGGGCACTTGGTCTTGAGCGGCTTGTCCCACGTCATAAACTGGCAGGTCGGATAGGTGTCGCACGAGTAGTACACATAGCCGCGTGCGGACTTTTTCTTGACGACCTTTGCACCGCAGACCGGGCACGCAGCGCCGGTGTCCTCGGTGATGGGCTTGGTGTTGGTGCACTCCGGGAAACCCGGGCACGCAAGGAATTTGCCGAACCGGCCGGACTTGATGACCATGTTGCGTCCGCATTTCTCGCAGATAACGTCGGTCACCTCGTCCTGAATCTTGATGCGCTTGCCCTCGAGGTCGATCTCCGCCTGCTTGAGCGCGGCCTCAAAGCCGTCATAGAAGTTGTGCAGCAGCTGGATATAATTCAGCTTGCCCGCCTCGACCTCGTCCAGCTCATGCTCCATGTTGGCGGTGAACTCGTAATCGGCAACCGACTTGAACTCGTCTACCAGCAAGCCGGTAACGCCCTCGCCGAGCGGTGTCGGACGGAGCGCCTTGTTCTCCTTGGTGACGTAATCGCGGTCAATGATGGTGGAAATCGTCGGCGCGTAGGTGGACGGACGGCCGATGCCGCGTTCCTCCATCGCGCGGATGAGCGAGGCCTCGGTGTAGCGTGCGGGCGGCTGCGTAAAGTGCTGGGATGGCTCGATCTTCTCGGCGGTCAGCTTGTCGCCCTGATCGAAGCGCGGCAGCGGCTTTCCTGCGGAATCCTGCTTTTTCTCGTCGTCCGTGCCTTCCTCGTAAACCGCAGTAAAGCCCGGAAACGCGACCGTATGACCGGATGCGCGGAACACCTGACCCTCGCAGACGATATCGGCGGAAACCGTATCGAGAATGGCGTCTGCCATCTGGCAGGCCACAAAACGCGACCAGATCAGGCGGTACAGCTTGAACTGATCTGGCGTCAGGTACTTGCGGATCTCCTCGGGCAGCAGCTGCACGTTGGACGGACGAATAGCTTCGTGCGCGTCCTGCGCGTTGCCTTTTGTCTTGAACACACGCGGCTTGCCCGGATAATATTCCTCGCCGTAGCGGCCGCGAATGAAGCCCGCAGCGGCAGCGGTGGCCTCGTCCGCCAGACGGAGCGAGTCGGTACGCATATAGGTGATAAGACCGGTCAGACCGTATTCACCGAGTTCAATACCTTCGTACAGCTCCTGTGCGATGCTCATCGTGCGGCGCGGCGTCATATTCAGCTTGCGGCTGGCTTCCTGCTGCAGCGTCGAGGTGATGAACGGAGGTGCGGCGGTGCGTTTTTTCTTGCCGCGCTTGATATTGCCGACGGTGAACGGCTTGCCGGTAACGGCGTTGACAACATGCATCGCCTGCTCTTCGTTTTTCAGCTCGGCCTTGCCGTTCGCATCGCCGTAGTAGCGCGCGGTGAACTGACCGCCGTCCGCGGTCTGCAGCAGAGCCTCGATCGACCAGTATTCCTCCGGCACGAATGCGCGGATTTCGTTCTCACGATCCACGACCAGACGGGTTGCAACGCTCTGCACACGGCCTGCGGACAGACCGCGCTTGACCTTGCGCCACAGGAACGGCGACAGCTGATAGCCAACGATTCGGTCGAGAATGCGGCGTGCCTGCTGTGCATTTACCAGATCAATATCAATATCGCGCGGGTTCTCGATGCCCGAGCGGACCGCCTGCTTGGTGATCTCGTTAAAGGTCACGCGGCGGGAATTTTTGTCCTTGAGCTTGAACAGCTCCTTGATGTGCCACGAAATCGCCTCTCCCTCGCGGTCAGGGTCAGTTGCGAGGTAAACGAAATCGCTCTTGCGGATTTCGCTGCGGATTTCCTTGATGATTTTATCTTTACCCTCGATCGGCACATATTCCGGCTGGAAATCGTGCTCGATATCGATGCTCATTTTCTTTTTCGGCAGATCGCGCAGATGTCCCATCGAAGCCTTGACGACATAGTCCGAACCGAGATATTTTCCGATCGTCTTTGCCTTGGCCGGGGACTCCACGATGACTAACTTAGACATAAAAACCTCCAGAAACTATTTCGTACGCAACCACGCTTGCGTACGAGAGGATGTACCGAACCGCGGGTTCGGATACATCCCATGCGGAGAAAAGTTCCTCCTTCGTCGAAACCTTTCTCCGCACTTGTATAAAAAGGGTGATACATGCTCCCCCTTTTTATGAATTTCCTGCGGAAATTCTATTGAATGCGCACCTTACGGTGCGGAATGCGTGTATTTCTTTTCTTCTCTCTCCTGCTTATCACCAGGTGCCGAGGATGAGTCTGCCCTTTTTCCGGCGCAGGATACCATCCATTTCCAGCATGGTGACAAGGCTCATCACCCGCGGCGCTGCAAGACCGCAGCGGTCGATCAGCTCCTCGGGCGTGCTCACACCGTCCCGCACGAGCGTGACGATGGTCTTTTCATCCTCATTTAAGCCGTCCGGCAGCGGTTTTGCAGCCGCAGACGGCTGTTTGGGTTCGGCCTTCGCCTTTTCTGCGGCAGCAGCGCGGCGCTGTTCGGCCTGCTGCTCGCGCCTGCGAATGTCCTCCCACGCGCTCCGTGCCGCCGGTTCCGGATACTCGCCGGTCTGGCGCCGGAACGCCTGCTGTACCGCCTGTTCGGGCATCATGCCGCCGTAGGCGCGCACGAGCGTCACCGGGCTGCTGAGCAGCGCGGCTTCGCCTTTTTCGATCAGCTCATTGCACGACTGCGACTGCGGCGCGTCTATCGGACCGGGCACGGCGTACACATCGCGTCCCTGATCGAGCGCGTGACGCGCGGTAATGAGCGCACCCGAACGCCAGTCGCTCGCCTCCACGATAACGGACGCGACCGACAGGCCGCTGATGATGCGGTTGCGCTGGTGGTAATTGCGTCCGTGCGGCTCGGTGCCGGGCGGATATTCGCTGATGATGGCACCCATGAGCAGGATATCGCCCATCAGGCTGCGGTGCTGCGGCGGATAACACACATCGGGACCGCCCGCCAGCACGGCAACGGTCAGACCGCCCGCCTTCAGCGCACCGCGGTGTGCCGCGCCGTCATTGCCGAGTGCCATGCCGCTGACGGTTATCATGCCCGCTCGGGCAAGCGTTGTGCCAATCTGATCGGCGACTTTCAGGCCATACGGTGTCGCCTTGCGCGTGCCGACGACGGCTACGGCGGGAACGCTGTCGAAATCCGGCCAGCGTCCGCGCACATACAGCACGGTCGGCGGATCCGGGATCGCCCGCAGGCGGTCCGGGTAAGCGCTGTCACCGATGGTAATGATCTGGATATTCTTTTCCGTGCAGGAGCGGATGACCTGCTCTGCTTCGGACGTATCCTTGTCGCACAGCAGATCGACATGGGTCTTGCGCAGCTCACACGGCGCAGCTGTCAGTGCCTGCCGGTCGGCGGCGAACACTGCCTCCGGAGAGCCGAAGGCATCGAGTACCTC
Source organism: Butyricicoccus sp. AF18-9LB (assembly GCF_027684505.1). NCBI lineage: Bacteria > Bacillati > Bacillota > Clostridia > Eubacteriales > Butyricicoccaceae > Butyricicoccus > Butyricicoccus sp. AF18-9LB. Next base: position 112,540 of record NZ_JAQCWA010000001.1, read on the forward strand.
GGCGGCTGTGCGCGAGCCGAGTCCGCGCTTGAGCGAAAGCCAAACATAGCTGAGTCTTGACGGCATAGTGCCCGCCTCCTCATTTTGTCATTTCGTAGATCACGATGGCCGCGGCAACGCCCGCATTGAGCGATTCGGCACGGCCCTTCATGGGAATGATCACGCGCCTGTCGGACAGACAGAGCGCCTGCTCGGTCACGCCCTTTCCCTCACTGCCGATGATAACGGCGGCTTTGGAAAGCGAAACCGAAGAAAGCGGCACGCTGTCCTCATGCAGCGCGGTGGCGTACAGCGGCAGACCGTTCCGGTGCAGCCGTTCGGCAGCCTCCGCAAGCGGGAGCGTCACGCACGGCAGACGGAACACCGCGCCCATCGTCGAGCGCACGACCTTGGGTGAAAACGGATCGGCGCAGCCCTCGCACAACACAACGGCGCCGAGCGCGAACGCTTCGGCGGTGCGTAAGATCGTGCCAAGGTTGCCCGGGTCCTGTAAGCCGTCCAGCAGGAGCACCTGCCCGGCTCCGTCCAGCGCGTCCGCCGTCCACTGCGGCTGCTCGCAGGAAAAGATGACGTTCTGCGGCGTTTCCACCTCACTTGCGAGTTTGAACAGCGCATCCGGTGCAGAATAGAGCGATGCTCCCTGCTCTTCCGCCTCTTTGACGAGCGGACTGTCCCAGCCGTCTCTCACAAGCACGGTTTTCAGCTTCGCGCCCGAACGCAGTGCTTCTCCCAGCATTTTTTCGCCCTCGCACAGCATTTCCCCCGTGCTCCGGCGGTATTTTCGTTCCCGTCCCAGCCGCGCAAGATGCTTGAGCGCGGCATTCTGACGGCTCTGTATCTCAATCAATGCAGTTCCACCACCCTGCTCACAAATTTATTTTCGCCCATGATAAACAGAAGATCATCCGGCTCGATGGCCCTATCCGGCTTAGGACTTGCATCCAGTGCACCCTGTTCACCATGACGGACGGCGAGCACATTCACTTTATGCTTCTGCCGCACGTCAAGCTGCACCAGCGATCTGCCGACCCAGCTTTTCGGCGCGTGTATCTCCAGAATGCTGTATTCGTCCGACACGCCGATAAAATCCACCACGTTGGTATGTGCCAGGCGCTGTGCCAGCTTGCAGCCCATTTCGCTCTCCGGCAGGACAACACGGTCCGCACCGACGCGCTCGAGCACCTTGGCATGCACAGTGCTTCTCGCTTTGGCAATGATGTATTGCGCGCCCAGATCCTTGAGCATGACTGTGATGAGGATGCTCGCCTCCATATCCGTACCTACCGCAACAATACAGCAGTCGAAGTTGCGCACGCCGATGGCCCCCAGCACGGCTTCGTCCTGCGCGTCGCCCTGCATGACCTGCGTCACATCATCCGCGATGCGCTGCACGCTCTCGGCGTTCTCGTCGATGGCAAAAACCTCCTGACCAAGCTCGGTCAGCTCCTGCGCAACGGCGGTACCGAATCGGCCCATGCCGATCACCAGAAAGGATTTCATATCTGTCTCTCCTTTGGATAACTGCTTAATCTACTTCACCATAAAGGCATCATCACGCAAAATGCCGAAAATGTAATTGCGGAATGCTGCCTCAACCAATAAACACATCTGCGTCCGGGTATTTGAGCCTTGGCGGCTCTCTGCGGCGCATGAAAACGGCAACGCCGAGCGTCAGCACACCGACACGGCCCATATACATCATCACGATCAGAATGACGCGCGAAGCCGCCGCCAACGTCGGTGTCAGACCCATGGACACACCGACCGTGCCGAACGCGGAGACCGCTTCAAACAGGCACTGGTGAAACGGTGCGTCCTCGATTCCGGCGATCGCACAGGCGCCGACCAGACAGAGCACGCCGCCTGCCATGAGCAGGGTTACGGCGTTCATGATGCTGCGCGGCGCAATCGTCCGGCCGAACGCCGAAACCGTTGTGCGCCCGCAGAAGGCGCTGATGGCCGTGAGCACGAGCACGGCCGCCGTCACGGTCTTGATGCCGCCTGCTGTTGAGCCGGGCGATCCGCCGATGAACATGAGCAGGCACGACACCGCCTGACTCGGGCCGGTAAGCGCGCCGAGGTCGATGGTGTTGAAGCCTGCCGTGCGCAGGGTCACGGACTCAAACGCCGCCGCAAGCAGCTTGTGCGGAGTATCAAACGCACCGAGCGTTGCCGGATTGCTCCACTCGAACAGCAGCGTCCAGCCGAAGCCGAACAGCAGCAGTCCTGCCGTGGCCGTCAGCACGATTTTCGTGTGCAGGCGCAGGCGGCGGAAACTGTGCTTGTCCCACACGTCACTCCACACGAAAAAGCCGAGACCGCCGAGCACGATAAGCGCCATCACCGTAATGTTCACGAGCGGATCCTCCGCCCAGCCGATGAGCGACTGAAACGGATCGTCCGGTGTGCCCATCAGGTCAAAGCCTGCGTTGCAGAATGCCGAAACCGCGTGGAACACGCCCATTGTGATTCCCTTCGGGAAACCGTAATGCGGCACGAACCGGCAGGACAGCAGAATTGCTCCCGCTCCTTCGATGATAAACGTGCCGAACAGCACGCGCCGTGTCAGACGGACAATGCCGCCGCCGTCCGACAGATTAAGCCCCGCGCTCATCACCATGCGCTCGTGCAGCGTGATCGTTCGCCGCAGGACAAACGACGCAATAGCCGCGACGGACATAAAGCCGAGTCCGCCGATCTGAATCAGCAGCAGGATGACGCACTTGCCGAACACCGACCAGTGCACCGCCGTGCTGACCGTGACGAGTCCGGTAACGCAGCTCGCCGAGGCTGCTGTGAACAGCGCGTCGAGAAACGGCGTTATCTGTCCGTCTGCCGCCGAAACCGGCAGCATCAGCACCAGCGCACCCACCAGAATCGTCAGCGCAAAGCCGACGGCAAGCACCGTCGGCGCCCGCAGTCCCAGATGCCGCTTATGCACCATAAAAATCTGCGTCTGCACGATAAATCCCCTCCTTTAACGATGCTGCAGTATGATATACCGAAAGCCTGAACGCACCGTTCAGGCTTAGGCTGTCGGCGAAACTACAGTTTCGCTGACAAGCAGGAACGGACCGTGAGCCGTTCCAAAGTCGTCCGAAAGTTCCAATACAGAAACTTTCTCCCTCCAGAAGTCAAAAAGTCAGGTACTTGCCCCGACTTTTTTGCATTTGCAAAGCAAATGCTATTTTACACGCGCTGTCGCGCGAATTGGCTGAAGCTGCATGAATATTGACCTTTTCGACAAACCGAGCCTGACCATACCGTTCAGGCTTTGAACAGGCATACATTATATAATAGTATAACATCGAATTTTTGACTGTTCAATATAATCTTATACCCGAAATTTTTCGATAAGTCAAGCGATTTACGGAATTTTTCCACGCAAGAATAAGCAAGTGCTCTCTGATTTCCAATAGATCAGAGAGCCCGGAGGGGGCTGCCGCCGGCAAATACTCCAACAATCCGGCAGACAGAGATTTATTCCACAGTTCAAACGCATCTACACATGTCCCTTTTCACGGTGAGAGGGAACCGCATTGAACTGTAAAATAACACAGGTAACAAATGGTACGTTTTTTTGCGTACCCATCCAGTATAACACCATATCCTGCACAGTCAATAGTTATTTTTTGCCCAAAACCTGCTATTCCTTAACGCAGATGAGCCTTCCGGCACAGGTGGCTGCCGGAAGGCTCAGGAGAAAGATTAAGATGCTACCAGATTCGGGAGGAAATATACAATCTGCGGGAATACCGTTACCAGAATTACCACTGCGATGATAATCAGGATGAACGGGATAACGCCGCGGTAGATTTCCTGTATTTTGACCGACGGCGGCACAATGCCCTTGATGTAGAACAGTGCGAAGCCGAACGGCGGCGTCATAAAGCAGGTCTGCAGCATAACAGCTGTAACTGCGACGATCCACAGACGGTCGAAGCCGAACATATCCATAATCGGCAGGAAGATCGGGAATACGATCATAACGATACCCAGCCAGTCGAGGAACATGCCCATAACGAATACGATCGCCATCATGATTGCGAACGCGCCCCATTTGCCGATGCCAACGCTCGAAATCCAGGTTGCAATCAGCTGGTCGCCGTCGAGCGACATGAAGATGCCGGTGAAGGCAGACGCGCCGAACAGGATGATGAATACCATCGCAGAGGTCTTTGCGGTGTCGATCAGCGAATCGTACAGCATTTTGAAGCTGAACTGCTTGTAGAAGATCGCGAGAATAAGCGAGAACAGTGCGCCTACGCCTGCCGCCTCGGTCGGGGTTGCCCAGCCGGTGAAGATGGAACCGAGCACGCCGACGATCAGGATGACCGGCGGGATCAGGTTGACGAGCGAACCGGTAATGCGCTCACTCAGCGGCATAGCAGCCAGCTCTTCGGTGGTCATCGCCGGACCGTAATCCGGGTGAATGTGGCAGATCACGAACACATAGATCATGTAGAACAGCGACAGGACAAGACCCGGAACGATGGCGGCGAAGAAAATCTTGCCGACCGATACATTCGCATAGGAGCCCATCGAAACCAGCATGATGGACGGCGGGATCAGGATGCCGAGCGAACCGCCCGCACACACCATGCCGCACGCGAGAGACGGCTTATAGCCGCACTTCAGCAGCACCGGTACGGACAGCATGCCCATGGTAACAACGGATGCGCCGACGATACCGGTCGTGGCAGCGAACACGGTGGAAACCACGATCACTGCCAGACCGAGACCGCCCTTCAGAGGACCCAGCAGGTAGCGGATAGAGAGGAACAGCCCATCCGCAACCTTGGAATGTGTCAAAAAGTTTGCCATCAGTACAAACATCGGGATCGCGACCATGGAATAGCTTTGCATCTGGTCGTACACCTTGGTCATGGCGATGGTGATGCCCGGGCCGCCCCAGGCGAGATAACCGATAACAACACCGGCGCCGCCGAGGACGAACGCAAGCTCCTGACCGGCCGCAAGACCGATGATCATGATAAGGAACAGTACGCCAAGCAGGATCGCGCTGAGCTGTGTTGCGCCCACGCCGGACTGCGTGACAAGATTGGTCAGCATTTCCATCATGCAGCGTCGCCTCCCTTCGTATCATCCGTGCCGGAAACGGCTTCACCGATGCCGTGCACGCACTTGAGCATCTCGGAAATGCCCTGCAGTGCGAGCAGCGTCATGCCGACGAACAGCGCCAGCTTGACCGGCCATGCCGGCGGCGCCCATACCGAGTAGCCGCGCTCACCCGTGGTATACGAGCGAAGGAAAAATCCGAAGCTCTCGGGCACAAGCACGAATACGAACGGAACAAAGAACACCAGATAGGTAATCAGGTGCAGAATGTTCTGCGCAAGCGGTTTGAGCCGTGCATACAGCACATCGACCGCAACAAAGGCCTTCTTCTGGAAGCCGTAGGCGCAGACCATGATAATGTAGCAGCCGAAGGTCATGCAGATGACGTCCATCGTCCAGATCTGCGGACTGTGGAACAAACGGCGCAGCACGACTTCGGTAACAATGACCGCGAGAATGCCAAGAACGGCGAAGGAAGCAATCCTGCCGATCCAGTCATTGACGAGGTCGATCACATCGCAGATGCGTTTGATCACTTTCATATATTACACCTCATCTTCTGAGGCTCCGTGCTCTCAAAAGAGAGCACGGAACACTCTGTCGGTCACTTTTCGGATTCATCGTAGTTGAAGCCCCAGCCGTAGTCACCGAGCATTGCGCGGTAGGTATCGGCATGTTCACGGTAATCCTGCATAGAGCTGTATACCATGTTGAAGTTTTCATTCTTCGCAGCTTCTTCTTCGTAAACCTGACGGCAGGTCTCACGGATGGTATTCCAGTCGTCCTGGTTCATCTTGGTGACGATGCAGCCATCCTCCTCGAGCATCTTCTTGGTGGAATCGAAATCCATCCACAGGTAGCGGGACAGCTGCTCGGAGGTGCAGATCTCAGCCGCCATCTGGATGGCGTTCTGGTACTCCTCGGGGAGCTGATTCCATGCATCCTTGTTGATCATAACGCCGTTGACACCGCCGGACTGATACCATGCAGGCGAGCACCAGTACTTGGCAACCTCCTGCAATTTCAGCGAATCATCCGAGCACGGCGTGGAGAACTCGCCGCCGTCGATAACGCCGCGCTGCAGGGACTCATAAAGCTCGCTTGCCGCAACGGTGGTGATGTTGATGCCCAGCTTTTCCGCTGCACGGCCGGCCATAACGCCGCCGAGGCGGATCTTCATGCTCTGCATGTCCTTGATAGAAGTGATCGGCTTGGTCGAACGGATACCGGACTCTGCGTGGTTGATCATGATCGGGAAATACGTCATGTTGTACTTGCCGTACATATCCTGATAGCACTGCAGACCGCCGCCCTGGGTGATCCAGATGTAGTAGTCCATGCCGGTGAAGTTATCCATCGTGGTAGAGAGCAGCTCAAAAGCGGTATCCTTGCCGCTCCAGTAGCCGCCCCAGTCACCGCCGCACTGAATGGTGCCGTTCTGGACATAATCAAACAGCTGATTTGCCGCACACAGCGAGCCTTCCGGATAGTTGGTGATGGTGAAGCGTCCGTCGGTCAGCTGGCTGACCAGCTCGGAGAAGCGCTCGTCACAGGTGAAGTGAATGTTGCCGTCCCCCCAGGTGGAACCCATCTTCCAGGTGATGACCGGCAGATCACTGCTGCCGCCTGCAACTGCATTGGCGTTTGCCGCATCCATCATGCCGCTGTCCGCGGCATTGCCGCAGCCGGACAAACCAAGGGTTGCCGCACCGACTGCACCGCAAAGCAGACCTGCCATCAATCTTTTGATTTTCATCTTTTTAGCCTCCTTGTTCGTTTTCCTCTATCGAAAACGCCGTTTTGCGGACGTTTGCGAACAAACTGGTCATGCACAAGGAGGAGTTCTCGCTAATCGCTGTCGGCCAGTGCCTGTACGGTCTGCACGACCTCCTTCTGCGCATCGGAAAGGTGTTCGTAAATCGGCTGCACCGCTGCACGGAACTTTTCGGCCTGCTCCTCATCGAGCAGCGCCATGTAGCAGCCGCTGCGGGATGCGTGCAGCATTGCTCGAACCTCTGCGCTCTGCCAGTGGTCGCGCTGCCACGAAGCCGCCTCAGCGGCGCATCGCTCAATGATGGTCTGCTCCTCCTGTGAGAACGTTTCCCACGTTTCCGAGGACGCGACCAGCACATCCGCGTTGTAGGAATGTCGGTCGTACGTCCAGTACGGTGCAAGCTGATAGTAGCCACTGTCCACATAGGTAGGCAGTGTGCTCTCGGCGCCGTCAATCCGGTCAGTGCGGAGCGCGAGCGCGATCTCATCCGGCGGCAGCGTCACCGCCTCGGCGCCCCACATCGGAATGACCTGCTTCATCTGCGAGGAATCCTCGGTGCCGAGCCGCAGGTCCTTCATGTCATCGAGTGAGGTGATCGCCTTTCCTGTCGTGAAAAAGCACCGGTAACCGGCATAAAAATAGCTTAAACCGGTAAGGCCCTTGTCCTCTAGCGAGGCCATTACCTGCTGACCGACTGCGCCGTCCAGCACCCGGAACAGGTGCTTGTCCGAGGTGTACTCGTACGGCAGCTGCAGCGCCGCAAGCTTCGGTGCATACGCTGCGGCAGACGAGATTGGCGTGCGTACAAAATCAATGCCGCCGTACACGCACTGCTCAAGTGCGGATGCATCGGTACCAAGCTCGTTATCAAAGCTCGGCAGAATTTGTATCGCGCCGTCCGTTTCCCTGCGCACCATGTCGCAGAAGCGCTGACACGCCTGATTGGCGAGGTAGTTTTCGCTCTGCCCGCTGGCAAGGCGGTAATAGCGGATATGCGGCTCGTCCGTGCCGCCGGTACATGCACAGAGCATGAGCAGCAGCCATCCAGCGATCACACACCGAAAGCGTTTATTCATCTTTCCATCTCCTATTATATAGGGTGACCAGTTTCGGCAACATCGTAAATACTTGCGGTAGACAGGTAAAATCACAGCGTACTGAAAATTTTCACATTCTATTTTATGACATTTGCATAAACATTTTGGAAGATATAGTAAATTTTCCGTATAAATTCCGTAAATTCTGCCGCGCGGCTCGTTCAGTTTGCGTTATGATTGCGGTACTCGGTAGGCGTTACGCCCAAATGCCGCTTGAACACCTTCGTGAAGTAGTTTGCATCCGTATAGCCGACCCGAACAGCGATTTCCCGTACCGGAATATCAGTCTGCTGCAGCAGCTCAACCGCACGGTCGATACGGTAGGCGGTCAAGTATTCAAGGAAGGTCTGGTTATACGAGGTGCGAAAAAAGCGTGAGAAGTAGAACGAACTCATGCCCATCGCCTCTGCCGCCTGATCAAGCGACACATCCTGCATGTAATGATGCTCCAGCCACACGGAAAACTGGGTGCAGAACGTATTTCCCGGCTTGTCCCCGCATACCGCCGGACGGCTTTCCGGCAGCAGATTCAGCTTGCGCAGGCAGGCGGTAATCTGTGCGCTGTCAAACGGCTTGACCAGATAATCCGTTCCGCCGGCCCGCATGGCGCCTACGGCGTAATCGAAGCGGTCGAAGGCAGTCAGGAATACAATGTGGGTTTCCGGCATGGCTTTGTGGATGATGGCTGCCGCATCAAGGCCGTTCATCACCGGCATTTCAATATCCATCAGCACCAGCTGCGGCTGAATTTGACGGGCGCGTTCAACCGCCTCCCGTCCGTTCGCAACTCCCTCGATGAGTGCATCCGCGCCAAGCAAATCGCGCATCTGTCCGCTCAGATTCTGCAGACTCAGCGGTTCGTCCTCCGCGATCAGTACCTTTAACATATATGCTCTTCCCCTTTCATGGGCAGTATGATGCGGGCTGTCGTGCCCAATCCGGGACAGCTGACAATGCGGAAGCTGCCGCCGGACAGCGCAATGCGTCCCGCGATATTCTGCAGGCCGATGGACCGGTGTCCCTCGGCGGTGTTCTGTTTCATTTTGCTGCGCGAGAAGCCGCCGCCGTTGTCCGTAATCTGGATGCGGCAGCCATTCGGTGTGCTCTCAGTGACAATGCGGATGCGGCCGCCCGCACTGCGGCTGCGCATGCCGTGTACGATAGAGTTTTCCACAATCGGCTGCAGTGTGAATTTCGGCAGTTCACAGGCCGCACAGCGGCTGTCGCAGTCCATCTCGAACGAAATGCGTTCACCGAACCGCAGCTCCTGCAGGGAAATGTAGTCGCGCAGCAACGCAAGCTCGCGGTCGAGTGTTACCACGCTGTCGTCATGGTCAAGCGTGTAGCGGAAGAAGTTCGCCAGCCGCACCACCATGTCGCCGGTGACGGTCGCCTGCTCGATTCCGGCCATGTTGGCCACGCTCTGCAGCGTGTTGAACAGAAAATGCGGGTTGATCTGGCTCTGCAGCTGCGCAAAGCGACTCTGCTCGATCAGCTGCCGCAGGCGTGCTGCCTCGCTCTCCTGCTGACGCAGGGATTTTTCCAGCTGTGCTTCGCTTTCCAGTGCGTGAATCGTCCGCGCAATCTGGTGCTTGAGGTGGTTGAACGAGTCGGCGAGCATACCGATTTCGTCCGAGCGTGCAAAGTTAAAGTCCTCAATGTCGTATTCGCCATCCGCGACGCGGTGTGCACCGCGGCTCATCTGCTGTACCGGCAGCAGCAGGCTGCGTGCGTAGTACAGCATCGCGCCTGCAAACAGCACGCTGCCGATCGCGGCTACGATGGTAAATACCATGTTCTGCGCGGTACCCCGCTGACCGAGGACCAGATAACCCTCGCGTCCCTCCATCAGAAAGGCCGCCGTCAGCTGGTCGGTGTATTGCGTCAGATAGCTGCCCTGTGTACGCAGAGCTTCGTAGTTCACCGCGTCAAATGTGCCGCCATGCAGCTGCGCGATGAACGTCTCCTGACGGACTCGATAGCTTTTCATCGTGCGGTCGATGACCTGCTTGAGCACCTCGCTCTGCGTGTTGCCGTCGGTCTCTGCGCTGCGCAGCCGCTCCCACGCACAGGCGGTGTCCTGCACGGCGTCCGCATATTTGTCGATCGTATCGGACCCGGGCGCCGCAAACGTCAGCTCGCTCAGAAGCGCATTTTCCTGCTCCATGGCGTTCATGTAGTCCGTGCAGCGTGCATATTCGGACAGGATATCATTGCTTTTCTCGCGGTAATCGTAAAAATCGTTCATTAACAGTCCCACCACCAGCAGAATGGGAATGACGAATGCGCAGCTCAGCACGATCGCCTTGTTCACAATGGACAGATGCACCCACCATTGACGTACTCTGTGCACAGACCCACCTCCTTTGTCAGATTTTATCATAAGCCAATTAATAAGCAATGTAAACCTTTTCTGGGCAAAAAAAGGTAAAAAAATCCGCCGTACCGGCAGTGTGCAAAGAAAAACGCAGGAAGGCATCCCTAACGGACGCTTCCTGCGTTTCCTATTCAATCTGATCCGGCAGCTTCCTTGTCGAATAACGCAATGAAAATGAAAGCGTTACGGCGACAGCTTCTCCCGGAGCATCGTGAGCAGCTGCTGCATATCGAACGGCTTGGAAAGATGGCCGTTCATGCCTGCCTTCTCTGCGTTCTGCCTGTCCTCGTCAAAGGCGTTCGCCGTCATGGCGACAATGGGCAGACCCGCCTTTTCGGCATCCGGCAGAGCGCGGATGGCACGCGCAGCCGCATAACCGTCCATGATCGGCATCTGAATATCCATCAGCACCAGATCATAGTGCCCGGGCGCACTCTCGCGCACCTTGTCTACCGCGACCTTTCCGTTTTCCGCCGTGTCCACCTCGAACCCGCCTTCCTCGAGCATCGTCACCGCGATTTCGCGGTTGAGGGCGTTATCCTCGACGACCAGCAGCCGTTTTCCGGCGAAATCCGCCTTTTTCTCCGTCTGCTCCGCAGGCTCTGCCGAAAGAAACGGCTCAGCCAGTACGCGGCGCAGCTCGGACATGAACAGCGGCTTGGCGCAGAACGCGGTCACGCCTGCGGCCTTTGCCTCAACCTCGATATCCGTCCAGTCGTAGGCGGTCAGGATGATGATTGGGGTGTTGCTGCCGATCAGCTTGCGGATGCGGCGCACGACCTCAAGGCCGTTCAGATCGGGTATCATCCAGTCGATAATGAAGACATAGAAGCCGTCGCCCTGCTCGATCGCGTCCTGCGTACGGACGACAGCCTCATGTCCCGAGGTCGTCCAGTCCGACCGCATGCCGATCATTCGCAGCATTTTGCTGACATTCAGACAGGTGTCGGTGTCATCATCCGCCACAAGCGCACGCAGACCCTCAAGCTGGGGGATACGCTGCGGCGCGGCCTGCTCTCCGCTGATAGGAAAGCGCAGGGAAACTGTAAATTTCGAGCCTTTCCCCGGCTCGCTCTCGACCGAAATATTGCCGCCCATCATATCGACCAGATTTTTCGTGATCGCCATACCGAGGCCGGTTCCCTGAATTTTGCTCACGGTTGAGGTCTCCTCGCGCGCAAACTGCTCGAAGATATGCTCCTGAAACGCCGAGCTCATGCCGATGCCGGTGTCACGGATATGGAATTCATAGTCCGCACTGCCATGCGGCGCGGTCTGCTTCTGAACGATGCGCAGGGTGATCATGCCGCCTACCGGGGTGAACTTGATGGCATTGGACAGGATATTGAGCATGATCTGATTGAGGCGCATAGGGTCGGCAACCACATTCTCGTCCTCCACATCGACCATGTCGATGAAAAGTGAGATGCGCTTGGCTGTGATGCTCGGCTGGATGATATCGCGCAGGTCGTGCACAAGCTCGGGCAGCTGCACCGGGCGCAGCTCGAGTGAGACCTTGCCGCTCTCGATGCGGCTCATATCGAGCACATCGTTAATAAGCGAGAGCAGATGCTGGCTCGCCGTTGCGGTCTTTTTCAGGTAGTCGAGCACCTGCTCGCGGTTGTCGATATGGGTGGCCGCAAGCGAGGTGAAGCCGATGATCGCGTTCATCGGCGTGCGGATGTCGTGCGACATATTGAACAGAAATTCGCGCTTGGCGCGGTTTGCCGCCGTTTCCTGACGGATAGCGCGTTCAAGCTCGGCGTTTTTCTGCTCAAGCGAGGTCTGATATTCCTTTTCGAGCGTTTTCTGCTGCTGGAGAAAGCTCTTTTCCGTGCCTCGGCGCACAAACAGAAGCAGCGTCAGAACGATCGCACAGGCGAGGAACGACACAGCCAAATTGACCGGCGTCTTCGTGTAGAGCAGTCTGCCCGGGACATATATATAGTAGTAGAAGTTGCGCCCGTGGCTGTACATGCCGTAGTATCGGGTCAGTCCCCTGCGTCCGGCATAGACTAGCCGATCGGCATGGCCGCTCGAGCGGATGCGGCGGAGCAGATCATTTTCCGTGGTATCCGTACCGATGAGGGATAGATCGTCCGACGCGGTTACGCGGTTGCCGTCCGACAGGAGCACGGTTCCCGTGGTCTCGGCGTCGTAGCCGTCGAGCAGATTCTGCACGGAGAGCACGGATTTCTTTGCGAACGCCGCCCCGGTGTGCCGCCAGCCAAGCACCGCGCCGCGGTCGTCCGAACAGCTGCGCACGGCAACGTCGGCAAACGAGCCGTCGGTCAGCTGCACGCGCCGAACATAGGTGCTCTGCGGATGACCGATCACAGCGAGCACGCGCTCGGCTTCCAAATCGGTTTGCAGGCGGGTATAGCCGATGCCGTCCGTGCTGTACTCGCAGACCAGCCTGCCGTTCGCATCCAGCACCGAAATGCCGGTCAGCCCCAGCCGCTCCGCATACTGCCGCAGCTCATCCTCGCCGCAGTCAAGCGTCACGCCCTCCAGCTCCTGAACGGCGGTCGTTCCGCGCACGAGCGCCTTGGCCACGGCAGTCTCGTTATACTGCACATAGGAGGAGGACTGCTCCTTTACAAAGTCGATCAGTTCGGTCATGCGCTGCTCGCAGTCCCGCATATCCGCGTGCCGGGACAGCAGGAATACCGCGCTGAGGAACAAAAGCCCCGCTGCGAAGCACAGGCACCAGAACGTCCTTCGTAAGACAATGCGTCGGGAATTATTGTTCAAGCTGCTCCACCTCCAGACTGTGCGCGGGGACCTCGAGATATTTTCCGACCAGCTGTTCCATGCTGCCGTCCTCGCGCATCTGCGCGACAACCTCGGTCAGCTGCGCCGCAAGACCGCGTGTGTCGTGCCTGGAAAATGCCACGCCGATGCCGGTCGTCAGCAGCGGTTCATCCAGAATGCGGAAGTTCGCGCCGTAGTCCTTCATATACTGCCGGATAGCCTCCTCGTGTCCTGCTACTGCGTCCACATAGCCGCAGTCCAGCATGGCATACTGCACCCCGCGGTCAGCGAGGCTGATGACATTTCGGAAGGCCGGGACGTTTTCGCCTCCGCTCAGAAAGATCGCCTCCGGCTTGCCGGTAGCCTGCACCGCGATGGTCTTTCCGGCAAGATCGCTCATTTGCTCGATGCCGCTCTGCGCGCCGACGGCAATGACCTGACGGCTCACCAGATACGGTCCCGCCCACTGATAATCGTTCTCGCGGCCGTCCATGGAAAAGCAGCCCCATATGCAGTCGATTTCTCCGTTATCGACCAGCTCGGTCTTTTGTTCCCAGTCGATCGTGGTGAATTCCGCGCGGTATCCCATGCGGCGGAATGCCTCCTCCGCAATATCCACGTCCAGACCGGTAATGTCGCCGTTATTATCCATATAAACATAAGGCGGATAGGTGTCGCTGCCGACGGTAATCGTCGGAAGTGTGCTGTCGGATGCCGCCTCCGAGGCGCAGCCGGACAGCAGACCCGCCGTCAGCATGGTCAAAAGCGCCAGAGCGCATTTTACCCGTTTGTGTCTGTTCATACCGATGATGGTGTCCTCTCTCTTGTTCGTTGTCTGTGCCGCAGGTCGGCACAATTTATTTTTTATTATAACATGCTGCCGCGCTCCTGCACAACAGAAATTTCCGCCGTTGGCGCTGACGGAAGTTTTCCTTTATTCTGCATCGCATTGGTAGTATAATATAATTGTGTAACCGGTCAAATTCCGGTAAACAAAGGGAGGGAGAGCGACCCGGCTGCGGTCGAACGACTATGAACCGACAGAAAATTCTGATTGTTGATGACTCAGAACTCAACCGAGAAATGCTCAAGGCGATTCTCGGTGAGGAATATGACTACGCAGAGGCAGAGGACGGCGCGCAGGCCCTCCTCATGATCCAGCAGGATATGCACATCGACCTGCTGCTGCTGGATATCAATATGCCGAAAATTGACGGCTTCGGCGTGCTCGAGCGCATGAATCAGTTCCGCTGGATCGAGGAGCTGCCAGTCATCATGATCTCCGCCGCCGAGGACCGTGCGGTTATCGAACGCTGTTACAGCCTTGGCATTACCGACTATATCCGCCGTCCGTTCGACTCCTTCATTGTGCAGCGCCGCGTCAAAAACACGCTCACGCTCTACGCCAACCAGAAGCGGCTGATGGACATGGTCTCCGACCAGATCTATCGGAACGAGAAGAACAGCCATGTCATGATCGGCATCCTCAGTCATATTGTCGAGTTCCGCAACAGTGAGAGCGCACAGCATGTGCTTCAGGTGCAGACCGTGACCGAAATGCTGCTGCGCAAGCTGACCGAAAAGACCGATGTATACGGTCTGACCGAGGAAAAGATCCGCCTCATCACCACCGCGTCCGCCCTGCACGACATCGGCAAGATCAGCATCCCCGAGAGCATTCTGAACAAGACGGGCGCACTGACGCCCGAGGAATTCAACATCATCCGCACCCATCCCGCCGTCGGCGCATCCATGCTCGAGGAGTTGACGCAATACCGCGACGAGCCGCTGGTCAAGGTCGCTATCGAGATCTGCCGCTGGCACCACGAGCGCTGGGACGGCGGCGGCTATCCGGATGGTCTGCTCGGTGAACAGATCCCGATCTCGGCGCAGGTGGTCGCACTGGCGGACGTATTTGACGCGCTGACCAGTGACCGCTGCTACAAAAAGGCGTACAGCCACGACACCGCCATCACCATGATCCTCAACGGAGAGTGCGGCGCGTTCAACCCGATGCTGCTCGACTGCCTTCATGAGATCAGCATGCGCCTCCGAAGCGCACTGCCGACGCTCGCCGCCGATCAGGTGCTCCACCGCGACGCAAAGCGCCTGTCTGCCGAGCTGCTGCAAAAGAGCGATGTACCGCTCAGCGACCGCGCCCAGCGCGAGCTGGATTATGTCAAGGAAAAGCTGGATTTCTTTGTCTCCTGCTGCGGCGATGTGCAGTTTGAGTATGACGTTCCCGCCGATATCGTCATAATAGCCGACCAAAGCCGTCCGCGGCAGCAGCAGCGCACGATACTGAACGTGCATGAACCGGACAGTCTCCGACTGCTGCGGCCGGCCGATATTGCGCGGCTAAGAGCCGCCCTCAAGGCCACAACGCCCGAGAACAATGAGCTTTCGCTCAGCCTGCTCCTGCCGGTCGGGCACGAGCAGCACTGGCACAACATCCGGATGCGTACGCTCTGGTCGCCGTTCTCCCCCGGTCACTATGTCGGCGTAATCGGCTGTCTGACCGACACGCAGAAAGTGCAGGACAGCTGTGCGCCCTTCCGCTGCACAGACAAAAGCGCAACGGACGAGCCGTCGATCACCAATGATATACAGCGTCTGAGCGCGTTCTTTGATGTCGTCCGTCTGGTTGACCCGACGAAATACGCCGTGCTCGATCTCGATGCGGACGGCGTTCTGCACCGCACGGGTGAGCGCTGCGCCGCATTCTGGGATACCGACGTGGGCTGCGCCAACTGCATCTCTGCACGGGCGTATGCTGAGCATACTACGCTCAATAAGCTCGAATTTACACGAAATGAGATGTATTTCGTCATCTCCAAGTATATTACGATCAACGGCACGCCCTGCGTGCTCGAGCTGGTCTCGCGGCTCAACGAGGGCCGCTGGATCGACGCAAACGGCTCACGTTTTCTGCTTGACCGCACGCGCGGCGAGGATATGCAGCTGTTCCTCGACCCGCTGACCAACGTCTATTCGCGCCGTTATTTTGAAACCTACCGCACCCACCTTGAGGGCATGGAGGGCGTGGCGCTGATCGACGTGAACAGCTTCAAGCTTATCAACGATCGCTACGGCCACGCCGCAGGCGACGCGGCGCTGCGCGACATTGCGGACGCGGTGCGCTCCTGCATCCGCAAGACCGATATTCTGATCCGTTACGGCGGTGACGAGTTCCTGCTGCTGTTTCCGCGTATGACCGAGGAGGTCTTCCTCGACAAGAAAAAGCAGATTCAGCAGGCCGTGCGCGGCATCCGCATGTCGGAGTTTGCAGATGTTCAGCTTTCGGTCAGCATCGGCGGCATCTGCGGCGTGCATCCGATCACAGAGGCTATCCGCAAGGCGGATTATCTGATGTATCTGGACAAGGCAGAGCAGAAGTCCTGAAAAGCGAAATCCCCTGCCGGGGAGACAGAAAATCTGTCCCCGGCAGGGGATTTTTTTTGCGTTCTTTCCAAGCGGCAGCGCGACGGAGTCTGCGCAAGGAGCCGCGGCAGCGCGACCGGAGCCTGCGCAAGAAGCCGCGTCTTTAATTTTGTGCTGCCTCAGCTTTCTCGACCGAAACGACCGTACCGTCAAACGAATCGACCTCGGATACCGTGCCCGTATAAGTCACAGTGACCGAATCGCCCTCTGCGGCATCGTCCAGACCCTTCGGCGTATTGGAGGGATCGTAGGTAAATTCATAGGCGGCACCCTCAGCATCCGTTACAACGAACATGCCGTTCTTCTTCTCATCGAGCGAGCCGGTGAGCGTATTTTCCTGCTGCTGTTCGCTGCTCGAGGACGAGGCCGCCGCAGACGATGCTGTACCGGTATCCGTATTTTCGGCGGGCTTGCTGCCGCAGGCCGAAAGCGATGCAGCCAGCAGAGCCGTGCATGCAAATACCATCAGTGTTTTTTTCATGTAAAAAGCCTTCTTTCTAAGAGAGCAGTATCTGCTCTCTTTCTCTCTATTAGACGAAGCACGTCTAAAAAGGTTCCAGCTTCTAAAAAATTTTTTTCACGGATTTTTGAGGCGGTCCGCCGCACCCGGTCACATCTGTTCGACGTCTTCCTCGGTCAGCAGCCGCAGCAGGTCTCCCGGCGGCAGAGGACGAGAGAAATAATAGCCCTGAATCATATCCACGTTCCAGCTCCGCAGCAGCTCCATCTCCTCCTGCGTCTCTACGCCCTCCGCAATGATGCGGTAGCCGAGACGGCAGAAGGCGGATACGATGCTCTGGTAGAAGATCGCGGCGTTTTTGTCCGTGCAGATGTGGAACAGCAGCGAACGGTCGAGCTTGATGACCGAGAACGGCAGCTGCATGACCGTGTTCAGGTTGGCGTAACCCGAGCCGAAATCGTCCAGGCACAGGCCGATGCCGGCCGCCTGAAAGCTCTCCGCCACCCGGGTCAGGCTCGCGGAATACTCGGTCGCAACCGTCTCGGTAATCTCAAACTGGAAGCAGGAGTACGGCAGGCCGTATTCGTCCAGAATGCGGATCAGGTGGCTTCCGCCATCGCTGTGAATGAGATCGAGCGGCGAAAGATTGATCTTGACGTTCGCAATGCTCGCGCGGAGCGCCGGGTTTTCGCGTAGAAAACGGCAGACGCGCCGCAGCTGAAGCTCGGTGATCTGACTGATAAGGTGATTCTTCTCCGCAAGGCGGATAAAAATATCCGGCGAAATCCAGCCGAGTGTGGGATGCCGCAGGCGGCTGAGCGCCTCAAGGGTGACAAAGCGCTGCTGATGCAGCGAATAGACCGGCTGATAATAGACCTCGAACAGATCCTCGTCGATCGCGCGGTGCAGGAACTGCTCGACCTGCTTGTTGTAGTAAAAGCTGTCCCTGTTCTTGCGGTCGTTCTGGATGACCTCAGTCCCGCCGCTGCGTGCTGCGAGAGATTCGAGATATTCCGCATAATCCAGCACAAGGCCGCCCGTTCCCAGCTTTTCCGCGCCCACCACGCCGCACAGGATGACCGGCGAGGGAGCGGCCTGCTCGTCATCCGGCTGCGTGCGGAACACCTGCCGCAGACTCGTCAGGCAGGCTTCGTACTCGCGCAGCGAGAACGTCAGCAGTAGAAACCGCTTGCCTGTCACGCGGAACACGTTCCTGCCCGCGATCTCCTGCATGTGCTCTGCCGCGCGGCGCAGAAATTCGTCGCCGCTCTGCACGCCGGAGACTTTGTTCATGTGGTCAAGCTGGTAGGCGTAGACCGTGATAATGTGAAAGGCCTTGTGCGCGTCGGTCAACTCGTTCATGCGGCGCAGCAGATACTGCTTGTCATTCAGTCCGGTCAGGCTGTCCATGCACGCGCAGGGATTGTTGATGGTCAGATACATTGCGAGGATGCTGAGCGAAAGGCCGAAGCCGGTCGTCAGCACCGCGGGATTGACGGCCTGCGCGGCGATGCCGAAGGCGGCGAGCAAAAAGACCGTAAGCAGCGCCGTCAGATTGCGGCGGCTGACCGCATCCCGGTGCACCGCGACAAAAATCGCTACCGCCGCGATGTGCAGCAGGGCGCTGATGTACAGCAGCAGATACCACGGACCGTAGCAGTAGCCGGTGCTGTCGAAATAGAACAGCTTTTCGGTGAAGGGGTTGGTCAGAATGATAAAGATCAGAGCGATAGTCGGAATGCCCATGCGCAGTACGGTTCCGGTGGAGATCACGCGGCTCGAGCACAGTGTACAGACATAGTACAGCAGCATGAGCGGCAGAATCGCTTGAAACAGATAGAACACGGTGTTCGAGACCATGCGGCCGATGCCGAAACTGTACGGAGCGTACAGAATGAAGCATGTACTCACCAGCTCGGTGAAAACGTCCAGACTGACGACGGTCAGCAGACGGCGGAACATGAGGCTGTTCCGGTCATCCATCTGCCGCTGATGAGAATACTGCCACAGAACAACCAGCAGCACCGCCATCCCGGCGATCAGATAATGTAGATTGGTTGTCATTCCGTGTCCCCTCCCAGTCTGGTTTCATTTCTCTTCAAATAGGCGTCCGCCTCCGCCTTCCATGCGCTGATACTGCGTGATTTTCCGTCCTCGTCGCACAGGCGGCTGAAGCCGTAGGTCATCGTGATGCGGGCGCGCGGCACACAGGTGCGGTTGTACCGCGCAACGATCGCGCTGAACTGCCGGTGCAGCTGCCCCGAATTTGCACTTGGCTCGGGGCGGATAAGGGCGAACTCGTTTCCGCCGGTGCGGAAGCACGATACGCTTTCGCCTCCGTCCTCGCACGCGCGGCAAAAGTCTGCAACGCATCGCGCGGCGGCGATGACCGCCTCATCTCCTGCCTGAAGGCCGAAGCAGTCATTGCGCTCGTTCAGGCCCTCCAGCCGGATATAGGTCAGCACCGCGTCGCGGCATCCGACCTCGCCGGTGCGGATGCGCTCCATGTATTCCTCGAATGCACGGCGATTCGGCAGACCGGTCATACGGTCCTCGCGCTGCATCTGATGGCTGATACGGTGCTCCATGTGAAAGCACATATCCTCGGTCGCCTGTCCGATCAGTTCACGGAAGATCAGGATGATGAACAGCAGCACGCCAAACTGGAATATCGCATCGTACCAGTAGATGTGCAGCAGGCCGTACAGGACGAGCGCGGCCACGCCGAACACACCCAGTGCGGCAAACGCCGCAATATGCAGCCGAAGCTGCTGCGAGGGCTGCTCGCGGTACGACCGGAGCAGCACGATCAGCATCGCTGCAACACCTGCCGCCAGAATCAGGTGCGTCAGCGGCAGCATATCAATAAACCGGATGCCGAAAAGCCGGTACGCCGCGCCCTGTGCGAGCACGTTGGCGCAGAACAGCGCAATGCATATATCGGGAACAAGCTGCTGT
Source organism: Butyricicoccus sp. AF18-9LB (assembly GCF_027684505.1). Lineage (NCBI taxonomy): Bacteria > Bacillati > Bacillota > Clostridia > Eubacteriales > Butyricicoccaceae > Butyricicoccus > Butyricicoccus sp. AF18-9LB. Next base: position 132,480 of record NZ_JAQCWA010000001.1, read on the forward strand.
CTGCCGCTTACCGTGTTGCGGACAAAATGCACCATCGGGATAGACATCAGCATAAAGGCGTAAAAGGAAACGACGCTTCCGGCGGCAGTGTCCCGTCCATAAATCTGATACAGAGCGGAATCGGTCAGGCACCACAGGCTGCACAGCAGCAGAAAGACCGCCACATCGAGGAAGCGGCGCTCGTGGATGCCGCGACTGCTCATGTAGCAGAAGATCAGCAGCGCCAGCACGGCAAGGATGACCATGGCGAGCATCATGACCAGGGAAAACAGCGAGGTCTGGATATGGTGACCGGTGATGCTCCGCACCGAGCCGAGCAGAGGCGCGTCAAACCTGCCGGTCCGGTCGGAAAGCTGCGTAAAGGTCAGGCTGAGTGTCTGTCCGCCGATGTTGTCCGGAAGCTCCGCATCCGCCCACAGGCGACCCTTCATCTGCGTGTTTTTCGGAAAAGCGTTGTCCTCGTAGCGATAGAGCAGCGTTTCGCCTGCACGGATCTCGATGCCGTATTCCACGCCGCGCGCGGACAGCAGCTTTCCGGCATCGCTGTCGGTCAGCGTGTCGTTATATAAGGTAAGCGTCTGTTCCGGCGCGGCCGGAAGCGTGACCGGGAGCGCAACCTCGTGCCGCACGCCGTCCGTCAGCTGATACCAGCCGGTATCAAGGGTGGAAAGCTCCCTGTCCGGCTCGTGCTGATGCAGTCCGGCAATGAGGAACGCCAGCATTGCCACGGTCAGCAGCAGGGCGGCTGTCTCTGCGGTGCACCGCAGGGTTTTGTGTTTCATGACTGTTCCTCCGTCCGGTCGTCTTCGTGATGGTGCTGCTTTTCCGCGTACATGCGACTGTCCGCCGTGATGCGCACCTGCGAAGCGTCACCGTCCTCCGGATAGCAGGCGCAGCCGCATCTGACGCCGACAGAAAGCAGTTTTCCTTCGATAACGATGGGCGCAGAGAGCATAGTCTGGATGCGCTCGGCCATGCGGCTGCGCTGCTCCTCGTCCATATCGGCGCTGACGATAAGCGCGAACTCATCGCCGCCGATGCGGAAGGCGTAGTCCCGGCTGCGGATGCAGCGCAGCAGCCGCGCGCTGATCTCCTTGAGCAGCCGGTCTCCCATGGCGTGACCGTAGGTGTCGTTTATCGGCTTAAAACGGTCGAGATCGAGGTAATACAGCACAAACGGCAGCTTTTTCGCCTCACAGATGTTCAGGACCCGGCTGAAATAGCGCTCGTTGAACAGGCCGGTCAGGCTGTCCGTGTTTGCCATGTTTTCCAGCTCGACCTTCTGCCCGATATCCTGCACAACCTGCATGATCACGGAGACCGTGCCGTCCGCGTGCCACTCGACCGGGAGGACGGTCATCACCATATAGGCGTTCTCCGTCCGGCTGCAATACTCGATTTTGAGATTGTCATCCGGTTTGCGGAGCACGCTGCGCAGATAGTCCGGCGTAAGCAGCCGCGAGAGCTTGGCGTTTTCCGTATCGGTCAGCGCGGCATAGCGTTTAGAGATAATTTCGACCATTTCCGAATACTGCCCGGAGGTCGGATAGATCGGCTGATCGAACCGCAGCTCATGATAGCGGTAGCGTCCGGTATCCAGATTGACGACCGCATAGCGATCGACGATGCGGCTCATGCTTTGCAGGAAACGGTCGCTTTTCATCTTTTCGCGCTCGAGGTTCAGCCGCTCCATTTCCTCGTTCTTAAGGCGCAGCCGGCTCTCCATCCCCAGCGCCAGCACCACGATGATGACGGTGAAAAAACAGAGTGCGCCGAGCAGGATGAGCGAGGAATTCTGCACGTCATACAGTGCACCGTCCACCTCATCCGCCTGGATGATGCCAACGAGTGACCAGTCCGGAAACGCGGTCGGCATCGCGACCAGATAGTTTCTCGTCCCATCGCAGGTGAACTGCGCGCTTCCGCTCTTGCCAAGCTGAATGCAGTCCTTGATATCGTCCATGCTGCCATATTTCCAGTCAGCGTGGTTGGACAGGTCGTACAGGTTGGTCATTCCCGCGCACAGCTCGGTCTGCGGCTCAAGCTTCAGCACGATGTCGCCGTTCGAGCGCACCACATAGCAGTCGCTCTGTCCGCCGTACATGCTGCCGTCAACCAGATCATCGACCATATCCGTGTCATAGCTGACCGCGATACCGGTGTAGGTCACGCCGTCCAGCGTCAGATTGCGGCTCATCGGCATCGCAAACGCGATCTTGGGCACGCCGTAGGTTGCCGTATAGGTGGAGACGATTGGCTCGCCCTTGCTGTACATCTCCTGAAAAACGCCGTCGATGCTGTCGGCGCTGCCCTTTCGCCCATCTGCTGTTAGATACTGCGTGCTCTCGTTGAACAGATAGAAGTCGCTGTAATGCCACGACAGCTTGTTGCTCTGCGCATCCGACCAGATGCTGTCAACATCCGCATCCTCCTTCTCATTCTTCATCAGACTGTCCCACTGGCTCAGCACGGTCCAGTTTCGCTGCACGAACAGCGTGAAGGTCTTAGAGATTTGCGCATAGCTTTCGAGCAGATGATTCGAGCTTTCCTGATAAATCTGCATTCCGATGTAGTTGCTGTAAACGCTAATGCCTGCCGCGAACACTATGGTGAGAAGTGCGGTCAGCAGAGCAATTCTTGATCGCTTTTTCATGTTCTGCCCCTCCTTCGGTAAAATGTATTCATTCCTTTTCCCATGCCATAATTATACTATTTCCCGACCCAAAAAGAAAGCGAAGATTGCGGCGCAGCGGCATTTATTTTCCTCTGCATATCCGAAAAACCCGAAGTACCGTCAGCCGTTTTCGGCCGGTACTCCGGGTTTTGATATATCCGCATGGCGCGGTCAGTGCATAATGCCCTTCAGCGCGTCGATCAGCTCCTCAACCACGATCGGCTTGGACAAAAAGCCGTTCATGCCGCAGTCGAACGCCTGCTTTCGCTCCTCCTCAAACACGTTGGCCGTCATGGCAACGATCGGGACTGCGGCGCGCGCCGAGTCCTTCAGCGCACGAATGCGCTGGGTGGCGGTGTAGCCGTCCATGACCGGCATCTGCACATCCATCAGCACCAGATCATAGCGGCCCGGGTCCGCGGTGCGGACCTCTTCCACCGCGACCGCGCCGTTCTCGGCGATATCGACCAGAAAACCGTACTCGTGCAGGATTGTCATTGCGATCTCACGGTTCAGCTCGTTATCCTCAACCAACAGGATATGCCGTCCGCGGAAGTCGGCGTTTTTCCCGGGCAGGATGTCCTGCTCCTCCGCCGTCTGCATGTGCCCGATGGCTGTCAGCAGGGTGTCGCGCAGGTCGGACAAGAACATCGGCTTGGAGCAGAAGGCCGTCACGCCTGCCGCCTTCGCCTCCGCTTCGATGTCCGACCAGTCGTAGGCGGTCAGGATGATGATGGGGGTGTCATCATTCAGGCTGCGAATCTGGCGCGTGACCTCGATGCCGTTCATGTCCGGCAGCCGCCAGTCGATGATATAGGCGCGGCAGGGGTCACCCAACTCGATGGACTGCCGCGCACGCAGCACGGCCTCCCGGCCGGAGAGCGTCCACTCCGCACGCATTCCCACACGGGTCAGCAGCTTTGCCACGCTGTCGCAGGTGTTGAAATCGTCGTCCACCACCAGCGCCTTGAGGCCGGCAAGCTCCGCAATCTTTTCCTCGCGGCGGCTGCCGGTCTGCACGCGCAGCGGCAGGCAGATGATAAACTCGGTACCTCGGTTCTTCTCGGTCTGCACCTTGATCGTGCCGCCCATCATCTCGACGATATTCCGGGTGATGGCCATGCCGAGGCCGGTTCCCTGTATCCGGCTGACCGTGGAGGTACGCTCGCGTTCAAACGGCTCAAAGATCTTCTGCGCGAACTCCGGACTCATGCCGATGCCGTTGTCGCGGACGCGGAACTCGTACTGTGCACAGTCGCGCACAGTTCCGGCAAACTGCCGGACGCGCACGGAAACCGTGCCGCCCGCCGGCGTGAACTTGATGGCGTTGGACAGCAGGTTGAGCAGGATCTGCCCCATGCGCGTCCGGTCACAGTAAACGTCCTCGTCGGCAACGTCAAGCACATCCATATAAAGCTCGAGCTGCTTGGCGTATATCTGTCCGCTGACGATGGTCTTGATATCGTGCAGCATCTCGGCGAGGTTGACCTCGGTTTCCTCCAGATGAAGCTTGCCGCTCTCGATGCGGCTCATGTCCAGAATATCGTTGATGAGCGCGAGCAGGTGGCGGCTCGAGGAGAGGGTTTTGGTCAGATAGTCCTTCACCCGTTCCTGATTGTCGATATTGCTGACCGCAAGGGTGGTAAAGCCGATGATCGCATTCATCGGTGTGCGAATATCGTGCGACATATTGGACAGGAAGGTGCTCTTGGCGCGGCTGGCGGCTTCGGCGGCCGCGACCGCCTCGGAAAGCGCCTGATTGATCTTCCGGTCAGCCGTGCGGTCGGACATCACGAGGATGTACTTGGTCCGGCCTGCGACCTCGCTGCCCATGGCGACGATGTGGAACCAGCGGCGCTCACCGGTCTGCTGATGGGCATAATCGGCATCCCATTCGCTCTGCTCGCCGCACTGAATCCCCGCGAGGAAGTTCTTATCGTGGTCGGGAGAGTCCTTCGGGTGCAGCGCCCGCAGTGCACGGATGTCCTGCTGCACCTGCTCGAGCGGCACGCCCAGCAGCCGCTCGATGTTCGGGCTGACATAGTCCGTGCGGGAGGTTTCGGCATCCAGCATGAAGAAAACATCGTCCACGTTGCGTGAGAGCCGGGTGAACAGCTCATCCCGGTACAGAATCTCGGTATCTCTCCGACGCAGCGCGTCACGGCTCCTGTGCACGATGAGCGCGATAAGCAGCACCATAAGCAGGCACGCGATAACGACCACGATCTCGACCGTCCGGCGCCACAGCGTATCCATGCCGGCGTTAACAACGCTGACCGGGACAATGCTGAGCATGATCCAGTCCTGGATGCCTGTGTTCTCGTAGACCAGATAGTACCGGGTTCCATGCAGCGTCAGCATCAGACTGCCGTTCCTGCCCTGCGCGAAATCGTCACTCAGCGCATCGAACGCTTTATCGGACAGATTGGAGCTGCTGCGCAGCTCCGCGAGGAAATTATAGACCGATTCCTCGCTGCCGTTCTCACCGTCAGCCTCGCTGTCGAGCACAACGCGCCCGTCCGGGTAGACAACATAGTTGTGGCTCGTGCCCTCGAAGGCGGAGTTGTCGATCGCGTTCAGCACCGTACCATTATAGTAGGCGATGGCGATCGCATCATAGGCGAAGCCGCGGTAGGTGCCGCTCATCTCCGGGCAGGCAAACACGAGCATCTGCGGCTTTCCGGGCAGCACCGCATTCACAACGACGTCCTCTCCGGCGAAAAGCTGCGTGTCCAGATCGGTCTGCGAGCCAAGGCTGCTCTTTTCGCCGTCCTGCGTCATGCAGCTGCCGTCCGAGGCGAGGAAGTAGAGGGCGGCGCAGCCGGTCTCCTTCTGCATCTCGTTCAGACTGGAACGGATCTGTTCTTCGCTCGAGGCGTTTTCCAGCAAACCGCCCCACAGATGCAGAATCATCTGGTTTCGGCTGACCAGATGGTTCAGCATATTGTCGGATTTACGCAGGATCTCCGACAGATGCGAAGTGCTCTCCCGATAGACCGTCTGCGACATAAACAAGAAATACCGATAGCAGATGCCGCCGAGCAGCACCGCCAGAGCCAACAGTGCGGCGGCCGGGCGGCGCCATTTTTTCAGGAAGCGGTATTTTATTTTGCTTCCGCGTGTTTTATCTGCCATTTCCGTTTACCTCAATGTAATATAGTTTTCCGGCTCCGCCAGTACGGCATTCCCCTCGGAGACATACGCGCTCCAGGTGTCCCGAACTCTCGTGTCGCCGCCCTCGAAGGCACGGCTCTCGTCCGCAAACAGCGGCGCCATGCTGCCCGCCGTCGCCAGACAGGTTACGGTTACGGTCTCGTCCTCGCGGAGCGGTTTGCCGTCCCGCGTGATCCCGGTCAGCGTAAAGCCGCCGTTTTCCTCCTTGACCTCGATGGCGATGCCGCTGACCACCGGCAGAGAGCCGCGGTTGAACGGCGTAAAGCCGCCCTCGCAGCCCTCGACAAAGGCGCGGACGGTCTCGGTCAGCTCCGCACCGTTCATCGTGCGCCGATACGCGCGCAGATCGTTCGGCATGATCATAGAGGCAGCCATATTCTCGGTGTAGTCTGCCGCCAGCACGCTGCCGGTAAAGCTGTTCGCCGCAGCAATGAGCACATCGGTGTCATACACGCCGCGCAGCGTGTTCGCCATTACGGAGAAGGAGGCATTGCCGCTGTCCGCATGGAAAACGTTTGAATAGCCCTTGTCCAAGGTCAGCACAGCCGTATCCGCGGCAGGCTCATCCGCAAGCAGCTGCGCGTTGAACGCCTGATACGCCTGCTCTGCTGTGTATTCGCCCGCTATCATGCGCGAGACCACATCCTTGGAGACCGAGAAGAAATCGTTGGAGGCGATGCGGATGTACATATGGTTCTGCTCGACCACCGGGCGCACGTCCTCCAGATAATCGGTCAGGCGAAGGCTGACGTTCTGGCTGTAGCTCAGAATGTCCTGTCCGTCATAGATGATGCGGTTCTGTGCTTCCTCGGAGAGCATGACATGGAGCACCTGTATCGCCTTGTTGCGGCGTGCGCTGTCCTGTTCCAGCTCGCGGTTCAGAGCAACCTGAAAATACGGGGTAGTCATCAGCCACTGCTGCCCGTCCTGACCGAAGAACGGCAGGAAAGTCGTATCGATGCCCTCATCCTGCAGGATTTTAACGTTAGCAGAGCTGCTGAAGAACATGGCAAGCTCGCCGCTGCGCATCCGGTCCATGATGTCGTCGTAGGTCAGCGTCAGGTCAGCGGCGTTCAGGCCGGTATCGCGGATGAAGTTCTCGAGGTTCTTGAATGCGGTCGGCCAGACGGCGTCGTCCAGACCGACTTTCTCGGTATTGGCCGGGTCGCTGTACGCGGCGCGCCATTTGCGGCCTTCCGCCGAGGAAAGCTCGGAAACCGAAAGTCCCTGAAGGGTTTCCATGCAGGTGTAATCGTAGGTATAGTCCGCATCAAAGCCGCGGATACCGTGCTTTGCAAACGCCTTGCAGGCGGAAACAAAGCTGTCGTAATCGGTGGGCAGCGGAATACCGTATTTCCCGAACAGACTGCGGTTGACCACAAAGCCGTGCGCGTCCGCGCAGACCGGCAGCCAGTTTACGCTGCCGTCCTCGTTTTTGAAGCTGTTGAGGTAGGTGTTGTAGACCGCGCCCGCCTCGTTGGTCGTGGCGAGGTTCATCAGACTGTCCTTCAGCGGCGCGGCATCATGCAGCGAGAAGCGGCAGCAGGTAATGATGTCCGGCAGACCGCCGTTCTCGTTCAGAAATTTGTAAAAATCCAGATCGTTATTGCCGACAATGAACTCAATATTCACATCCGGCAGCTGCGACTGGATATAAGGTGCGTAATTTTCATACAGTGTGGTGTTCCACAGATAGACTTGAATGGTCTCCGCGTCCTCCTGCGCTTCGCTCTTTTGTGTGCCGCAGCCGGTCAGCAGACATGCCGCTGTTACCAGTACCGCGAGCAGGAAGGACAGTCCGCGCTTCCGCTTTTTTGTTTTCATCAACCAATTCTCCTTACCCGTGACAGCCGCCTCTCCCCGACAGACTGCCCTTCTTTTTCCTCATTTCTCGCCGCAAAACGGCATTATATAAGAATAGCATAGCACTTCACGGACGGTATTTCAAGGAATTTCGCCTTTTTTCTGCCAAAACAGGCGAAAACACAGACTATACGCCGTATTCGGAGCGCTTTTGCGGCGAATATTCCTGTAAAACAAGTTGAGATGAGATACCGGCGCGAAACGCTGTGCAGCTGCAAGGCTGCGAAAAGAACACACCGCCGCACCTCCGATGGGCAAAAAAAGACCCGCCGATTTCTCGACGGGTCGATTGCCCAAATTCAATCTGTACATTTCCAAGGCTTCCTTTGCTGCAAGCCTGTGGTAATTTGGTGTAAGCTATCTGCAGAATCTCGCGCACACACGGTTATTCTGCCTTGTGCACCCGCAATCAGTCCAGCGGCTTCATTGTCGGGAACAGCAGAACGTCGCGAATGGATGCAGCATCGGTCAGGAACATAACCAGACGGTCGATGCCCATGCCCATGCCGCCCGTGGGAGGCATACCGTATTCCAGCGCGTTGATGAAATCCTCGTCCATCATGCCGGCTTCCTCGTCGCCTGCGGCGCGCAGAGCAACCTGACGCTCGAAGCGCTCCTTCTGGTCGATCGGGTCGTTCAGCTCGGAGAATGCATTGCACAGCTCGCGGCCGTAAACAAAGCACTCGAAGCGCTCGGTCAGACGCGGGTCGGACGGCTTGCGCTTTGCCAGCGGAGAAATCTCAACCGGGTAATCGGTGATGAAGGTCGGCTGCATGAGGTTCTCCTCAACGTACTCGTCGTAGCACAGGCTCATCAGGTCGCCCCAGCTCTCCTTGCCCTTTTCGATTTCGAGGCCCTTCGCCTTAACGGCTTCGAGCGCCTCCTCCGGAGTGAGTGCCATAAAGTCGATGCCGGCATACTCCTTGACAGCCTCAGCCATGGTCATGCGCTTCCAGCCCTTGGTGAAGTCGATCTCGGTGCCCTGGTACATCACCTTGGTGCCGCCCAGAACCTTTTCGCAGACATGGATTACCATGTCCTCGGTAATATCCATCATGCCGTGGTAATCGGTGTAAGCCTGATACAGCTCGATGGTGGTGAACTCCGGATTGTGCTTGGTGTCCATGCCCTCGTTGCGGAAAATACGGCCGATCTCGTATACGCGCTCCAGACCGCCTACGATCAGGCGCTTGAGGTGCAGCTCGGTCGCAATACGCAGATACATATCAATATCCAGCGCGTTGTGATGGGTGATGAACGGACGAGCCGCAGCACCGCCCGGAATGGTGTTCAGACACGGGGTCTCAACCTCCATAAAGCCGCGGGAATCCATAAAGTTGCGGATCTCGCGCACGATAGCGGAGCGCTTCTCAAAGGTATCGCGTACCTCCGGGTTGACGATCAGGTCAACATAGCGCTGACGGTAACGCATATCGGTATCCTTCAGACCGTGCCACTTCTCCGGCAGCGGTGCAAGGTTTTTGGAAAGCAGCGTCAGCTCGGTTACGGAAACCGAAATCTCACCCTTCTGGGTACGGAATACCTCGCCCTCGATACCGATGATATCGCCGATATCGAACTTCTTGTAGCCCTTGTATACGTCCTCGCCTACGTTGTCGCGCTTGATGTAAAGCTGCAGACGGCCGTAGCGATCGCGCATATCCGAGAAGGAAGCCTTGCCCATGATGCGCTTGGACATCATGCGGCCTGCCAGACGGACGGTCTTGCCTTCCAGCTCGTCAAAATGCTCGTGAATATCGGTGGTATAGTGATCGCGCTCAAAGCGCACCTGCTGGAACGGGTCCTTGCCCGCAGCCTGCAGCTCTGCCAGCTTTTCGCGGCGAATGCGCTTCAGCTCGTGCAGTTCCTCCGCGGTCTGCTCGTGCTGATCCTGCGCCTGATGCTGTTCTGCCATATCTTCCCCATCTTTCATATAGATTTACATTTAACGTCCGTTAGGACGAATCGAATTACTTCTCGATCTTGATGATCTCGTACTTTACGATGCCGATCGGTGCCTCGACCTCAACAACATCGCCGACCTTCTTGCCCAGCATAGCCTTGCCGAACGGAGACTCATCGGAGATCTTACCGTCCATCGGATCGGCCTCCTGAGAGCCGACGAAGTGGTACTCCTCTTCCTCGTCCTCCTCAAGATCCTTAACAATAAAGCGGCAGCCGGGAGAAACCTCGTCTGCAGCGTAGCTGTCGCCGGTTACAACGACTGCGTGCTTGATGATCTCCTCAAGCTCGGCAATGCGGGAATACAGCTTGCCCTGCTCGTTCTTGGCTTCATCATACTCGGCGTTCTCGGACAGGTCGCCGAAGGAGCGTGCTTCCTTCAGCTGCTCTGCAACCTCATCCGCACGGGTAGTTTTCAGATATTCCAGTTCGTCCTTATATGCGTCCAGACTTTCCTGTGTCAGTTTAATTTCTTTTGCCATGTTTGCAAACCCTTCTTACTCAGTGTCATCGGCTTTCGAGCCGTACAGTACACTATATTATAAATTAAGCACCAATGCCATGTCAAGCGATTCGACCATTTTCTGTCCGATTTTCTGCCGGAGCGCTCGATTATCCCACAGTTTCCATCGCTTTTTGAAGCTGCGGATCGGTTTCCGGCGTCAGGAAGAAAAAGTTCTGCGTCTGCTCATCGGTCAGCTTCACCTCAATATCCGGCGCAATGCCGACATCTGCAAGGCTTTTGCCCTTGGGCGTAAAGTATTCTTCGACAGACAGATTGACCGCCGAGCCGTCGCTCATCTGGTAGGTGCGCTGAGCGCGTCCCTTGCCGGTGGTGTGCGTGCCGACGAGTGTTGCGCGGTCGTACTCCTGCAGAGCCGCCGCGAAAAATTCTGCCGCCGAAATGCTCTGGTCGTCAATGAGCACCGCGATTGGCAGGTCAATACGGTCTGCATCCGAGGTGTAAACGGTCTCCGAGCCGTTTTTCATGCGCAGCGTCATAATGGTGCCCTCGTCGAGCAGCGGATCGAGTGCCGCGCTCATCTCCTTGACACGACCGCCGCCGTTGTGGCGCACGTCAATGACAAGCGACTGTGCGCCGCTGTCGGTCAGCGACTGCAGCGCCGTCTTGAACTGATCGGCACAGCCGTCATGGAAATTCTCGATGCGGATGTAGCCGATTTTATCATTCAGCATTTTGCCCCATGCCATCTTCTGCGTGACAACGGCACGCTGCATGGTCAGCTCCTTGGCGGAGCCGTCTGCCTTCTTGACCGTGACGGTCACATTGGTCCCCTCTTTGCCGGAAATCGCACTGATAACCGCACTCGAACCGTCCTTTTCGGTCGTCAGATCTCCCGTACCGAGAATGTAATCGCCCTTTTCGATGCCGGCCTTCGCCGCAGGCGAATCATCGTACACGAGCGTAACGCGAATACTCGTCTCGGTGCTCGTCACCGAAACGCCGATGCCGCAGCCCTTGCCCTCACCGCTCATGCGGTAGGCTTCGTAGTTTTCCGCCGGAATATACGACGACCACTTGTCTCCCAGACCGGTAATGTAGCCTGCCGCAGCATAATCCGCAACATTGTCCGCGTCCAGTTCACCAACGTACTTGTCCGACACCAACCGGTCGATCTCACGCAGCTTTTTCCCGACCTCGTTGGTGTTCCAGCCGGTGGAAATCAGGCAGATGACTGCCGTTATCGCGCCTGCCGCAGCACACATGGTCAGCGCTATCCGCAGAGAGACCTGTCTCTCCCGCAGTTTTTTCATGGTTTGTCCTCCTCCACGAGAAAAGGGAGAGCGTTACACTCTCCCCTTTTATGTAATTGCGTTAGTTGAAGTAACTCATCGGGTTCTGCGTCGAACCGTTTACATACACCTCAAAGTGCAGATGCGGACCGGTCGAGTTGCCGGTAGAGCCTACCAGACCGATGGTCTGACCGGCGGAAACCGTCTGACCAACCGAAACATGGATCGCGGACTGATGACCGTAAGCCGTCATAACACCGCCGCCGTGGTTGATGACCGTATAGTTGCCGTAGCCGGAAACCCAGCCTGCGGTAGTAACCGTGCCGGATGCGGCTGCTACGATCGGTGTGCCAGTCGGTGCCGGAATATCCTCGCCCTTGTGGAACTTGCGGGTACCGAAGATTGGATGTACACGCCAGCCATAGGCACTCGAATTATTGGTGTAACCCGGCAGCGGCCAGGTGAACGTGCCGCTGTAACGGGTCGCGCCGCTGCTGGTCGTGGTGGTCGTGCTCGAGGACGAACTGCCGCCCTTCTTCTTAGCAGCCGCTGCTGCTGCCGCCGCAGCTTCCTTGCGGGACTGCTCTGCGATCTGGTTACTTACGGTGTCCATCTCGCTGGTGATGCGCTCGTACTCCGCCTTCTGCTCCTTCTGGTAGGATTCCAGACTTTTTTGCAGCGCCTTCTGCTGCTCCTCGCTGGATTTCAGCTCCTCAGCCTTGTACTTCAGGTTTTCCTGATACTGTACCTGCTCGTCCTGCGTCTGCTGCAGGTCGTCGCGCTTCTGCTGAATATCCTCCTTGGCAGCGGTGTACTCTGCTACGATCTTCTTATTATCGTCCATAATCGCGGAAACGATCTCCAGACGGCTGAGCAGATCAGAGAAGTTGGACGCGTTCAGCAGAACCTCCAGATAGCTGGTCTCGCCCTGCTCATACGTCGTGCGGACAGTCTCAGAAAAACGCTCCTTCTTGCTGTCAAGCGCCTTGATCGCAGCATCCAGTTCGGTCGTCTTGACGTCGATCTGGTCCTGCAGGCGGTCGATGTACGCCGTTACGGTCGTAATCTCCTCCTTGGTGAGCTTGATCTCCTTCTGCAGTGCGGCGCGGGTCTTTTCGACCTCGTTCACCTGACCTGCCAGACTGTCAAGCTCCGCCTTGACCGATGCCTTTTGATCCTCCAGATCGGACAGCTTGCTTTTCAGTTCCTTACTGCTCACCGCACCGGCATAAACCAGACCGGAGGCAATCATCGAGAACACCATCGCTGCGACCAGGATGCCCGCAATAATGCAGGAAATCAGGCGCACGGTTTTCTTTTTCATCATATTGAAACATTCGCTCCTTTATGCAGTCGTTATACATCCATAAACTTGCGGATACTCGTTACCGAGCCGCCGATTCCGAACAGTGCGGCTGCACCTGCGTACACGCCCAGCACCCACCAGCGCAGCACGTCGAACGAGAGCAGATGGAACGAGGACAGAGAAACCGTACCTGCCACGTTGTACAGCTCGGTGTACAGACCCCATTCCGCGAGGAAGGCCAGTCCGCCGGCAACCAGACCGAGCACCATGCCTTCGATGACAAACGGCCAGCGGATAAACCAGTTGGTCGCGCCGACCATCTTCTGGATGGAGATCTCCTCACGGCGGGCAAACATAGCCAGCTTTACCGTGTTGGAGATGATGAAGATCGAGATAACGGCCAGACCGACGATCATCGCCGCCGCGATCATGTTGAACACGCGCTGAATCTGAATCAGCTTGCGGATAACATCCTCATCCGCGCGTACGCTTGCAACCCCGTCAACCGCTTCGATTTCTTTGATCGTTGCGTCCGCCTGCGTAGAATCATTCAGGGTAAACACATAGCTGTTGCGCAGCGGATTGTTGTCCGCGTTGTAATCCTCGAGGATGTCTGCGTCGTCGCCCAGCTCCTTGCGGTACTGTTCAAGTGCGACATCGCGGTCCTCGAAGGCGATCGACGCAATGTTGTCGATCTTCTCGAACTGCGTCTGCAGCGTTTTCGCCTCACGCGTGGTGAGCGAATCGTCGATCCAGACTACGATCTGGTTGGACTGCTGCAGTCTCGTAATGTTATTCGTAATGTTGTAGGCCACCAGCGTAACCGTGCCCGTCAGCAGCAGGCTTACGACCATGATCACCACGGCCGCCACGGACATGAAGCCGTGCTTGAAAATGTTGCGCAGGCCTTCCTTCCAATAGTAAGCGATTGATCTCATATCTGATAATACCCACCTGTCTGATCACTGATGACTTCACCGTTGTCGATCACAACAACGCGCTTTTCAAATTCGTCTACCAGACCCTTTTCGTGCGTTACGATCAGCACGGTCGTGCCAAGCTCGTTGATCTTTTCAAACAGGGTCATCAGCTCCAGCGAACGCGCAGGATCAAGGTTGCCGGTCGGCTCGTCCGCGATGATGAGGCGCGGGTTGTTGACCAGCGCACGCGCGATTGCGACACGCTGCTGCTCACCGCCGGAAAGATTCATCGGCTTTTCGTGCGCCTTGTCGGCCAGGCCGACCAGATCGAGCACATACGGCACGCGCTGCTTGATGGCCTTGCCCTTGGCGCCGATGGCGCGCATGGCAAATGCGACGTTCTCGTAAACGGTTTTGGTGTTGATCAGGCGGAAATCCTGATAGACAACGCCCAATGTACGGCGCAGATACGGAATCTGCCGCTTTTTCATTCTGCCGATATCGTAGTTGTTGACGATAACGCGGCCTTCGCTCGGCCGAACCTCACCGGTCAGCAGCTTGATGATCGTGGTTTTACCCGAGCCGGACGCGCCGACCAGAAAGACAAATTCTCCCTCGTCTACACGCAGACTCGCCTTGTTCACCGCCCGGGTCCCGTTTTCGTAAACCACGGTGGCTTCACTCATTCGTATCACAGGCAATCCTCCTCGGTGCCAACGCAGAAGGCGTGCGAATGCCCCGGATTGGGCATTTTCGCCTTCCAGCAAACAAAAAAGACAAAGGTGCAAACATATACACCTTTGTCTATTATAACAGATATCATGTTTATGCGCAAGCCGACAAACTGTGGCATTATTGCACAATTTACATTTTTTCTGTGTAAATTTTATGAACAGACAGCGATTATCTGGTACCTTCTTCGCGGCTTGCAAGGTATTTTCGAACCATAAGCGCTACCTTAAATACGATCGCGTGATCGAACTCACGCAGATCCAGACCGGTCAGCTTTTTGATCTTCTCAAGGCGGTACACCAGCGTATTGCGGTGTACGAACAGCTTACGCGAGGTCTCGGATACGTTCAGGTTGTTCTCGAAGAACTTCTGAATCGTGAACAGCGTCTCCTGATCGAGCGAGTCGATCGAACCCTTGCGGAATACCTCGGACAGGAACATCTCGCACAGCGTGATCGGCAGCTGATAGATCAGACGGCCAATGCCCAGATTCTCGAAGCTGATGATGTTCTTCTCGGTGTCAAATACCGCACCGACCTCGATTGCGGTCGTAGCCTCCTTGAAGGACTTTGCGATATCCTTCATCTGGGAGGATACCGAGCCGATGCCGATCAGGCACTTGACCGACAGCTCGCTGAGCAGCGTCTCCTCGATAGAGTCTGCCAGCTTGATCAGATCCTTGATCTCACTGCCTGCCTTGACCTCCTTGACTACAACGATGTCCGTCTCGGAGATATGCAGCACGAAATCCTTCTGCTTGTCCGGGAACATGCCGTTCACCACGTCGATCGCGGCAACATCGGCCGGCGCCTGCTGGCGCACGAGGAATACCACGCGCGGCACATCGTTGCCGAAGTGCAGCTCGCGGGACTTGATATAAATATCGCCCGGCAGGATGTTATCCAGAATGATATTCTTTACGAAGGTAGCCTTGTCGTGCTTTTCGTCATACAGCGTCTTGATATTGTTGATCGAAACCGCAACCAGCGAGCAGATGCTGCGCGCCAGCTCGTCCTCGCCCTGTACGAATACGGCGTATTCCAGACGCGACGCACGGTCACCCGTTGTATGATAAGTATAACCGCCGAAACGAACGATCTCGCCGGCGAAGCCCAGCTCAGTGATTGCTTCCTCCCGCATTTCACCGATACGAGGCAGATCGGTACATGCTACAACCGCACCGCTTGCGTCAACAATGCCGATCGTACGATCCACCGTATCCTTCATCTGCAAAACAATCGACTGGAACAATCTCGAAGCCATTTCCATCACCTTTCCCGTCTTTTTCACGCGCCCCGGCGCTTTACTCCGCATCCGTTCGCCGAAACGCTTACTCTTTATGGTGTTCTCACCGTTAATGGTGATTCTGCCTATGACATTCTTCACAAGAACGTCAAAAGTTCCCTATACATTTTAAGTCATTATATCACATGTCCGCGCATTTTTGTACAAAAAATTCAAAAAAATTTGTAGATTTTTTAAGTTTTTTAAGTTTTCAAGGTAAGTTTTTCCAATTCTTCCTGTGTCAGTTCCCGAAATTCGCCGGGCGCGAGTGTTTTATCCAGCCAGAGACCACCCAGCCGCAGGCGTTTTAGCGCCGTTACCGTGCCGCCGACTGCCGCGATCATGCGCTTGACCTGATGATATTTGCCCTCTTTAAGCGTCACACGCACACGCAGCTCCGGTTCGGTCTCGAGGATTTCCAGCTTCGCCGGCTTGCATCCCGTGCCGTCCCGCAGGGTCATGCCCTGTTCAAAACGCAAGACTGCATCCGCTGCCAGCACGCCGTCCACGACCGCCTCGTACTCCTTTTCGACATGGCGGTTCGGACTCATCAGCGCATGGCTGAGTGCGCCGTCGTCCGTGATGAGCAGCAGTCCCTCGGTGTCCTTGTCCAGCCTTCCCACCGCAAACAGGCCGCGCCGCAGTTCAGCCGGAAACAGCTCGAGCACGGTATCGTGGCGCTCATCGCGGCTTGCCGTGATAACGCCCATCGGCTTGTTGAGCATGTAGTACCGCTGTGCGCGGTAGCGCTGCACGGTGCCATCCACCGCCGTCTGCGACCGGTCAGGATCGACCTTGAACGCCGGATCCTTTTGCACAGTGCCGTCCACCGAGACGCGTCCCGCACGAATGAGCGCCTGCACTTCCTTGCGGCTGCCGCAGTTCAGGTGGGACAGCAATTTGTCCAATCGCATCTGTGGCATTTTGTCCCCTCCGCCAATACATTTCTTTTATAAGGATAACACTTTTTCGCAAATTGCACAATAGCTAAATGCAAAAAAAGTGCAATCCCCCGAAAGTTACCAATAGATACCATAAACCTATGATAACTTTTTCGTTGAATTGCACAGTTATGCAGTTTCCGGAAGTCATTGCCCGCCGCTGTCAGGTCTGCGGCATATCCAGCAGGCCATGCACAAATCCATCCGTCTGTGCGGATGTGATATCCGCTGCGATCAGGCGGTTTCTGCGTACCAAAAGGTTGGCGGTCACGCCCTGCTCTCCGGTAGGATAGGCGGTCAGCGCGTAGGTGTACAGCATAGCGCGCTTGCCCTGATACGACGTAAGATCCAGTCCCTGCGCCTGCTGGATAGCGTTGTACTGCTCATATACCTCGTCGAAGGTGTCGGGTATCTGCACCTCCTGTGTGCCGACCGGTTCACTCTCCACCGACCATCCGCATGCGGTCAGCAGCGCTACTCTGTCCTCGTTGGTTTTCAGCTTTGCACTGAGCGCTGCACCTTCAGCGCTGACCGCGGTATCCGCCTCTGCCGTTTTCGGCAGCAGCGCTGCCGCGCCGACCAGCACCAGCCCGACCGCCAGCACGCCCACTACGATTTTCCTCACCGACACCTTTGCCGCAAAAACGATCATGGCATTGTCCCTCCTGCTTTTGCTTTATTCTATGCGTACAGAAGGCAAAAAAGAACGCCTCCGAGTATTTCTCGGAAGCGCAGCTTGTATCAGTCCAGATTTTTCTTCTTCAGCATCCACCATGCAAAGAAGCAGCCGACCACCGTAATGGCCAGCGGCATCCACCAGACCCAGTCGCCCGGTATCCGTCCTTCACCGATATTCATACCGAAGAAGCCGAACACAATATTCGGAATCGTCATGATGATGGTCAGGATGGTCAAAACCTTCATGATAATATTCAGATTGTTGGAAACGACAGAAGCATAAGCATCCATCGTGCCCGCCATAATGTTGGAATAGATATTCGCCATCTCAATGGCCTGACGGACCTCGATCAGCGCGTCCTCCAGAATGTCGCGGTCGTCCTCATACAGCTTGAGCACGCGGCCGCGCAGCACCTTTTCCATCGTAACCTCGTTGCCCTTGAGGGACGAGGAGAAGTAAACCAGCGATTTACTCAGGCCGAGCAGCTGGATCAGCTCCTCATTTTTGAGGGAGTCGTACAAACGCTTCTCGATGCGGGTAAAGTCGCGCTCGATCATACGCAGGTTTTTCAGGAACCGGCCCGCGATGCGGAGCAGAATCTGGAACACAAAGCGCGTCTTGAGTGAGGTATGCACGCCCTTTACCGCGCCTTCCGCGATGGAGCGCAGGATGATGCTGTCCTCCAGACAAACCGTGATGACCGCATTCTGCGCCACAACAATGCCCATAGGAATGGTGGTGAACATCTGTCCGCCGTCCTCGACCGAACTTTTCTCCACCATCGGGATATCGACGATCATGAGAAGCTGCTCGTCCTCGGTATCGACACGCGAGCTTTCCTCCGGGTCGAGCGCCGCGCGAACAAACTCTTCCTCAACCTGAGCCGCCTGCGCGATCTGCTCCAGCTCGTCCGAGCTGGGATGCACCATGTTGACCCAGCAGCCCTCGGTGAACTCGCTCACTTCTGTGATGCGGCCGTCCACCGTTTTGAAAAATTCAACCATATTATACCGCCTTTCAGCAGCGGCACTCCTCGAAAATGCCACCGCGAGTAATATTCATCTGTCTACTTCCAGGGTCCGTACTCACGGTGATCACTCTCCTTTAATATGGATTTCATTTAAGGCAATACCGCATAATTGAACAAGAGCGATTTGCGAATAAATTTTGCGTACTGATGAGGCGCGGTTTCGCAGCAATACTTGCCGTATTGCAAGAAATCGCAACAAAATCAGAATACAAAATTTCCGCAAAGCGCCGCTGCTTTAATTGTGCGGTGTTGCCTTAAAATTAACCTTCCCATACCTGACAAAACAGCCCTGTTACGGGCTGTTTTGAATAGCTATCAGTTAGATTATCGGTTGTCCTTATCGAAGATGCGCATCAGAACATCAAATGCAGCATCGTCAGAGCCAACATCGGACGACGGCTTGGAAGCGGTTGCGCGAGCCGGCTTCTTGTCAGCCGCTGCGGTAGCAGCCTCGGTGAACAGGCCGGTGGAGCCGGAAGCCTTGTCCTTATTGCCGTCCATGCTCATCTTTGCGGAGTTCGGAACATTGTCGAAACCGGTTGCGATTACAACAACGCGGATCTCGTCGTCCATGTTCTCGTCGATGAATGCACCGAAGATGATGTGTGCATCCGGATGAGCCGCCTGCTGAACCATGGTAGCTGCGGTCTCAACTTCATCGAGGCCGATATCGTCAGAGCCGATAACGGAAACGATAACGCCGTGAGCCATGTCGATCGAGGTCTCGAGCAGCGGGCTGGAAATTGCCTCGCGTGCAGCCTCTGCAGCCTTGTCCTTGCCTGCAGCAGAGCCGGTGCCGATGTGAGCGAAGCCTGCGTCCTTCATGACGGAGGTAACGTCCGCGAAGTCCAGGTTGATGAAGCCCGGAACGGTGATCAGCTCGGAAATGTTCTTAACTGCCTGACGCAGAACGCCGTCAGCGATCTCGAATGCGTTCTTGAAGGTGATCTTCTGCTCGGATACATACTTCAGACGCTCGTTCGGGATGATAACGAGGGAGTCTACATTCTTGTTCAGCTCTTCGATGCCGCTCAGCGCCTGTTCGAGACGCTTCTTGCCCTCGAATGCGAACGGACGGGTAACAACGCCGACCGTCAGGATGCCCAGCTCACGAGCGATCTGTGCAACAACCGGAGCTGCACCGGTGCCGGTGCCGCCGCCCATGCCGGCGGTGATAAATACCATATTGGTGTTAGCGAGAGCCGCTGCGATCTGATCCTTGCTCTCCTCAGCAGCCTTGCGGCCGATCTCCGGATTTGCGCCTGCGCCCTGACCCTTGGTCAGCTTCTCGCCGATCTGGATCTTCGTGCTGGCCTGCGAATAATTCAGAGCCTGCATATCCGTGTTGATGGAAACGAACTCAACACCCTGTACACCGTTCTCGACCATGCGGTTTACAGCGTTGCCGCCGCCGCCGCCGACACCGATGACCTTAATGTTTACTACGTTATCCAAGCCCTGTTCAAACTCAAAACCCATTGTCGTTGTCCTCCGTTTTATGATAAAGAATCGTTCTTTGATTATCAATTACCGCGTTTGAGGGCACTTCGCCCCTATTGTTTTAATTTTACCTCGATTTATTCTATTTTGCAACAGGAATTAGCGAATTCCTCAAAAAAAACTTAATCTTTTCCGTGTCTTTCCCGCAAACCGGCGGGCGATACGGAAAAAGGCTGTATTTTTTCGCGTTTTCCCTTGTGTTTTCGGTTATTTTCGCCAGTATAGGCAGAAAAAACTCAGCCTTCGCCATCGTAGCTGTCGTCATAATAGCTGTCATCGTAATACGATTCGTCGTAGGAATCGTCGTAGCTGCCGTCATCGTAGGATTCGTCATAGGACGAATCGTCCGAGTTATCCGAATCATCGGAATAATCCGAGTTATCCGAACTGTCCGAGCTGTCGCTGCTCGAATCGGTCGAGTCATCGCCGTTCGTATTGTCGGTCGTACCGACTTCGCCGTCCGGATTGGTGTACGCCGGCGAGGTCACCGGATTGTCACCTGCCTGATCGGTACCGGAGCGTGCTACATCCTCCGCCGTCTCCGGCACAAAGTGCAGACGGTTCTGTGCATCCCAGTACAGCCGCCCGATATCCGATGCCGAAAGGCGATCGCTGATAACGGTCTGTGCAAACCGAAGACGGTACGTCAGATCGTCCAGTGAGCCTGCGCGGATGTCGAACCGCTTGTCATAGCCGATGCGCACATCGGTCAGGTCGTTCAGATTGAGGAAGCTCATCTTTTCGAGCAGACCGGCAGCATCCATGTTCTCCAGCACGTTCAGCATGGCGTCAACGTGTGCATCCGTGCCGGTATCAAGGAAATCCCCCATCTGTGCATTCAGCGTAACGCCAAGCACGATCGGCAGACCGCCGTCCGCGGCGTTGTTCTCGAGCACCTTGCCGCCCGCACTGATATAAGTGAACGTGTTATCCTCATTCCTCACGGCAGCCGCCGCTGTGCATTCGGTGACAGTCAGCACCAGTCCATCCGGCAGCTTGCGGCGCAGCTGTGCGCTTTCCAGATACGGGAAGCTGTGCATCAGGTCGGACAATACGCGGTTTTTGTTCCACAGATAGAGATTATCGCCCTTTTGAACATCCATACCGGCGATCAGCTCCTCCGAGCCATACTGCTTGGCGCCTTCCACCGAAATGGTCTTAACCTTGAAGAACACGGTCATCGCCACCACGGCAGCCGCCAGAACAATACCGGTCAGCAGCACGCGTCCCAGCACACGAAAGATTTTCCTGCCGCGGCGCTGCTGCTCCATCTGGTCGGGCGTGTGCTTTTTTCGCCTTCTGCGTCTCATCACAGCATCCCTTCTTTGTTACTTCTTGCCATGGTTTTCGATTGCCCAGAGGATCTCCTGATAGATTTTCTCGCTTGCATCGTGCGCCGCCAGCTTTGTCGCGTCGTGCCCCATCCGGTGCAGACGGTCGCGGTCGCTCAGCAGATTCTGAATCTCGTCGTACAGCACCTGCGAATTGGCATCCTTCTCGAGCAGAACACGGCAGCCGCCCTCCTTTTCGAGCGCGCGCGCGTTCTTCTCCTGGTGGTTCTCCGCCACATACGGAGACGGCACCAGCAGTGCCGGACGGCCGAGCATGCACAGCTCACCGAGAGTGGCCGCACCTGCGCGGCACACGATCAGGTCAGCCGCCGCCATGCGGTCGGCCATGTCGTAGATGTACTCGGTCACTTCGATGTTCGGGTGTTCGTCAAAGTCGGCGCCCTGCTCCTTCGCCATTCTGGGCAGCCACTCACAGGCCGCCGCACCGGTTGCGTGAACATGGTGATAGGGCACGCCGTTTTTACATTCGAGCGCCAGCTCACCAGCCATGTGCTCGTTCATGTACTTTGCACCCATCGAGCCCCAAAAGGAGACGACCAGTTGGTCATCATCGGTCAGACCGAACTTCTCGCGTGCCTTTGCGCGATCTGCCGCCAGAATCTCACCGCGCACCGGCGCACCGGTCAGAATGATCTTATCTCCGCCGCCGAGCAGCTCCTTTGCCTGCTCAAAGCAGACAAGCACGCGGTCCGCGTCCTTTGCGAGCATCTGCGTTACCTTGCCGGGCAGCGCGTTGACCTCGAGCAGAACAGTCGGAATGCCGAGCTGCTGTGCCGCGCGTACCACCGCAAACGACGCATAGCCGCCGCAGCCGATCACGCAGTCCGGCTTGGCCTGTTTCAGCAGCTTCTTCGCCTTGCTGACCGCCGAGACAGCCAGCTTTGCCGCCTTCAGATTGTGCAGAATGCCCTTCGGGCTCATCGAACGCGACATGCCGATGATCTCGATGGTGTCCAGCGGGTATCCCTCACGCGGGACCAGCTTATTTTCAATGCCGCGTGCCGAACCGGCAAAACGCACCGTCGTCTGCGGCTGCTTTTTTTCAAAATAGCGTGCAATGGCAAGACCCGGTGTAACGTGACCGCCCGTGCCGCCTCCCGTAATGTACAGTTTCAAAACTGAGTTCCCCTCTCCTGTTTGTTACTTTTCAAATGCAAGGTAGGATCACATGGTCCGGCAAAGCCTGTTTACCGGATCATGTGGTACTGCCTGACAGCAATATCACAGTCATCGAGGCTGTTTGTATGCTGCAAACAGCCTCGATTTGCATAAGGCAACACCGCACAATTAAGGCAGCGGCTTCTTGCGCAGGCTCCGGTCGCGCTGCCGCGGCGCTTTGCGAAAATTATGCGGTATTGCCATAACTTAATCCTGATTTCTTCCGTCAATCCGCATATACCGCGATATATTGAGCAGGATGCCCATCTCGCCGAGCTGCAGCAGCAACGCTGTGCCGCCATAGCTGAAAAACGGCAGAGCCGCGCCGGTTACCGGCATGATGCCGGTGACAACGAACAGGTTCATCAGCGTCTGGATAGCCAGCTTGGCGGTGATGCCGGTCGCCAGAAGACTGCCGAATTTATCCGGTGCATAGCGCGCCACACGGAATCCGCGGTAAATAAGGTACGCGAACAGCAGAATGACCAGCAGAGCGCCGATCAGACCCATCTCCTCGCACCAGGTGGCGAAGATGAAGTCATTATGCGGCTCCGGCAGGTATAGCTGCTTCTGCAGGCCGTTGCCGAGTCCGCGGCCGAGCAGGCCGCCCGAGCCGATGGCGATCTGGCTCATCGAGCCTTGCAGACCTTTGTTCGCCATATCCGAAAACGGATTGAGCCAGACCTCAAAACGGTCTCGTACATGCTTAAACGCAACATAGAATGCCGCAACTACGCCTGCACCCAGTCCCAGAATCGGCGCAAAGTACCACAGGCGCATGCCGCCTGCCAGCAGGATGATAATGCCGATGCCGCAGATGATGATCATCGCCGAGGTATGTGGCTCCAGGTACAGCAGACCGATGTACAGCGCCAGCAGCAGACCGTACGGCTGCACCATGGTCTTGACGCTGCGCACGCTCTTCGGGTCACGCGCCACCCAGTAGGAAAAGCAGATGATGACGGTCAGCTTTGCGATCTCAGACGGCTGAAAGCCGAACAGCCAGCGTTGTGCATTATTAACCGTTGTACCGATGCCCGGTATCACAACCAGAATCAGCAGCGCGACCGATATCCACATGATGATGTTGTGAATGCCCGCGTACATGCGGTACGGAATCTTGGAAAGAACGATCATCGCCGCAAGACCGATCGCGGCGAAAATGCCCTGACGCATGATAAAGTATGTCGCGCTGCCCTTGTAGAACATCGCGTTGGTATAGCTTGCCGAGAACAGCGCGATCAGACCGGTGATCAGCAGCAGCAGCACCGAGAAGAACACACCGGTATCCCAGATGTGCGCCTTCATGCTGCGCATGCGTCTGCGCTTCGGCTTTGCGGTGCCGGTATGGTAACGCTCCTTCGGCACCGGCTCCCGCGAAGGACGCGCCGTTTTGCCGCTCGGCGCATTCCGCGGCATGGGACGGCGCGATGCCGGCCGGTACTGCGGATTCGTCTTTCCAGTTGTCGAAGCCATAGGGTTACCTCCGAATTACGAATTAAAACAGCGGTGCGAGCGCCACATGGTAGGCCAGCAGACACAGCACAACCGTGATGCCGGTGAATACCAGCACGATTTTCTTCTCGCACCAGCCGCACATTTCAAAGTGGTGGTGGATCGGCGCCATCTTGAACAGGCGCTTGCCGTGGGTCGCCTTGAAGTAGGTGACCTGCAGGATAACGGACAGCGTTTCGATGATGTAGATCAGACCGACCAGCAGCAGGATGAGCGGCATTTCACACGCAAATGCCAGACCGGCAACCGCACCGCCGAGGAACAGCGAGCCGGTATCGCCCATGAACACCTTAGCCGGATTGAAGTTATAGCGCAGGAAGCCCAGCAGCGCACCCGCGAGTGCCGCCGAGAAGATCACAACGCCCATGTCTCCGCGGCGGAAGCCGACGAACACGAAGAAGATGGCAACCGGAAGCGTAACGCTTGCCGCCAGACCGTCGATGCCGTCGGTCAGATTGACGGCGTTGTCCGCGCCGACGATAACGAAGGCCGCGAACACGATATACAGCGGCCACGGCCAGCTGAACGAAATGCCTGTGAACGGAATCCACAGCTGCGGCAGACCGCTCGACCCCAGGAACAGCACGAGCACAAACACGCCGGCAACCAGAATCTGGAGCACCAGCTTCTGCTTCGGGGTCAGACCCGCGTTTTCCTTTTTCTTGATCTTGGCGTAGTCATCGACCAGACCGACCGCACCGTAGGCCACGGCAAGGCCGAGCACCGCCAGCGACGAGACCGAAATCTCACCCATCACGATATTGCCGATAATGACTGCCGCCGCGATACCGATAATGAACATAAAGCCGCCCATTGTCGGAATATTCTGTTTGTTCATGTGCCATTTCGGTCCGATTTCGAGAATCTTCTGACCGAATTTCATTTTTCGCAGATAATTGATGACCGCCGGACCGATAGCCAGCGTAATCACCAGTGCGACCGCGAAAACAAGCACAGCCTGTTTCATGCTTCAACTTCCTCCCCTAAAAACATTGCAAGTGCGCGTTCCATGCGCATGCCGCGGCTGCCCTTGAACAGCAGCGCGTCTCCCTTTTTCGCGTCCTCGCGCAGTGCCGCGACAAGTGCGGTCTGATCGTCGAACGCATAGGCATGCTCCATGCCCTTCTCTCTGGCACCGGCTACCATGGCCGCTGCATCCGGACCGTAGGCGTACAGGGCGTCCGCGTACTGCGCCGCCGCACGACCGGCACGGCGATGACCTTCCTCGGCGTAATCGCCAAGCTCGAGCATCGAGCCGAGAACCGCAAACCGGCGGCCGTCCCCGGCCATGCCGCCAAGCACGGACAGCGTAGCCTCCATCGCATCCGGACTTGCGTTGTAGCAGTCCGCATAGATTTGGTAGCCATCCTGCTCATAGATGTTCTGGCGCATGCCGCTCGCCTGATAGCTGACAAGTCCCTGCACGATCAGCGCGGGCGTTTCACCGAGCAGCAGACCGACGGCTGCCGCCGCCAGTGCATTGAGCACGTTATGCTTGCCCGGAACACTCAGCTTCGCGGTGAATTTCTCTCCGACCGGCAGGTGCGCCGCAGCAAGACCGTTATTTACTATATCAAATGTACCGTCGCTGTGCAAGTGTGCAATGAGGTCGCAGTCGGAATTTTCGATGCCATATGTTACCACCTTGCAGCCGAGGCTGCCGCGTTTGTCCCACAGAAGCGGCTCATCGCCGCAGAGAACAGCCGTGCCGCCCTCCTGCAGACCCTCGAGAATCTCCAGCTTGGCCTTGCAGATGCCCTCACGCGAGCCGAGGAACTCGATATGTGAGGTGCCGATGTTGGTGATAACCGCCAGATTCGGTCTGGCAGCCGCCGTCATGCGGGAAAGCTCACCGAAATGGTTCATGCCCATCTCGGCTACCAGCACTTCAGTATCTTTCGTCATACGCATGAGCGTCAGCGGCAGACCGATCTCATTATTCAGGTTGCCTTCTGTCTTCTGTGCGCGGAAACCCTGCGAGAGAACAGCATACAGCAGCTCCTTGGTGGTGGTCTTGCCGACCGATCCGGTCACGCCGACGACCTTGCCGCCGCACATCGTGCGGTAGCCGCCCGCGAGGTCAAGCAGCGCCTGCGAGGTGTTCTCAACGTACAGCGCCGGCACCGGATACTCCTCATTCTCGCGGTGACTCATCACGGCGGCGGCGCCGTTCTCGATGACCTTGCCGATGAAGTCATGCGCGTCAAACCGTTCGCCCTTGATCGGCAGGAACAGCGCCTCCGGCGGAATCTGCCGCGAATCGGTCGTGACCGCCGTCAGAGCCGCCTCACCCTTCGCTTCGCCGTGTGTCCATGCCGCCGCCTGCGCTAATGTAAATCGTTCCATGCCGTTTCCCCCAATAATTATCAAATCTCGCCGCTGCTTGCAGCGGCTTACATTAAGACAGGTTTTCCTTTCGGAAAACCGTGTCTTTGTTCCCGTCCGCAGACGACCATGTGCTTGCACATGGTATTCAATTAGAAATTGCCTGCAATTTCATAAAAACCGGGAGCATGTATCTCGGTTTTTATTCCCCGACCCAGCCGCCTTGGGCGGCGTCATTCGGGTTTCGGAGAACGGTTTCCTTAGGAACCGTTCTCCGTAGATAGGGGACTTTTGAAGTCCCCTATCACGCGAAATATTCCGCTACGATCTCGCGTTCATCCATGTGGTGCTTCACATGGTTTACTTCCTGATAGGTCTCATGTCCCTTGCCCATCAGCACGATGATATCGTCCTTCTGCGCATGTGCAAGTGCCCAGTGGATCGCCTCCGGACGGTCCACGATGACCTGCATCGGCGTATCCGAATCCTTCATGCCCTCGAGAATATCATCGATGATGGCCTTCGGCTCCTCGGTGCGCGGATTATCGCTCGTTACAACGCAGAAGTCCGCGAGATCCGCCGCAATTTTACCCATCTTCGGGCGCTTGGTGCGGTCACGGTCTCCGCCGCAGCCGAACAGAGCAACAACACGGCCCTTGGCAAAGCCGCGAACGGCCTTGAGCACGTTCTCCACGCCGTCCGGTGAATGTGCGTAGTCGATGAGCACGGTGTAATCCGTATCGGTCGGCACGACCTCAACGCGGCCCTTAACACCGGTTGCGGTTGCCATGGACTTCGCCGCAGCCGCAAGCGGCATGCCGAGCTGCAGCACGATGCCGAGTGCGGTCAGTGCATTCTCGACCGAGAAATGACCCGGAATCGGCAGCTTGACATCTGCCTTTTCACCCTGATACTGCGCGGCAAACTCCACGCCGTCCGCGTGCAGCTGCAGGTCAGTGGCTTCGAGATCGGCCTCCGGCTTGCCGCAGGAGAAGGTCATGCACGGGCACTTTGCGTCCGCGAGCATCTTCTCCGCCGCAGCGTCATCCAGATTGATAACACCCTTCTTACTGATGGAGAACAGCAGCGCCTTTGCCTTGCGGTACTCCTCCATGGTCTTGTGGAAATCGAGGTGATCCTGCGTCAGATTGGTGAACGCGCCTACCGCAAACGGAATGCCGTGCACGCGGTCAAGCACCAGAGAGTGCGAGGAAACCTCCATGATCACATGCGTGCAGCCTGCGTCTCTCATGCGGGCAAACAGCGCGTGCAGCTCGTAGGATTCCGGCGTGGTGCGCTCGGTTTCGATCACTTCATCACCGATGAGGTTCTGGTTGGTGCCGATCAGACCCACCTTGTAACCTGCGTCCTCAAGCATGTGCTTGACGAGGTAGGTCGTGGTGGTCTTGCCGTTGGTGCCGGTCACGCCGAGCATGACCATGCTCTCTGCCGGATGACCGAAGCGGTTTGCCGCGATCTCAGCCAGCGCAATACGGGAATTCTCCACAACGACTGCGGGAACGCCCTCCGGCGCCTCCTCGCAGACAACGGCTGCCGCGCCCTGCTCCATCGCCTTGGCGATGTACTTGTGGCCATCGGTCGCGTAGCCGCGGATGGCTACAAACAGGTCGCCCGGCTGTACCGCGCGGGAGTCGTAACGCACTTCCTTGATGTCAACATCCTGCGCGGCAGTGCTGTTTTTCACTGCTACATTCTTCAAAAGTTCCTGTAATTTCATAATTTCCTCCTATCGGTCGTTGACCGTCGTTGTATCGGAAAATTCTACCGTGACAACCGCACCGAGGCTTACCTTGGTACCGGCCTCCGGACTCTGCTTGGTCGCGGTGGTATCGCCTGTGATCTGCGCGGACGAAACACCCTTCTGCTTGAGGTACAGACCGTACTCCTCCAGCGTATCGCGGCACTCATCCGGCGACATGCCGGACAGATTAGGCACTTCAACGGCCTCAGTCGGCTTTTCCTCGCCCATGTAAACGATAACCTTGCCGCTGGCCGCAATGCGCATGCCTGCGCTCGGCACCTGATCGGTGACGGTATCGCCGTCGCCCTTGATGATGCAGTCAAAGCCTGCGTCGGACAGCGTGGAAATCGCATCGTCGCGCGTCTTGCCGGATACACTCGGCACGGTCAGCTCACGGCGGTCACTCTCGCTGTCGTCGTAGACCGGCGTAATGCCGATATACGGCAGCACATCCTCCATGATGCGGCCGACAACCGGAGCGGCGATCGTACCGCCGGTATGCGTTGCGGATTCCGGCAGGTCGTTGATGGAGACCAGAACCGCAATCTGCGGGTCGTCCATCGGTGCTACGCCGATGAAAGAGGCCGTGTAGCGGTCCTCGGTATCGAGCACCTTGCCGTCACTGTCGTATTCGGGCTGAATCTCGGAGGTCGCAGTCTTGCCGCCGACGCGGTAGCCGGGCACATACGCGTTCTTGCCGGTGCCGTTTGCGACAACCTGCTCCATCGCCCCGCGCATATAAGCGGAGGTATCCTCGGAAATGACCTGACGGACCACCTCGGTCTCATTCGTGGACTTGACCGAGCCGTCTCCGCTCAGCACTTCCTTGACGACGTACGGCTTTTTCAGCTTGCCGTCGTCCACGATCGCACAGACCATGTTCAGCATCTGAATCGGCGTAACCGTGAAGCGCTGACCGAACGATGCGGTCGCCAGTGCGACTTCGTTCCAGTCACTGGCAACATCCAGCTTGTGGAACTGACCCTTGCCCTCACCCGGCAGGTCGATGCCGGTCGGCTCGGTCAGGCCGAACGCCTTGTAAAAGTTGTAAAACCGATCCATGCCGACGCTCTGGGCAATCTGCATCATCGCTACGTTGCAGGAATTCATCAGGGCTTCGGTCAGCGTCTGCATGCCGTGGCCGCTTGTGTTTGCACACTTGATCTCCCAGTTCTCCACCTGCAGGGAGCCGCCGCAGTAGTAGGTGTCCTCGGCATGGGTAGCACCCAGATCATACGCGGTGGAGACCGTCATCAGCTTGAAGGTGGAGCCCGGCTCGTAGTTATCCGCGATAACCGGATTGCGCCACGTTTTCATCAGGATATTGACGCGGGCTCTGCCCAGCTCATCCACCAGATCAGAATTGTCATGAATCGCCTCCGGCAGATTGTCCAGACCGCCCTTCTCATACCATGCATCCGGAATTTCGACCTTTACGTTCTCTTCCTTGAGGATTTTCGCAACATTTTCCTTGAGTTCGTTGATATACTTGTCGCTCGTCAGCTTGTAGGCATCGTTCGGATCAAAGTCCGGCAGGTTCGCCATTGCCAGCACCTCACCGGTCTTGACGTCCATGACGATGCCGGAAACGCCGTCTCGCGCCTCCGGATTGTCGGCAAGTGCGGTCTCGAGGTGCTTTTCCAGATAGTTCTGGATATCGCTGTCGATGGTCAGCACCAACGAGTTGCCGTCCGTCGCAGGGATATACTGCTGGGTCTCCGGCATAATGTCCTTGTTCTGCTGGTTCTGCACGCGCACCAGACGGCCCGCCGTGCCGGAAAGCTCGTCGTTATACTCGGATTCCAGGCCGTACGCGCCGTTGTTGTCGCTGCCGACGTATCCCAGAACCGCAGACAGGAAGGCGCCGTGCTGATAGTACCGCTTGGTATCCGGCTCGGAGTAGACGCCGGTGCAGTCTGCCGCTTCGAGCTTCTCATCCAGTTCCTTGGATACGTCCTTATCGACCTTCTGCGCGATAATTTCGTACTGCGAGTTCGTCTTCCGGAGCTTCTCCATCACGGTATCGTAATCCACATCCAGCGTTTCGGACAGGATGGTCGCAAGCGTCTGCTGCTGACTTTCCGCCGTGATGCCCTTCTTGACCTTGCCCTCGTCCACAACGGCCTTCGGATCGACCGTAATGCGCTCTACAGCGGCGGATTCAGCCAGAACCTGCATGTTCGCGTCGTAGATCTTGCCGCGGTTGGGCGTGATGAACGTGTCGCGCGTCTGCAGCGCTGTCGCCTGCTGCACATAGAAATCGTGATTGAATACCTGCATATACAGCAGCCGCACGCCTACCAGCCCGAAACCGATCAGTGCAAACAGCACGGTCAGCCCGCGGATACGCGTGCGCATTTGATGGTTGGGTCCCTTAACTGCCATTTAGTCAGCCTCCATATTGTTCCTGAAAAAGCGTAAGGAGTCAGAAGTTATCCACCTCTCACTCCCCTGTACGCATTGTATTCAACTGCTTATCGGATATATTCCACAAGTGCGGAAAAGCGCGCTGCCAGTGCGTTCCACAGACCGCGCAGCGTCATGCTGTCGTCTGCAACGGTGACAAGATCCGGATTAGTCAGCTCCACATATTCGATCTGCGAATTGTCCAGCTTTACCATTCCGAGCGTGTCCGTGGCGTACTGCTCTACCTCATCCATGTTCATGCTGTTCATCTGCTTGGTCGTCAGAGAAACATTCTCCGACTGCAGCTCGCTGAGCAGGTCGCTCTGCTCACTCGCTTCCGCGGTAAGCTGGGTCAGCTGCATCTGGCAGAACAGGATAAACGCCGCCGTGATCGCCACCAGAAAAATGCACGGATACACGCCCTGCATCACAGCAGGCTTGCGGCGGTGCTTCTTTTTCTTGACCGGTGCTGCCGCTACCTGCAGATGGCGTTTCGGCTGTACCTCACGCTGCGCAGGAACCTGATCTTCATATTTTCTTGCCGCGTTGTTCCTGCCAGAAGCCATCTTGCGCTTTCCTTTCTTTTGAATTTGCTTTTTCGGTTTAGATTTTTTCACAAACCCGGAGCTTCGCGCTTCGGGCGCGCGGATTCTCCTCAATTTCCCTTTCATCCGGCAGGATCGGCTTGCGCGGCGTCAGCCGAACCTTCGGCTTTTTGCCGCAGATGCATACCGGAAAGTCCTTCGGACAGGTGCAGCCCTGTGCCGCCTGCTGAAAAGCCGCCTTGACGATGCGGTCCTCCAGGCTGTGGAAGGTGATGACCGCCAGTCTGCCGCCCGGATTGAGACAGTCGATGGCTTTTTCCATCGCTTCCCGCACGGCACCCAGCTCATCGTTTACCGCAATGCGGATCGCCTGAAAGCTGCGCTTCGCCGGATGCTGCTTTTCGCGCAGTGCTTTCGCGGGCATGGCGCCCTTGATCACACGGACAAGCTCCAGCGTGGTCTGGATCGGCTTGTCTGCGCGTTCGCGCTCGATCGCCGCTGCGATCAGCGGTGCGTAGCGCTCCTCGCCGTACTCAAACAGAATGCGGCGGATCTCCTCGCGGCTCCAGCCGTTCACCACATCATACGCGGTCAGCTTCTGCTGCCGGTCCATGCGCATATCGAGCGGCGCATCCTGCATGTAGGAAAAGCCGCGCTCGGCATGATCCAGCTGTGGAGAGGAAACGCCGAGGTCGAACAGAATGCCGTCCGCACCTGCCAGTCCCTGTCCCTCGAGCACCTTGTCGATATCGCGGAAATCGCTCTTGACCGGTGTGACACGCTGCCACACATCCTTGAGGCGGTCCTTCGCGTTTTCGAGTGCTTCGTCATCTCTGTCAATGCAAATCAAACGACCGGTATCATGCAAACGCTCCGCAATGCGGAGCGAGTGACCGGCGCCGCCGGTCGTGGCGTCCACATAAACGCCGTCCGGCTTGATCTGCAGAGCCTCAAGGCAAGGCTCAAGCAAAATGGATACATGATGAAATTCCATAGTTCCCTGCCCTTTTGTTAAAAATCAATATCTTCTACGTCCGCGGCAACAACTTCCGCGTCGATCTCGTCATTGTAAGCGCGCCACTTGTCGCTGTTCCAGATTTCCGCGTGGTCGAGCTGACCGATCACGGTAACATCCTTCTGCAGCTCCGCAAAGGTACGCAGGTTTGCTGGAATGAGGATGCGGCCCTGTGCGTCGAGCTGTGCATCGAACGCATTGGCGAAGTAGTAGCGCTTGACGCGTCTTGCCTTTTCGCCGTTGCCGAGCGTGCGGATCTTGTCCTCCAGACGCTTCCATTCCGCTTCCGGATAGACGGACAGACAGCCATCGAGGCCCTTGGTGACCGTGAAGTGCTCGCCGAGCTCCTCGCGCAGCTTGGCCGGCATTGCCAGACGACCCTTAGCGTCTATGGAATGCTTGTATTCGCCCTTCACTCATTCACACCTGCCCTTCCGCTTTGGTGGAATTTGTGACACTTTACCCCACATCTCTCCACCTTGATTTTATTATAGCGGTACGGAGAATAGATTGCAAGATATTTTTTGCATTATTGCACGAAAAATTCGGGCGTTTTTCTTGCAAATTTTATAGTTTTCGCAATTTTTACGAACAGTTGTTCGATTGTGTTCGCGCGCGGTGTTTTCCTGCATTTTACTGTGAAGTGGAGAGTTATCCCAAAGTTTATCCACAGAGTGTGTATTTTTGTGCAATTTCAGCCGGACATTTTTCAGCCCGGTGGCGCAAAGTGGGTGTGAGGTTCTCTTTTTCGGCGTTGGTGGTGAGGAGTGGGTGAGGGGGTAGTGCAGACAAGGTGACGGCTGTTATCAAATAAAATTCGCAGGTGCCGTCCGCAACAACGCGTAAGCGAATTGTTCGGCACTGTCATGCCGCACCCAGCGTAGAGTTGCCGATATGTGTAGCAGTACGGTATCTGACACTGCAAACAGGTCTCGACATGGGAGCACACTGTGCTCCCCTACGGCAGAAAAAATCCTCTGCCGTTCCCCCATAGTCTCAGTTCTCTGGCAGGCAGACGCTAAGAGGAAACGGGGTGATTCACAAGAGGGGTGGAAACCTTAGGTGTCCATCCCTCTTGTGCCCCTGCCGGGCAGGCAAGTTCCGTTCGCTTCGCAAGCGACAAATTCCCGTTGTGCCGGTACCGCAAAGAACACGAAAAAGCAGCCACCCGAAGGTGACTGCCTGCATTTCGGTTTTACTTTGCGATGCTCTTGAAGCGCTGGCGTGCCTTGCGGACCTCCTCCAGACCGAGAGCCACTGCCTCCTCGGTACGCTTGAGGGTATCCTCGCAGTACTCATTTGCCACGCGGCGCAGCTCACGAGCCTGAATCTCGGCGTTGCCCTGTACTTCCTTGGCCTTGCGGCGTGCCGCTACGACGATCTCGGTCTCGGAGACCATCTGACGTGCATCCTCCTCAGCCTGACGGCGGATCGCCTCAGCCTCGCGCTTGCCGGATGCCAGCATCTCACTGCGCTTTGCAACAATTTCCTGTGCCTGCTGCAGATCGTTCGGCAGAGCCTCACGCAGCTCGTCCAGCATATCCAGCATGTGGTCGCGCTCTACGATGCACTTCTCACCTGCCAGCGGAATGCCCTTTGCGTCCTGCACCATATCATACATGCGGTTAATGAGTTCCTCTAAAGTTGCCATTTTTACTCTCCCTTTCTAATTCGGCGCACAATGTCCTGCATAATCCCCTCGGGAACAAAATCGGCGACACCGCCGCCGTGTACCGCAATATCCTTCACGATCGAGGAAGAGAGGTACATATATTCCGCACTTGTCATCAAAAACACGGTATCCAGCTCAGGGTTGAGCTTGCGGTTGGCAAGTGCCATTTGGAATTCGTATTCAAAATCCGAAACCGCACGCAGACCCTTTACGATGGCGCATGCGTTTTTCTGCTTGGCGTAGTCCGCCAGCAGGCCGCCGAAGGATTCCACCTCGACGTTTGGCAGGTCAGCTGTTGTCCGCTTTAAGAATTCCACACGTTCCTCGGCGGTAAAAGCGGGTTTTTTGTTCTGGTTGTGCATTACCGCAACGATCAGCCGGTCAAACATGACCGACGCACGGCGGATGATATCCAGATGTCCCAGTGTGACAGGGTCAAAGCTGCCCGGATAAATCGCAATTTTCATTTATTTCATTCCGTTTCGCCACTCTGCCGCTGCAGAATGGTAATCATGGTTGCGCCGTAGCGGCGTTCCCGCACGACTGCGAAGCCGTGGGAGAATCTGTCCTCTACTGCACTTTCGCATATTATTATACCATTTACAGAGAGAATGTCAAACGTTTCTATCTGTTTCAGCGCATTTTCTAAGATCACGCCGCCGTACGGAGGATCCAGAAAGATCACGTCGTACCGTTCCCTGCCTGCTTTGGAAACAAATTCCGCTGCCTCCGTGCGGTGGAGCGCCGCCTTATCCTTCACACGCGCACTTTCGACGTTTTTGCTCACGATGCCGTAAGCTGCCTTGTTGTGCTCGACAAAATCGCAGTGAGCAGCGCCGCGCGAAAGCGCCTCAATGCCAAGCTGACCGGTGCCCGCAAACAGGTCGAGCACCTCGGCACCGCGCACATGATCCTGTATCAGATTGAATACGTTTTCTTTTACCCGATCGGTGGTCGGGCGGGTGTTCATGCCGGGCACCGGCTGCAGCTTGCAGCCGCGTGCAGTTCCGGATACAACTCTCATGGTAGCCTCCTGCTGAAATTTTTTAACAATAACATCACTCTATCGTGTAGGGCGGGATGAGAGCACCCCGCCCTATGGAAACCCAGATACATCATGCGGTTTCGTAATATTTATGAATCCTGATGAAAAAATTCGTAAACGCTCTGCGCGGCATTTCTCGGCAGAATCCTTGCCAGCTCCTGCTCGGACGCCTGCCGGATATTCTCAATGCTGCCGAAGTGCTTGAGCAGGTCGGTTCTGCGCTTATCGCCCACGCCCGGGATTTTATCCAGTGTGGAGCCGCGCACCTTTTTGCCGCCCAGCTTGCGGTTATACTCGATGGCGAACCGGTGGACCTCCTCCTGCATGCGGCCGATGAGCGCAAACAGCGCCGGAGTCGCCGAGATGCCGAACTCACGGCCGTCCGGTGCAACGAGGGCACGGGTACGGTGGCGGTCGTCCTTGACCATGCCGAAGCACGGAACCGACAGCCCGAACGAATCGAGCACCTCCTTGCAGACATGCACATGACCCAGACCGCCGTCGATCATGAACGCGTTCGGCAGCGGCGCAAACTTCTCGTCGCCGTCCACATAGCGCTGCACGCGGCGCGTGAGCATTTCACGCATGGAGGCGTAGTCGTCCTGCCCGTTGGCGGCACACGCGATCTTAAACTTGCGGTAGTCGCTCTTTTTCGGCTGACCCTCGACAAACACGATCATCGAGCCGACCGTATCCTGTCCGGCGAAGTTGGAAATGTCGTAGGCTTCCAGCCGGAGCGGCAGTGCCGCCATACCGGTGACATTCTGCAGCAGCTCAAGCGATTTATGCCGTCTCTCGGACTGCTTCTCTCTGCGTTCGATCTCCTCGAAGGCGTTTTTCTCCGCGAGGCGGGTCAGCACCCGGCGTTCGCCGCGCTGCGGCACAGCCAGCTCCACCTTGCGCTCTGCGATGGATGAAAGGTATTCGCCGACGGCGTCCTGCTCCTCGATTTCATGCGAGAGCAGAACGGTTTTCGCCACCGCATTGCGCTGTGCATAATACTGCTTGATGAACGAGGAAAGCACTTCGGCAGGGTCGCTCTCGGTGACGTGGAAGAACGTGTATTCCTTATCCTGCAGCGTGCCGCCGCTGTAATGTAGCACGCAGACACACGCGCGGGTCTGTCCCTGCACAAAGGCGATAACATCCAGTTCCGCGAACGCACCCGCGACAACATGCTGCCTGGTGCCCAGCTTCTGGATGGCACGCAGACGGTCACGCAGGACGGCGGCACGCTCGAACTGCAGTTCCTCGGCGGCTTCGTTCATCTTCTCGGTCAGCTCACGCTCGAGTTTTTTTGCGTCGCCCTCGAACAGCGAGATCGCCTGTTCGATCAGCGCGTGATACTCCTCCGGACTGACCTTGCCGGTGCACGGCGCGCAGCAGCGGCCAAGGTGCAGATTCAGGCACGGACGGTCCTTGCCGATGTCCCGCGGAAAGGAACGCGCACAGCTTTTCAGGTGCAGTGCTTCACCAATCGTATCAATCGCTCGTCTTGCGGCGCCGCGGCCCATGTACGGACCGAAGTACCGCGCTCCGTCATGTACAGGCTTGGAGACAATTTTGAAATCCGGGTAGGGCAGCGTAGTGTCCAGCCGCACATAGGGATAGCCTTTGTCGTCCTTGAGCAGAATGTTGTACTTCGGCTTGTACTTCTTTATCATCGAGTTCTCGAGCACGAGCGCTTCAAACTCGCTGTCCGTGACGATGATATCGAAGTCGTCGATATGGCTGACCAGCTGGCGTGTCTTGGCGTTCAGCCGTTCGGGCGGCTGGAAGTAGTTGGACACGCGGTTCTTCAGCAGCTTGGCCTTGCCGACGTAAATCACCTTGCCGGTCTTATCCTTGTGCATGTAAACGCCGGGCTGCATGGGCAGCTTGCGCACGCGCTCCTTCAGCTGTTCTCTTGTCATGCGAACTGCCCTTCTTCCCTCAATCGTCATTTGCAAAAATAAAAGCGCCGATCAAAACAACCGGCGCTTTTCCCTCAGGACGCGATAACTTAGTCAGTAAAATTGGATGTGATAAGCTCAACCAGTGCGGAAACAGCCTCTTCCTCATCCGGGCCATCAGCGATCAGGTTGATGGTAGTGCCCTTGGTGATACCCAGGGACAGAATGCCGAGCAGGCTCTTCGCGTTTACGCGGCGCTCTTCCTTCTCTACCAGGATGGTAGACTTGAACTCATTTGCCTTCTGAATGAAAAAAGTTGCCGGGCGGGCATATAAGCCTACCTGATTGGTAACCTGTACCTCTTTTGAATACATATCTGCATCGCTCCTATTTCTTCAAATCCGTTGTATATAGTCTATCGCTTTTTTGCATTTTCGTCAAGGATTATTTCCATATGTGCCCTTTGCTTTTTAGATGAATTTTTCAAAAAACGTACTGATTTATAGGGCATTATGCCCTATTCACCGGTTTTTGATTCCTGAAACAGGTATTTTTAGGGCAATACCACATAATTCATTAAAAGAAATCTATGCGTAAACTGTGCGTGATTTCCTCAACGCAATTCGACGATTGTTACGCCCTGCTCTCCTTCGCCGTAAACACCGCTGCGGACGCTCTTGACGCGCTTGTTTTTCCGCAGATGCTGCTGCACAGCCGTACGGAGCACGCCGGTTCCCTTGCCGTGGATGACCGTGACAGACGGCAGTCCGGCCATGATGGCGCGCGACAGGAAGTTGTCCACCTCAAAGAGAGCCTCCTCGGCGCTCATGCCGCGCACATCAACCTCGCTTTCCGCCGAGCGGATGTTAAGTTCTCTGCGCGGAGCGTCACGCCGCGGCTGCGGCTTGGGCTTAGGCGCGTTCTTCTTCTCCTCCACGAGGCGCAGCTCGTTCTCCTTGACCGTCATCTTCATCGGGCCGGCCTGCACCTGCACACTGCCGTCCCTGTCCGCCGGAGCGAGCACGGTCGCAATGACGCCGCCGACGTTGAGCAGGCGCACGCGGTCGCCCTTCTGCACCGAACGAACCTCATCAGCCTCGACAACGCGCTTCTGAATGCCGCGGCGCTGTTCGTTCTCGGTCTGGGTGATGACACCGCGCAGCGCCGCCTTGGCTGCCGCAAGGTTCTGGTCGGCGTTCTTCTTCTGCGCCTTCTTTTTGAGCGTTTCCAGCTCGTCAAACACGGTTTCCGCCGTCATGCGGGCGTTTTTGAGGATGTTGTCCGCCTGTCCGCGGGCGCTCTCCATCATCTTGTCCACACGGTCCTCGGCAGCATCGCGCTCGGCGCGCATCTTGTCGCGCTCGGACTGAGCAGCGGAGCGCATGCGCTGTGCTTCTTCCTTCATCTGCTCGACACGGCGGCGTTCGCGCTCCAGTTCCGCCAGAACGTCCTCGAAGCGGGCATCCTCGGTGGAGACCTGCTCCTTCGCCCGCTCGATGATGGTCGGCTGCAGACCCAGACGAGCCGCAATCGCGAACGCATTCGACTTGCCCGGAATGCCGGTCAGCAGGCGGTAGGTCGGCTGCAGGGATTTGACGTCAAACTCGCAGGAGGCGTTTTCTACACCGTCCGTGGTCAGCGCAAAGGTTTTCAGCTCGGCGTAGTGCGTGGTCGCAGCAACGCACGCGCCCATCTGGCGGGCATAGCCGATGACGGCAACCGCCAGAGCCGCACCCTCAACCGGGTCGGTACCCGCACCCAATTCGTCGAACAGCACGAGGTCGCCCTGCCCGCAGCAGTCCATAATAGACACGATGGTCTTCATGTGCGCGGAGAACGTGGACAGGCTCTGCTCGATGCTCTGCTCGTCACCGATATCGGCGTAAACATGCTCAAACAGGCCGATTTCCGACTGCTCGTTCGCCGGGATATGCAGGCCGCTGGCCGCCATGAGCGACAGCAGACCGAGGGTTTTGAGCGAAACCGTCTTGCCGCCGGTGTTCGGGCCGGTGATGACGAGGGTGTCGTAATCATAGCCGATGGCGATGTCGATCGGCACCGCCTTGTCCTTATCCAGTAGCGGATGACGCGCGCGAAGCAGCTTGCAGCGGCTGCCGTCCTCAACAAGCACAGGCGCACAGGCGTTCATGTCGAACGACAGCTTGGCACGCGCAAAGATGAAGTCCAGCGTGGTCAGCGCATCGTAGTCCTGCTCGATGGCGCCCTTGTACATGGACACGCGCGACGACAGCTCCGCGAGGATGCGTTCGATCTCGTTTTCCTCTCGGCCTTCGAGCACCTTAATCTGGTTGTTGATTTCCACGACCTGCTGCGGCTCGACGAACACGGTCGCACCGGTGGACGAGGTATCATGCACCAGACCGGGCACATCGCCGCGGTGTTCCACCTTGACCGGCACAACGAAGCGGCCGTTTCTCTGGGTGATGATATTCTCCTGCAGGTACTTGGAGCGCTCACCCGAGATCATGCGGTTGAGCGTTTCGCGCACCTTGCCGGACACGCGGCGCAGTTCACGCCGGATGCTCAACAGCTCGGGAGATGCACCGTCCGCGATCTCCTCCTCGGAGATGATGGCGGTGGTGATGGATTCCTCCAGGTCGCGGTTGCCGGAGAGCAGACCGAAAACAGGCGTGAGCGTGGTCTTGGTTTCGTGCTCAGCATCGTACAGCAGGGCACGGCGCGCGGTCTGCAGCAGACTTGCCACAGCCAGCAGCTCGCGCGGGTTGAGCGTGCCGCCGCGGTCCGCGCGGGACAGGATCGCGCCTACCTCTCGGATGCCGCCAAAGGCAGGACTGCCCTGACGAACCATCAGGTCCTTCGCGTCCGTGGTCTGCTGCAGCCACAGCTCGGCCTGCTCGTGGTCGTCCAGCGGACGAAGCGCGCGGCATTTCTCCTTTGCCGCCTGCGATGCCGCCTGTCCGGCCAGTTTTTCCAGTATTTCGTAGTATTCCAGTGTTTTAAGGGATTTTTCGCCTAATTTGTTCATTTCAAACTCCCGTAAAATCTTCTTGTTGTTTATTCGCTTTCGCAGGGTGCGCCGAGGTCGTCGCACCCTGCGATATAGCTGTGCATTATCTTATAACTGCGTTTACCCCATCCAAACCAGCACCGCCATGACCGCCAGCGACACGATGACAAGCACCATATTCCCGCGCCAGATGCGCAGCAGCGCCGCACCGGTCTCGCCGCTTTCCTCGGCGGTGTACTGCCACTGTTCTCTCCGACCGGGGTTCCAGCACCAGATAAAGCCGAACTCGGCGGCAATGCGCTGATAGTCCTCATTCGGCAGATTGGCCTTGCAGTCGTTCAGGAAGCACCGTCCCAGCCACAGCATATATCCGACGGCGCACAGTACACCAAGCGACAGCACGAGCATCTTTGCGCTCGGTATGAGCCAGAACAAGGCGATCACACAGACGTCTGTAAGAATCAGGTTTTTGGTTACCTTCCACATGGAAACTGCTTTGCGATCCATACCGCTGCTCCTTTCTCGGGATAGGTTTGCATATCTGATGATAGATCGTGCAGGCTCATCACTTCTACACTCTTTTACACAGTTATTTTATAGGCACCTGCAGCGATTGATAAAACTGCAGACTTTCGAACCCGCGTCCGAGGTGGTACTTGACATATTCCTCCGCCATATTGCAGAACTGCTCTCTGGCGGGTCCGTTGAGCGCGAACGCATAGACCTTGTTCGGCTCGGCTGTCAGCACATGAAGCATTGCCCGCAGGGTACTGTCCACAAGCTGTGTATAACCGCCGACACGCTTCGCGCACTTTGCGTCCGCGGCTGTGCCCGCCCGAACGGAAAAGCACACCGGCGGGTTCTCGATCACCTCGCCGCACACGCCGCACGAGGTTAAATCCGGTGCGTAGCCGCTCTCGGCCATAATGCGCCACTCGAACGCCGCCTTGACAAGCTCCGGGTCGCGTTTGCCGCCCTCGAGTGCGTATAGCGCGTACAGCAGCAGACGGCACAAGGCCGGATTGTCAAAATCCGGCACAGTCAGAGCGGTTGTCAGCTCGTTTAAGTAGCACGACAGCGCGTACTTCTCAATATCGCCTGCCAGCGCGAAAAACGAGTGTACCAGGTCGGCGTCCCGCAGGGTGTAGCTGCCGCC
This sequence comes from Butyricicoccus sp. AF18-9LB, assembly GCF_027684505.1. NCBI lineage: Bacteria > Bacillati > Bacillota > Clostridia > Eubacteriales > Butyricicoccaceae > Butyricicoccus > Butyricicoccus sp. AF18-9LB. The sequence continues at coordinate 173,132 of NZ_JAQCWA010000001.1, forward strand.
TCTGTCGGACAGAATGAACTCCGAGTAGCACAGCTGCCGTGCCGCCGGATTTTGCTTTTTTCCGCGCCGCGCGTTCTTGCACAGGATTTCAATCCTGCGGCCGTCCTCGGTCAGTGCGGTCAAATAGCGGTCAAAGTCACCGAAATCCACCTCGCGCAGACCGAGTGCCCGCAGCTTGACCTCGGCCATTTACTGATCCTCGTAGCCGAAGTTGCGCATCTGGTACTGGTTGTTGCGCCAGCCCTCCTTGACCTTGACCCACAGCTCAAGGAATACCTTGGCATCCAGCATGCGCTCGATGTCCGCGCGCGCCTGCTGGCCGATTTCTTTCAGCATCGCGCCGCGCTTGCCGATGATAATGCCCTTGTGGCTGGCCTTTTCGCAGTAGATCACCGCGTTGATCTCCACCAGACCGTCCTCGCGCTCGTTCCAGCGCTCAATGCCGACGGCTACACCGTGCGGAACCTCGCGGTCAAGCAGGCGCAGCATCTTCTCGCGGATAATTTCAGCGACAAGCTGACGCTCCGGCTGATCGGATACCATGTCCTCCGGGAACAGCTGCGGGCCCTCGATGGCGTATTTGTCGATTTCGGTGAGCAGCTCCTCTACGCCCTCGCCGGTGCGTGCCGAGATGGGCACAACCGCGTCGAACTCATGCGCTGCCGCGTAGGTCGAAATGACAGCGAGCAGTTCTTCCTTCTTGACGGTGTCGATCTTATTGATAACGAGGATTGCCGGCATGTGATGCTGCTTGATCTGTGCGATCAGGGTTTCCTCGGCAGGACCGATGTTCGGGATCGGCTCTACCACCAGAACGGCAACGTCCACCTCGGAAACCGTGTCCGTCACCACCTTGCACATGTAGTCGCCCAGACGGGAGCGCGGCTTGTGCAGACCCGGGGTGTCCAGCAGAACATACTGCGTTTCACCGCGGCTGAGTACGCCCGTGATGCGCGTGCGCGTCGTCTGCGGCTTGCTGGATACGATGGCCACCTTCTGACCGACCAGCTTGTTTGTCAGCGTGGATTTGCCCACGTTCGGCCGTCCTACAACGGATACGACCGCAGTTTTTGTAATCTTGCTCATTATTTATCTCCAGTACAGTAATTGAGAATTGAGAATGGAAAATTGAAAATGTCGCAATCCTTGCGCGAGTTCCGTCCGCGCTGCGACAAGCTATTCTTGCGCGAGTTCCGTCCGCGCTGCGACAAGCTATCCTTGCGCGAGTTCCGTCCGCGCTGCGACGAGCTATCCTTGTGCGAATTCTCCATTCTCCATTATTATTGAATTCTTCCAAAGTGGAACACGAACCAGACAGCAATCGGCACGGTGACCACAACCGCCATGCCAAGCCACAGCCTGTACCACAAAAATTTGATGGCTGCCGCAAGCACGCCGTTTCCGATAAAGATACACGCGCCGACCGCGACGCACGCTGCCGCGCACACAAACACACCTGCCGCCGCGATATCCTTCGCGTTGCGTACCATGCCGTCATACCCGCTCGCCTGCTTGTCGCACAGGCGCTCGATGGCGGTATTCAGCAGCTCCGCGCCCATGGTAAGGCCGAAGCAGATACACAGGATGGCCGCTTCGGTCATGCTCACGCCGCCGAATACACCGAACAGGATGACGTAGAACGCCGCCGTCATGTGCACGCGGAAGTTGCGCTCGTCATGGATGCACAGCCGCAGGCCGCGGAACGCGTGCAGAAAGCTTTCGCTCAGTTTTCGGATATTCTTTTTCATGGCTCAGTCCCGCGTCAGGCCGAGGAACGCAAGGTTGTCCTCTTCCTTGCTGCGCATCAGGCGAGTGTCCTCGTCATTGCGCTCGTGGTCGTAGCCGAGCAGGTGCAGCACGGAATGCGTGGTCAGGTAGCCGCACTCTCTTGCAGGCGAGTGCCCGAACTGCTCCGCCTGCTCGCAGGCGCGCGTGTAGCACAGGATCATATCACCGAGCATGACACAGCCGGAGTCCGGTTCGGCCTCCAGCTCCTCCTGCGGCTCGCCGTTGAGGAACTCGTACATCGGGAACGAAAGAACGTCGGTCACGGCGTCCTTATTTCGGTATTCGGCGTTCATTTCGCGGATGGCGTCGGCATCGACAACGGTAACGTCGATTTCGGCGTCAAAGTCCACCTGCTCACTCGTCAGCACACGCTCGGCGCAGGTGCGGATCAGCTCACGTACGCTGTTTTCGTCTGCTACCTCGGTCTCAAAGCCGATATTGATCTGATGATTCATCATTTTCCCTCCTTGCGGCGGGTCGGAAGGCGCTTTCCTGCCGGTTTTGCGGCAGGCTTGCCCTTGCCCTTTTTGTTTTCATACTCTGCATACGCCTTGACGATGCGCTGCACCAGCTCATGGCGCACAACGTCCTTTTCGGTCAGGAAGCACTGGGCGATGCCCTCTACGCCGTCCAGCACGCGCAGCGCTTCGCGCAGACCGGACTGCTTGCCGTCCGGCAGGTCGATCTGGGTAATATCGCCCGTAATGACTGCCTTGGAGCCGAATCCCAGTCGGGTGAGGAACATTTTCATCTGCTCGGGCGTGGTATTCTGCGCCTCATCGAGAATGATGAAGCTGTCGTCAAGCGTACGTCCGCGCATATACGCGAGCGGGGCAACCTCGATGGAGCCGCGCTCCTGATACTTGGTGAAGTTTTCCGCGCCGAGCATGTCAAACAGACCGTCATACAGTGGGCGCAGATACGGGTCTACCTTGCTCTGCAGGTCGCCGGGCAGAAAGCCGAGCTTTTCGCCCGCCTCGACCGCCGGACGGGTCAGGATGATGCGGGAGACCTGCTTGTCCCGAAAGGCCGCAACAGCCGCCGCAACGGCGAGATAGGTCTTGCCGGTACCGGCAGGGCCAACGCCCATAACGATGGTGTTCTTGCGGATAGCCTCCATGTATTTTTTCTGGCCGAGCGTTTTCGCCTTGACCGGCTTGCCCTTGGCCGTGATGCACAGCACATCGCGGCTCATCGTGTGGACCTCGCTCTCGCGGCCGTCCTTCGCCAGCCCGATCACATACTGCACGGTCTGTGTGCCGATGGATTCTCCTCGCCCTGCCATGGCCAGCAGCGCCGTAATCGCGCGTGCAGCGATGGACACGCCTTCGTCCTCGCCGGTGATCTTCAGCTCGGTTCCGCGGCTGATGACCGAGACGTTCAGTTCCCGCTCGATCTGCTTGATGTTTTCGTCAAATGCACCGAATACTGCCATCAGCAGTTCGGTTTGTTCAATCTGCATTACCTGTTCTATGATTACACCCTCTTATGTTTAATTAGTAATTAGAGTTAGGAATTAAATGTTAGTTTTCATCCGTGCAAGGCAGGAGGCAGGCGTTTTTCCTGTCGTTACCTGCTCTCCTGCGGATAGTGTTTATCTATCAAATAAACTGTATGCAAGTGTATGTATCTGTTGCAATAACTCGTTCAACATACAGTTGCATACGGTTACATACAGTTAATTTTCATATATCTGCAGCAATACATGATGTTTTACCGTAGGGTGCGGCAAGGTGAATTGCGGCAACGCCGCAAGAGAAGGTGCCCTGGGGTACGACTCAGCGCACCGTTGTAATCGATCTGCACATTGCCTAACCGTAGGGGCGAACATTGTTCGCCCACACAACGTAAAATCATACGTTTTTCCAATTGTGAATCCAGTTTCCAACCGCGACAATCAGCCACACCACCGAAACCGCCGTCGGCAGAAACATTGCGGCAGCTGTGGACGTCATAAAATTCGTCACGCCGAAAAACGGCACGAGGAACACGGTAAACGGCAGCAGCACCGAATTTGCCGGAAGGATATCCACCGTCATAAGCAAACCGGATGCCGCTCCAATCGAAATCAGAGCCGATGCAATCGTCAGCAGACACATTGCGGTATTGCTTTTCCGCCATGCATACACCAGCAGCGATACCAGCACGATAAACACCGCGCTGACGCAGAATTTGCCTGCACTCGCGGAACCGCCGTGAAGCCAGTCCGAGCCGTTAGCAGCAAACGCCGCTGCGGTGCTCAGTCCTGCGAGAATCGTCGCGGGTTTACGGTTCATAGGCGTCTCCTTTTCTGTCTCTACGGCACTTGCTCCATCTCCGCATTTTCCTCCGGAACGGTACTGTCATCCACGGCCTCGGTGCCGATCTGCTCCTCGGCGTGGACGGTGAGGTACAGCACAGCCGCGCCGTTCTGCTCGGTGAGCGTTTCGCTGTGGCTCGTCACCATGCCGTCGATATCCGCGGCGGTCTCGCCCAGTGCGCGCGACAGCATAGCCACCCGCACGTCCTCGGCGGTGCGCGTCGTCGGCTCCCGCTCGTAGAATGTATACGTTTGTGTGACCAGCGCCACCGGCAGCACCACGCTGTCCGACAGCCAAAAATGTCTGGTCGTTATTATTTTATCACAAGTACCCCCTGCAATTCCACTGCCAATATAGAAATTTAACCGTTTATTTCCCATCACCAGTGCATATTGATGACGAATTTTACCCGTATACCGCTTTCTCTGCTCGGTGAGCGGCCGCGCTGCCCGAACCGTATGCGTGGTGTATGCCTGCACGGTGCCGTGCGCATGCGCTGTGCGGTACTTCCCGCCTTCGCGTGTCGGCTCCACCAGACCGCTGATGAGCGTATCACCGGTCTGCACGGCATCTCCTGCCTGCACCATTGGCTGTCCCTCGAGCGCACGCACCTGCGTTACCACGCCGTCCCGCGCGGCCACCACCTTGGTGACCGCGTGCTCGTCCAGTACCTCCGGCGGGTCGGTACTGCCGTAGGCGACCACGGTCAGGCTGTTGCCCCGCAGATTAAGCGAGAAAAACGTGATATTCGGCTGCAGCTGCATCATCTTCCACCGTATCTGACGGGTGTTCAGGTCCTTGATGGGCATGCCGATATGCACCCCCATTTCGCTCAGCTGCTGCATGACAGCCACCTCATCTATCGCCGGTGCGATCTCGGTCTGTATCGCCCATACATGCGTGCCGAGTAGCCAGCACAGCGCCGCTGCCGCTATAGCTCCGCCCCAGAGCGCCGTACGCGGACACAGACGCGCCGCAAGGAACGGCAGACCGCGTTTCCGGAGAATATGCACGCGGCAGCCGGTGCGGCCCATGTGCCGCCTGAGCGTCCGGAAATCCCGGATGGACAGGGTTGCGTGCAGCTCATTCCATGCCGTGCGGTCCATCTGCCGCAGCGTGATACCCTGCGCCGCGCACAGGTTGAGAAACCGCGTCAGGCTTGCGCCTGTCACGCGCACGCGCACCTGCCCGCAAGCCAGCAGCCACAGCCGCCCGATCATTCGCGCCCCTCCTTCCTCACTCGGTCGTGATGTATTCCACCGACGAAATCACGCCGATCACCGCCAGTTCGTCCATGGAAAGCGCCGTCAGCTCCAGGTCTGCACCCAGAATGCGTACCTCGCACCCGCGGCATCTGACGCGCAGGATGCTGTCGTCGTATTCCTGTATGCCGCAGTGGTTCTCCACGATCACCCGGCTGTCTCCGAGGATTTCCACGCGCGGGCGGTTTGGGTGGAGGTCCTCCATGAGTTCGGCGTATAAGTTATCTTTCAGCATATCGCGCCACCTTCATATCGCATTTTACCTTCTCCGTAGGGCAGGTATAACGGTATATGTTATGTATCAGCGTACTGAAACTTTCCTGCTTCTCATACACTGTTCCGAGGTGACGCTATGAAGCTGTTCTTATCGCTGGCTCTTTTTGCCGCGTTTTTGCTTTGCCCGACTGCCTGCGCGGATGGTGTCCGCGAGGGGCTTTCTTTAGCCTCAGTGCAGGCTTTACCGGCTTTATTTCCGTTTTTCGTTGTCAGCGGACTGCTTGTCCGCTGTGATACCGCGCGGCTGTCGCCGCTGCTGGCAAAGCCGCTTGCCCGCTTATACGGCCTGCCGCCCGAGGCTGCGCCTGCTCTGGTGCTCGGACTCATCGGCGGGTATCCGGTCGGCGCCGCGACCGCATGTGCGCTGCTCTCCGAGGGTGTGCTTTCCCGCGAAGCGGCAGAGCGCGTGAACCGGTTCTGCAACTGCGCCAGTCCGGGCTTCTGCATCGGACTGGTAGGGCTCGGCGTGTTCGGCTCCGCGCGGGCAGGCGCGATGCTGTACGGGATACATATCGTTTCGGCTTTGCTCGTCGGATTGTTTTTCGCGCGTACCCCGTTATCTGCCGTGTCGCAGCGTATCCATAACCGGAACCGCACCTCATTCCCCTCTATTTTCTGCGCGTCCGTGCAGCAGGCAGCGTCCACGGCGCTGACGGTAACGGCATTTCTGACCATGTTTTCCATCCTGCTGCGGCTGCTTTCGCCGGTTTTGGCACTTTTGCCGTACGGAAACGCACTGGACGGCATGATCGAGCTGACCAACGGCTTAGACGAGCTGGCGGTGCTGACGCTGCCGCGCAGGACGCGGCTGACGCTTGCGTCCTTCCTGCTGGGATTTGGCGGACTGGCTGTGCAGTTTCAGGTGCGCGCTCTCGCGGAAGCACACGATTTGCCGGTTCGCGGCCTGTTTGCCGCAAAGCTGCTGCACGGTACGCTCGCAGCTGTGCTGACAGCTTTCCTGTTTTCCCTCTCGCCTGCCGTGCTGACGGTTTCCTCACCGGAGCTGACACCGTTATCGGTACGGTTCCGGTATACGCTTGCTGTGCTGTTCGTTTCTGCTTTGTATCCAATTTGGGGGTGGAAAAAGCGCAGGAAATGATATATAATATTTTATATACGTCCTGTATTGACCGACACCACTCGACAGGACACTTTTACCACTGATTTTAACCGATTGGAGTGACCCTACGCATGAGGCTCAAAAAGCTGCTGCGAAAAAATATAGAACCGCGCTGCACCTACTGCGCGCACGGCTCTCCGCTGGCGGACGGCGAACGCATTGCCTGCCGCAAACGCGGTGTGGTAAACGGCACCGATCACTGCCGTTCCTTCCGCTACGATCCGCTGCGGCGCACCCCGCCCAAGCCGGCGGTTCTGCGCGGGCACTTCACCGATGCCGATTTTTCTTTAGGAGATACCGATGAAGAGCAATAATTTCAAAAACCGTCTTACCGCACTGGCGCTGTGCTTTACGCTGCTGCTCGGTGCGGCGCCGATCACCCACGCCTATGCCGTGAATGACGAGAGCGATACCTCATCGAGCCAGTCGGATTCCGACAGCACGGACACCTCGTCCACCGATTCGGGCAGCAAGGATTCCAAGGACACCAAGGACATGACCGCCGACAATGACAAGGATGTTATCGCAGCGGCAAGCGAAGCGCCGGCCGTAACGGCTACCGCCGCCCTGCTCATCAGCCCGGATTCCGACATGGTGCTGTATGAGAAAAATGCGGACAAGAAGCGTTATCCGGCGTCCACGACCAAAATTATGACCGCGCTGCTGACGCTTGAGAATGTCAAGGATCTGAACGAGACCGTCACGGCCGAACAGGGCGACTTCACCAAGGTTACAGCAGACAGTTCGAACGCAGACATCAAGGTCGGTGAGACCGTGCGCGTCATCGACCTGCTGTATGCGCTCATGCTGCCCTCCGCAAACGAGGCAGCGTACATGCTCGCGCGCCATGTCGGCGGCACGAGCGAGCACTTTGTGGACATGATGAACACCCGCGCCGAGGAGCTCGGCTGCACCGGAACGCATTTCAGCAACCCGTGCGGCCTGCACGAGGAAGATCACTACACCACCGCCCGTGATCTGTACCTCATTGCCCGCGAGACCATGAAGAACGACACATTCACCAACATTATCGACACCGTGCAGTACCGTATGCCCAAGACCAATATGCACGAGGAGCGCATCATCTTCACCACCAACCAGCTGATCTTCAGCTCGTTCAACCCGTGGTCATACCCGTACAACAAGGGCATCAAAACCGGACACACCTCGCAGGCGGGCAACTGCTTTGTCGGCTACGCGGAGTACGGCGATGCCAAGCTGTATTCGGTCGTGCTCGGCAGTGCCACCTCGTCCAAGGAGTACCCGACGGTAGCGGCCAGCTTCACGGATACCAAATCGCTGTATAAGTGGGGCTTCACCCACTTTAAAACCAAGACCGTTGCGAAAAAGGGCGACACGCTCGCCCATGTAAAGGTGGACCTGTCCACGCAGACCGATCAGCTGGTGCTGACCGCGAAAACCGATCTGGTGGCGCTGCTCCCTGCCGATGTAGAGACCGATTCGCTGGAAGCGACACCCAATCTGCCGGAAGCCGTTGACGCGCCCATCAAGGCCGGCGATGTGATCGGCAGCATGACATACAGCTGCAACGGCACGTCCTACGGCACGGTCGAGCTGGTCGCGCTCAGCGATGTGGAAATGAGCCGCGTGCTCTATTACTCGGACAAGCTGAGCCATTTCTTTCAGAGCACCGTATTCAAGATCGTGCTGATCGCAGCCGCAATCTTCATCGTGCTGTACATTCTGTTCAACATCACATTCGGCGGAATCCGGCGCCGCCGTCGCCGCAAGGCGATGCGCAAGCGCTACGATAACGATGATTATCCTCGCAGACACCGCCGATAAACAATCGCATACCGGCGGTTCAGCGAACTGCAAATACAGAGGCGGACCCATGTGTCCGCCTTTCATCTTCCCCCCAAAAAATCATACGTCAAAAGGAGCCTTTTCCCATGCAAATCATCGCAGACCTACATACCCACACCAATGTAACCGACCACGCGTTCAGCACGCTCACCGAAATGGTGCAGGCGGCCGAGGACCGCTGTCTTGCGGCTATCGCCATCACCAACCACGGCCCCACCAATCCGGACGGCCCGCACGAGTGGCATTTCTCCAACCTTGACCTCATTCCGCGCAAGATCGGCAAGGTAACGGTCATTCGCGGCATCGAATTCGACATCACCGCTCCGGCAGGCGGCATCAACGTCATTTCCAACAAGAGTCTCAAGCCCATTGAGTTTGCGCTTGCCTCCTTCCACGAGTGCATGTTCCCGCCGGTGGACAGCAGTGTGCACACGGCGGCGCTCGAGGCTATCCTGTACAACCCGTATGTCAACGCGTTCGGCCACCTCGGCAACTCCAACTTCCCGTTCGACCACGAGTACATCATCAGCCGCTGCAACGACCACGGCAAGATTGTCGAGATCAACAACGCATCTCTGTCCATCCGTAAGGGCAGCCATGACAACTGCATGGACATCGCCCGCCTGTGCATGAAGTATGAGGTGCCTATCTCGGTGGACAGCGACAGCCATATCTGCTACCGCGTCGGTCATGTGGAGGGCGCACTGGAAATGCTCGAGGAAATTGGTTTCCCGGAGGAGCTGATCATCAACAGCAGTGTGGAGCGGCTGAACAACTATTTCAAGGGCCGCGGCCTGCATCTGTTCGACGAGGAGGATTTGCTGTGAGAATCGGTATTGATCTGGGCGGCACGACCGTCAAGGCGGCGCTCTGCACCGAGGACGGCACGCTGCTGTGCAAAGACAGCCTTCCGACCCGGACCGGCAACGCAGCCGGCCTGAAAGCAGATATGAAAACGCTGGCGCTCTCGCTGTGCAGGGCGCACAGCTGTGCGGTAGAGGACGTAACGGCAATCGGCATTGGCGTGCCCGGCTCGTTTGACAAAAAAACCTGCACCCTGCGGTTCGGTACCAATCTGGGTCTGAATAACGTCAGCTTTGCGGATGCGTTTTTGCCTGAGTTCGGCTGTCCGGTGCATCTGGATAACGACGCAAACTGCGCCGCGCTCGGCGAAGCGACTGCCGGTGCGGCCAAGGGCACGCGCAACATGCTGATGGTAACGCTCGGCACCGGCGTTGGCGGCGGCATTATCATTAACGGCCAGCTGTACACCGGCTGCAACGGCATTGCCGGTGAGATCGGGCACATGGTTATCCGAAAGGACGGCGAGCCGTGCAACTGCGGACGGCGCGGCTGTCTGGAGGCGTACTGCTCGGCGGCTTCGCTCGTGCGGTTTGCCGAGCGTGCGCTCGAGGACGGACGAAAGAGCGTGCTTGCCGTACACAAGGGTCAGCTGAACGCCAAGCAGATCTGCGATGCAGTAGACGCAGGTGACACGCTCGCGCAGGAGCTGTTCGACGAATACTGCGACAATCTGGCGAACGGTCTGGCAAGTTTTGTGAATCTGTTCCAGCCGGAGAGCATCGTGCTCGGCGGCGGACTGGCGGGCTACGGCGAAAAGCTGCTCGAGCCGCTGCGGCGGCTCACCTTCCCGCAGACCTTCCGCGGTGAGAACCGAAATACCGAGATCGTCTGTGCGTCGCTCGGCAATGACGCAGGTCTGGTGGGCGCAGCGATGCTTGTAGAGTAATCGCTTGCGAAGCGAACGAATCTTGCCTGCCCGGCAGGGGCACAAGAGGGTAGACACCAAGGTTTCCACCCTCTGATTTTCACCCCTTTCCTAAGATAGTCTGGCGCAGACCAGAGACCGGCGACCGCTTCGAAAAAGAGAACGGCAGTCGGGTTACTCTTGCGTGTCTTTCTCCACCTTTTCGCAGTTCTCGCCTACCGTACTGCTACACAGACGGTTTGCTCTCCGTAGGCGCGGCATGACTGTGCCGCGCAACTCGTTTTCCAGTACGGCGCGTCATTCCCTCCCACTGCGCCAATTCCTAATTCCTAACTACTAATTATTCCCAAAATGCACCAACATAAAGGGCTGACCCACAGGTCAGCCCTTTGTTCATCTTATTGCTCTATCTGCCTTTTATTTTTTGATGATATTTTCGCACCAGCGCTGCATGATCGCTGCGATCTCGGCACGGGTGGCGGTGCCGGTCGGTGCCAGACGGCCGCCATTCTTACCGTTCAGCACACCTGCGCCGACTGCCCACTGCAGAGCCGGAATCGCGTACTCACTGGCCTGCTGAACATCCACATAGCTGAGAATATTGGTATTCTCACCCACGCTTACGTCGATACCCTTGCTTTGGGCGTAGCGATACAGGATCGCTGCCGCCTGCTCACGGGTGACGGCGGCATTCGGTCGGAAGGTACCGTCTGCATAGCCGGTTACGACCTTATTGGACGCTGCCCAGCCGACTGCTTCGGCATACCATGCGTCAGCCTGCACATCCGAGAAGTTCGCCGCTGTGCCCTTCGGCTTGCCTTCCAGGTTATACAGGATCTGCACGAGCATACCGCGCGTCAGGTTGGCGTTCGGCGCAAATGCACGGCTCGATACACCGTTCATCATTTTGTGCGTGAGCACATAATCAACGGACAGATGATACCACTTTGCAGTATCTACATCCGTAAACGGTGCGGACGGACAATCCTTGCCGCCATCGCACGGCTGGTCTGCGGTGGTCTTGAAGCTCACGCTGACCTTAGCCGACGGCATCTTAAAGGTGTATTTGCCGCTGCCGAGGTCGGTCAGGGCAACCGTCTTGCCGTTTGCGTCCGTGACAGTCAGCATACCTTCTCCGGACACAGTAAGCGTTACGGTGTCGCCTGCGGCCGCCTTGGTCTTATCCGCCTTGACGGTATTCGCCAGTGCGGACGGGATCACGATGTCGTAGGTGGTCGGGGCAACGGCTCCGCCGCCGCCACTGCCGCCGCCCGTCGTCGGCGCGGTATACTTCGTCCAGCTTACGCCGAACGGAGACAGTCTGGTTACATGGAACCGCAGGCCATCGATCTCCTTGGTATGGGGAACATTCTCGATTTCGCCCTCGGAGCCGGTCTTGGTCAGCATATGGACGATTTGGAAGGTATCCTTGCTGTCCGTACCGTTCGGATACGTCAGAACAACGTCTACGCCTTCATCCGGGAAGTTGCTTTCGTCTACCGGAATCCACTTGCTGCCGTCATAGTATTTAAGCGCGATGTCGTAAAACGCCACGCCATCCTTCCTGCCGGTCAGTTTCGCTGTCAGCTTTGCCTGAATCTTTTCGACCGTATCCAGTTCCGGAATATTTTTGAATTTCTCCGGAACGGTCAGACTGCCGATGATTACCTGATGCGCTTCTACGCTCATATCCGGCACTTCCGTTACGTTCTTGATCGTGACGGTGTAACTGCCGTTTGCGTTCTTCTTGGCTTCCACTGCGTCACAGCCGTGCAGCGCTGCATTTCCAGCAGGTTTGTCGTTGATGCAGTCGTAGCCGTTGATGACCAGCTTGCTGATTACCGTGTAGTCGCTTGCCAGACCGACTGTAAATGTCAGCTCGCCGTTCTTACGGATTTCGCTCGTCGGCTGCGTATCATCCGGTACGCGCTTTACGTCGGAGACCTTCCAGCCGGTGCCGTCGGTCGGGATAGCGAAGCCTGCGTAGTCCACAAACTTGACGGCTACATCGGTCTTGCCGGTCAGGCTCGGGATAACCAGCTCGTTAGAGATGTTATTCTGATCTACACCGTTTACCGTCCACTGTGCGACCATCTGCTTGTTTCGTCCGTTTTCTACGGCAGGCGTTGCCGTGAATACGATCTTGCTGCCGCGGGTAACACTTGCCGGACTGTTCTTCTGCGGCGTAATGGCCTTGCCGTTTGCCGCTGCAGCAACCGTTGTGCCGGTATCTGCACCCTGAACATCCAGGGTTACATCGTAGTTGATCGCGCCGTCAAATACGGCCTTGACTGTGGTATTTCTGCGAATTTCCGTCAGTGCCAGCGTATTGCCGGATGCAGCCTGTGCAGCACCGCCGTTAACCGACCATTCCTTGAGATAGTAGCTATTGCTGCTCGGCACTGCCGTAATAGTCGTGCTGCCGCCGCGCTTGACGCTTGCCGGTTCTGCCGACGCCGTACCGCTGCCCTCACTTGTTACCGTAATAGTGTATGTCGGGCGCTCAATCAGCGTTGCGGAAACCTCAGTCTTTGTGGTTACATTCTGCACGGTGTAACTGAGCGGTACATCCGCCGTATCGGTCATCTCAGCGACTGTCGAGCCGTTCACCTGCCATGCCTGCACCATATCGTCTGTATTCTCCGGCGTTACGGTGAAGGTTACGTCCGAACCGGAGGAAACATAGCCGTCCGTGATCGTCTTGCCGTTTGCGGTGATGGCGATACTGCCGTTTCGGCCGTTCCGCACAGCGCTGACCGGAACCATTGCCTTGAAGGTGACTGCAACCGTGCTGTTTTCGGTTACGTTCAGGGTGTAGGTGCTGCCGCTGTTGACAACCGAATGACCGTTTACCGTCCACTCGTCAATCTCATAACCCTTATCGGGTTCTGCGGTGAAGGCAACCTTAGTGCCGCCGTTGACCTGTGTGCCATCTGCAACCGATGCACGCAACGTGCCGTTTGCCGGCTGGCTGTACGTTACTTCGTACTCTCCTGCACTGAACTGTGCTTCAACATGATATGCCGTTACGTTCGGCTTCGTGAGACAGCCGTTCTCGACCGTCCACGTCAGCGTATTGCCGCTGCCCTGTACAGCCTCGCCGTTTACCGTCCAGCCGGTCACGGTCTGACCTGCCGGTGGATTTGCGGTAAAGGTGAGCTGCTCGCCGCCGCGTGCGGTCGTTTTGCCGCCGTTTGCGGTGACGTTATCGCCTGTGGTGATGTCATACTCAACCTGCCGGAACTTCGGTGCAATGTAAATCGAGTTCGCACTGGTCGTATTCGGATAGATATAGGTTTCCGAATTGCCTGCTTCCTCGTCACGCACATTGTTAACGTACCAGCCTTCGATTTCGTAACCAGGCTTTACCTCTGCCGTGAACTTGATTGACAGACCTTCCGCAATATTGGCACCGGTATTTGCGCTCTCAAGAATCGACTCATTATTGTTTACCAGATTTGCCTCGCTGATGTAGCCGCCTTCGCTCGTTTCGTCTGTCGGACCGAAGGTGATGCCGGTCACCAGCTTGACAAAGCGAACCTGTACCGTCGTTTCACCCTGCAGATTGTACAGTATCTTGCTCGTTGCGGTATCCGCCGTGGTCTGGCCGTTGATGGTCCAGTCCTGTACGCGGTAGCCTGCGCTCGGCACCGCCGTGATCGTGATATCCGAGTCGCGGTAGACGCTGTGCTTGCCTGCATCGAGGTTCTCCCGCTTGTATGTGCTCATGCCCTTGCGGGTGATTTCTGCGGAAACCGTGCCGCCGTCTCCCTCGTCACCGAGCGAATCAACGGACAGGGTGAAGTCGTACTGTGGAATCTCGGTTGCCGTAACAACGACGGTCTGATCTGCAGTAATCGGACCGTTCAGCTTGTAAAGCTGCTTTTCCTCCGGCTTCTGCTCAATCCCGCTCGTGATTGTATTGCCGTTCACCTTCCATGCGGTCAGCTCGTAGCCGAAATGCGGCGCCGCGAGGAATTCCAGCATTGGCGTGTGCATGAATACAAAGCTGCCGCTGTTCAGCGAACCGTTCTGCGCGGTAATATCCGCATATGTGCCGGAGAACACGATAATCGGTTCCTTGCCGAACACAGCCGTCACCGCGGTATCCGCCGTGATATTCGTTACGGTCTCCGTGCGAGTACCCGACTGATAGGTATTCTGAGAATCATAATCAAACTTCTGACCGCTAACCGTAATGCTCTTGACGTAGTAGCCGTCTGCCGGCTCTGCCTTGACCGTGATCGCGCTGTCATGGTCAACGTGCTTATCCGCGCTGTCCTTGTCAAGCGTTACTTCGTTCAGGCGCGTGCCCTTAACGGTAATTGTGCCGTTTTCTGCCGCATTTACAGTGACAGTCGGCTTCTCCAACACCGTTACTTCAACTGCCGTATCGGTGTTCCAGCCGGTCAGAACCGCCTTGTTGGCGTCCTGTGCGTCCTGCGCTGCGTTCTTCCAGCCGGAAACGTAGTAGTCCTCACCTACCGCAGCTGTGAAGGTCACTTCGGTGTATGCCGGAATCGTATCGCCGCTGTGGATTTCCGTGCTGCCGATTTTCGCGGTGACAGACGCGATATTCGTGTCCGTGATTTCCTTTCCGTCTGCGTCCACTGCCTTGAAGGTGATCTTTGCCGCCTGTGCTGCACTGATCACGATCTTGACCGTGTGATCCTGCGTGATATTGCGCAGCGTAAAGCTGGTTTTTGCACCCGAACCGACTGCCGCCTTGCCGTCTACCTGCCACTCCTTGACCGTGTAGTTATCGTTCAGATTTTCCAGCGCAAAGGTCACTGCCGCGCCGTCCGGAATGGCATTAAGGTCTGCCTCCGTTCCGTCCGCCAGCTTTGCAGAGGTCTGCTGCTCACCGATCGCCGTACCGGATTCGTTCACGTAGGTGAAGGTCACCTTATGGGTCTTGGCGTTGCTGAACGATACGCTGACCGTGTGATCCTTTTCGATGTTCTCCAGCGTCAGCGTTTTCTCACGGTACAGATCGGTCGTACCCGGCCAGTAATACGGCTTGTCGTCCACCACCCAGCGTGCTACCGACATACCGGTGATCGGCGCAGCCGTGAACGTCACATTTGCGCCTTCCGCAATCTTCTGTCCGGTCGTGACTGCACCGCCGTCCTTTAGTGCTGCGGTCAGCTCACCGCCTTCGCCGCTGCTGAAGATAATCGTGTGCGAATCACTGCTGAAGGCTACTTCTACGTCCAGCTTTTTCGTCAGCGCCGCTACCGTCAGTCGTTCGCCGACCTTTTTGCCGTTCGACAGAATATCCGTCACCTTGTAATTGGTATTACCGGTAATGGACTGACTGTTGACCTTCCATTCCTTTACAATGAAACCGTCGTTGCTCTTGGCATCAAACATCAGCCTGGTGTTCTTAGCGATGTTCTTACCGCTTTCAAACTTCTGGTCGAGGTTGCCGCTGTTGTAGCTTGCACTAAGCGAGCCGCCTTCCCCGGCGCGATAGGTTACGCTCAAGGTGTCCTGCTTGACAACCAGCATGCGCTTGGTCAGATTCAGCTCGTACTTCTCGAGCAGCGACTTCACAGCCGCGTCCTCACCGTTGACCGCAATCGTTACCTCAAAGCGGCCGCTGACGTTCTTTCGATTGCCATTGTCAGCATACAGCGCACATGCGGCTGTAATTGCCGACGGCAGGGAATCACCTGTCTCCAGCGCATCCGCCTTGACCACCAATGCGCCCTTGCTGTCCGGCGCTTCGGTCGAAGTGTGCGTGGCGTTATCCTTATCCCAGGTAACATACAGCTCCAGCGGCTTGCGCTTTACTGTAATGGTCGTGGATGCCAGCTTGGTGCGCTTGGAAGTATCGCTATCATCCTGATATGCCGTAATGATATAGGTTCCCGCCTTCTCCGGTCGGAAAATGCTGTCAGTGATAGCCGTTTCCTTACTCTCGCTCTGACCGGACTGACGCCAGGTGTAGGCGATATCTCCCGTAACCTCTGTTTTGTTGCCTGCGGTAACAGCGTTTCCGTTTTTCGTTACAGTCTGCTGCTGCACGGTCAGAGCAATCGGCGTGCCGTATACGCTCGTAATCTTGTTTTCTTTGCCAACAGTGCTTTTAAGCGTGTAAACGGTCTCCGTTGTGCTGGTATCGCCGTCCTTTACGCTCTGCACGCCTGCCAGATAATATACCGTATCACTTGTCAAGCCGCCGGTTGCGGTGGTTGTGATGGCATACAGACCGGCTGTCGGTGCAGTCCACGTTTTGCTGTCCGTGCCGCTGCTGTTCGTTCTGCCGACAATCGTGCTGACCGTGCCGTCCGACGTGTTCGTAATCGTCAGCGTGTACTCCACATTGCCGAGTGCAGCGCCGTTCTTTTCCGCCTTTTCCGCCGTTTTCGTCGTCAGGGTCAGCGCCGTACCGGGACCCGGCGTAGAGGTCGTAACCTTATTTTCAACCGTAGTTTTCTTTGTTACCAGTGTGAAGGAAGGCTCCGTATAACTGCCCAAGGTCGTCTGCTGTGTGCAGGTCAGCTTGGTCAGTTCATAGCTGTTCTCTGCCTTCTTCAGCAGTTGATAATACTTGACGGTATAGGTGTCCTCTGCGGCACTGTCTGCACCACTGGTCGACTTATCCATCTTGCTGAGGATATAGCGCGGAACTTCAACTCCGTTCTCCGTCACGGTATCCATACCGTGAATCAGGTACTGCTCGCCGTTCCGGTACTTGCTTTCGTCGTATTCCGCGGCTGTCGGTACATACGTTGTACTGTCCAGCGTAAACGCTTTTGCTTTTGCGTTTTCGTTTTCGTTTTTGTCTATCACCACGGTTTCCGGCGTAATTGTGCTCGGCACCGCTGCGTCTGCATCACCGTTCTTCCACTGATAGGTGGTATTCATGGTGAGTTCCGCACCTGCGGTATACGTCTCGCCATTCTTTGTTACGGCGTAGTATACGGTCGATATCGAACCGTCTTCCTTCTTTTCACCGATGCCGACATATCCCTGCACCGTACCCGCTTGATCTTTTACCTCGTAAACATTCAGCGTCATGTCATCGGCTTCTACGGTGCACGGAACGGTTGTCTTTACGGATTCTGTCGTGGTTTTAACCGTGTTGAAATTACTCTGACCGATATACGGGGTATCCTGAGTGCCGCTGCCCTCCGAAGTACCGGATACCGTCAAACCGGCGGTTGCCTGCGGTGTACCAACCGTCAGCGTTGCCGCATCACTGTAGAACGAAATCGGCGTTCTTGCACCGTCATAACATGTTACCACGCAACGGTACATCGCACCGTTCAGGTCACTCGATACCGACTTTACAGTATAGCTGTCCCTAGTTGCCCCTGCAATATTGCCCCACTTTTTGCCCGGCAGACGCTGCTGCCACTGGTATCTCGTGCTGCTGTACTCATCGGGTACAGAAGCCAGTACCTCGAAGGTTGCCGAGCCGTTCATCTGAACGATTGCGTTATCCGGTCCGTTGATGTCCGGACGGCTCTTATCATTTGCCAGAGTTGTACCGGCAATAATCTCGCTTTCAACCGATTCTTCCTGACTGGTGTAATATCCCGAGGTAATCGCATACTGATACTTCGCATTAGGTGCAAGATCCTTCAGCGTGTACTCATACTGACCACTCGAAGATTCAGCCGCATCCACAGTATCAATCAATACGAACGGTTCTTCCTTATTATCTTTAAGATAGCGGTAAATCTTGTAATACTCTGCCGGACGGTCGCCGGATTCCCACGACAGCACCATGCTGTTGGTGGTCTGCTCGCTCAGCGACAGATCCTGCGCCGGAGACGGCGGTGCCGTCACATTGCTGACAACATAGCCCAATACCGGTACTTCATCGCCGTTGAACGGTACCGTCCATGTGCCGAAGCTCCAGTCAAAGTTATAGCGCGAATCGCCGCCGCCGGTAACAGCGCCCAGTTTGGTAATCGTATTTGTGTTTACCCTTTCGGTTCCGGCGCTTGCTCCCCAGTGATAGCCGCCGCCAGCCTTGAAGCCGCCAACTACACCATACATCTGCACCGAACCCTCATAGGAGTACTCAAAGTTTACGCCGCTGCTGGTTGCAGCCGTAAAACTCTGCAGCTGTGTACCCGAATCTTTGTAATGACCAACTCTACCGGATTGCTCCGAATGTTTACCGCTCGGCAGACTGGAACGATACGTATTCGGCTGACCGGACGTGCCCAGATGCAGGTTGCTGCCAATCTGCTGCATACCCTCGTACGCCGAAGCAGCCTTATTATAAGTATCTACCGAAACCATGTTCATAGAAGGATTACCCGGAACCGCCAGCGTCATAGAACTGGTCAGCTTCGGCGAATTGCCCTTCTTTGTGTCATCCGGATACTTCACCTGATACTCGTAATATGTCATCGGTGTTGCATACATGAGCACCATATTGTTGTTCGTATCATTAGAATACTCGACCGTTATTTCCTTACTTGTAGATTTTGTTGCACCAACAGTAAAAGTATGACTGGTATTAAATTCAACACCGCCGCCGGTCTCAATCAGCGGTGCAACATATTCAAAGCCCGCCATGATATCAAAACCAAACGAACCGGATGCCGTTACTGCTACAGTATTATCCTTACTGTATCCGATTCCGGTCTGCGAGTTTCCGATATCGCCGTCATTCACCTCCGCAAAATGCGGCGACGCCTCCAGAATCGCCATTACCTTCGGATCGGTGTAGCCGGTGCTGACGCTTTGGATCTTCGCGAGCATGGCATCGTTGTTTACATCTGCCGTTGTAAGCGCCAGATTGCAGTTGCCCTTGTCATAGTATGTCCAGTCATCCTCCCAGCGGCTGAACTTGCTGTCCGGCGTAACCGTTGTCTGACCGCCCGAGGTGCTCGTACTCGATTTTTTATAAAGCTGACCAATCTTCAAAAACTGCTTGTCGAAGGTCTCCTGCTTGCGGTACTCAACGTAGTATACCTGTTCCATGCCCTGCTTGTTGCCGTCAAAATTGCCGACAGCATAGTCCAGAATACCGCTGTTGTTGATGAGCCGGCCGCCCAGCCAGCGGTCATGGCCCTTATTCGAGCCGTCCAGGATAGACAGCTGCTGGCTGCCGTTCACCGTGCCGACTTTATACATACTGCCGGAAATGAACAGATATTCCTGGGTGTTCACGCCGTCCGCTGCAACAGCCGCTACTGCGATCGGATTCTGCACATCGTCACCCTTGGTGCCGGTATTGGTAAAGCCGTTGGTGACAACTTCGGTCGCCTTGCATTTTTCTGTCCACGAATTATCCTTCGTGCTGTACTGATAGCTGTATGCCAGCAGCTTGCTCCTGTCAAAGTCGCAGTCCTTGTAGTTGCCGTTCTTATCGTAATAGCCAACTGCAACGACTTCCGGCGGCATGCTGCCGCTCGGCGCATCGCTGACATAACCGATGGTTACACCCGCAAAGCGAGCACGGCCGCTTGCGCCGTCATTACTGTTCAGCAGCTTTTTGTTCATCATCTGCTTCCAGCTTTTATTGTTGTTGTAATCGTAAACCGTCAGATAGGATTTCTCGTAGTCGGTATGACCGTCATACGATTTCTCCTTCAGGTCATTGACATTGACCGTCATTGCCAGCTCGTCGATACCGTCCATATCCACGTCGCCGACTTCCATATCAACGCTCAGATGCGCGCGCAGCTCGTTATCGCCGTTGCCGTCGTGGTACAGCATTGCTTTCAGCGCGTCTCGGCCGCCGTCAATGACGTCACCGAGGTTAATTACGCGACCCTTGTCAGTCAGTGTGCTGCCGCTGAACGTATACTCCTTAATGCTGTCTACCGTATCCGTACTCTTGTTGTTGCCCGGCGTGTAGACCATCAGGGTGTCCTTGCCGTCGCCGTCAAAATCGCCTGCGGTCAGACTCAGCATAGCGCGGGTCTGGTAGAATTTCAGTTTCTTGATGTACTCACTGTCGCCACCGCAAACATCCATAACATCAGACACCTTGCGGTCCTTGTTGGTGACATACAGCTTGAGCCGCTTTGCGTTCTTATCGAACACCAGATTAGCGATGTACTCATCCTTGCCGGTGCCGTTCGGATCAAACGCCACAGTCGCAATGCGCTCGGCATTGCCGACATCGGTCGAGTTGCTCCACCGAAACGTAGACATCTGCTTGCCCTTTCCTTTGACTGCGCCCTCGTATGTCGTCTGGAACTCATCCGAGTCCACGCCGGCTACAACCAACTCGTGGTTCTGGAACAGCGGAACCCATCCCAGCGTGCCGTACGGGTTATTACGAAGTGTGGCTGTGTCTTTTATGCCCGTTTTTTCTTCCGTGGGCAGACCAAAGCCGTCTTTTGCTGCTGCAGTATCCGCTGCCGCCGCCTGCGGCAGCACGATCTGCGGCAGCAGACCTGCCAGCATACTGCATATCAGCAGCAAACTACAAATTCGTTTTTTCATTTTTCTTCCTCCTTGCCTTATGAAATAAACGGTTTCCACGGCTTTCCCCTTGCTTTACTGCGGAGCACCGTCCGAGGATACAGGTATTTCACCGTACTTTCAGTATAAGGGCAAAAAGGCGGCGGACGGCGAAGGTACCAAATTTGTTACCTTCGCCGTCCGCTGTAAATATTCAATTATTGCTCCTCGAGCCGATATCCGCTGCTGCGGTACGAATTGACCGTGACCCTCGCATTCTCGCCGCCGAGCTTCTGCTTAAGCCGTGAGATCGTCATGCGCACGGCATGCGGGTCGGCTCCCATCGGCTGCTGCCAGACCGCCTCATACAGCTCCTGCGCGCTGACGCTGCGGTTCGGGTGCCGCGCCAGATACAGCAGCGCCGCAAACTCCTTCTGTGTCAGGTTCAGGTCGGTCTCTCCGATGTACGCGCGTCCGCTCAGCAGATTCATCTGCAGCGGGCCAAGCCGTACTGCGCGTTCCTTCGGGTGCGCCGCACGCAGACGCGCTTCCACGCGGGCCATGAACACCTCCAAATCATACGGCTTTGTCAGATAATCGTCTCCGCCTGCGGTCAGACCCTTGACGATATCCTCGTTTTCGCCCATAGCGGTCAGGAACAGGATCGGCACATCGTATTCCTGCTTGATCTCGCGGCACAGCGCCACGCCGTCGCCGTCCGGCAGAAGAATATCCAGCACGATCAAGTCCACCGCGTGAAAGCACAGCAGCTCCCGGCACTTGTGTGCGGTTTCTGCCTGCAGGGTGCGGTAACCGCGCATGTGCAATGCCGCGTCGTTGATCGCCATGATGTGCGGATTGTCCTCCACCAGCAAAATCAGTTTATCTTCCACAATCGTTCTCTCCTTGTGTTTTGAGCGGCTTTTTCGGCAGTTCGAGCCGGAACACCGTGCCGTCTGCATCGGTATGCTCCACCTCGAGCGAGCCGTGGTGAATCTTCATCGCGTCCGCGCAGATCGTCAGGCCGATACCGCTGCCGCCGCCGCCGCTGCAGCCCTTCTCAAAGATATGCGGCAGCAGGTCGGGCGCAATGCCGCTGCCGGTGTCGCTCACGCGCAGGCACACCCGCTCGCCCTCGTCCGTAATGCGGTAGGCAATCACGCCGTTCTCCGTGTGGCGATTGGCATTGACCGTCAGGTTGATGAGCACCTGCAGCAGCATTTCCGGATTGCCCCAGAGCGCAATACCGTCTCCGCTGTCGCTTTCCAGCCGGTTGTGCTTTTTTTCCAGCATGGGACGGCATACATCCGCCGCACCGGACAGCAGCTGCGCCGCGTCAATGACGCCCATCTCAATATCGGGTGAACCGCCGTTGGCGAGGTCGATCAGCCGCGATACGAGCGCAGAAAGCCGCTGCGCTTCGGACGAAATGGTCTGCATGTGTTCATGCGCGCTCGCACCGACCGCTCCGGTGCCAAGCTGCCAGTCGGTCAGCTGCGCGTAGCCGCTCATGACCGTGAGCGGTGTTTTCAGTTCATGCGCCATCTGGTGCAGAAATTCGCTTTTCAGCCGGTTGAGCTGGGTCAGCACCTCGCGCTGACGGCGGCTCTCGGACAGCTCCTGTTCCCGGCGGTTGATCTTCAGGCTGATGGCTCCCGCAATCAGGAACACGAACACCAGCAGATACGGCGGCGCTGCTCCGTGGCGCGTGATGGTCGTCACGATGCGGCCAAATACCGCCTCGTACACGTTCGAGCCGAACAACAGCAGATAGCCGAGCAGAACAAGCACATCGTCCCGTTCAAACCGCCGGATACGCCAGAACCGCCGAATCAGCTGCACAACCAGATACAGGAAAAACGGCGTCGAGAGATAGTACCCGATTTTACTCAGCGGTGCGATATCCTGCGTCGGCAGGATAAAATGCGCCGCCGCCAGCACGGCATACAGCGCCGCATAGCACCGCACAACGATTGGCTTCGCCAGTTTTTCGTACAGACTTTGCAGCAAAAGCAGCAGAAAACACGGCTGCAGCGTAATCATCAGCACCAGAAACCGATATGCGACTGCCCAGTTGTAGTTTGCAGGCAGCAGATGCAGCACATAGAAATTCTGGTCGCGCAGACCGAGCAGCACACAGATGACCGCGAGGAAAACATACTTGATCTCGCCCTGAAATACCACAAACAGCAGAAAATACATGCCGAACAGGCACAGCGAACCGCCAAGCACCAGTGAATACAGATTCCGGCTTCGACGCATGCGGTCGATGTTCTCCGCGGTGGACAGGTGCATCTGCGTCAGACCGCCGCCTTCGCGGTGCACGAAATTCGCGTACTGGCAGACCACCTCGACCGTGCCATCCTCGCCGGTGTAAATCGGTATGAGCATATAGTCGATGCGCGGCTCAGACTCCGCCGCAGACGCCCCCACCTTGCCGATTTCGAGCACTTCACTGCCGTTTACCAGCACACGCGTGCTGTAATCGAATGAGTAGCCGCCGAGTGTCAGGTATTGTTTCGGCTGCGCGTGTATTTTCAGCCGATATGAGCCGTATGGAATGGATTCATTGCGTTCTCCCGGTTGGGCAGCGTCCAGCTCTGCGCCGCTGCCGAGTACCTCAGGATAGAACATCCATTCACCGTCTATCTCATATACCGCCGACGAAAAATCCGCTGATGTTGCATCCAGTACGCCGTCCTGCGCTTCCATTGCGCTGAAATCTCCCGATCGGTTAGAAAACAGCAGCATCAGCAGCACAAAAACCAGCAGGATAGCCGCCGTTATCGAGATATAGCGCATTCGTTCGTTCTTCATGGGCAGCTCCCCCTTCAAATCTCATTATAGGAGAAATCTTCAGTTTCTGCAAGATAGGAGTGAGAATGAAACCGCCTGTGCAGCAGCAAAGTATCCGGCACTGCGTAGAGGTAAAGAAATGGGAGCACACTGTGCTCCCCTACGATAGAAAAAATCCTCTGCCGTTCCCCTTTTTCACAGCGGTCGCCGCTCTCTGATTTTCGCCATGCCCTCTAAGGGAAAGGGGTGAAAATCAGAGGGTGGAAACCGCAGGTGTCTACCCTCTTGTGCCCCTGCCGGGTAGGCAAGTTTCGTTCGCTTCGCAAGCGTCAAACACCCATTCCTAACCGGTTAAGCAAAGAAAAACCGGCCGCTCACGCAGCCGGTTTCAATTTCACAAAATACAGGGAATGTTATTCCTTGTTCAGCGCCTCCAGACGAGCCTTATTCGCTGCGATAACCTTTTCCTGTACCGGAACCGGTGCCTCATCGTAGCGCTCGAACTGGGAAACAAACGAGCCTCTGCCCTGCGTCATGGAGCGCAGCTTGATCGCGTAATCGCCAAGCTCTGCCATCGGGCACTCGGCTACAATCTCCTGCTTGCCGCCGTCGAGCGGATTCATGCCCATGATGCGGCCGCGGCGCTTGTTCAGATCGCCGATAACATCGCCCATGTAGGAATCCGGGATAACAACCTTGAGCGAGCAGACAGGCTCGAGCAGAACCGGATTTGCCTGCGGGATACCAGCCTTGTAGGCCAGACGGGCCGCCATCTTGAAGGACAGCTCGTTGGAGTCTACATCGTGGTAGGAGCCGTCGAGCAGGGTTGCACGCAGGCCAACCATCGGATAGCCGGCCAGAACGCCGTGCTCCATCGCCTCGCGGATGCCCTTATCAACTGCCGGATGGAAGTTCTTCGGTACGGAACCGCCGAAAATCTTCTCCTGGAACAGGTAATCGCCCTCGGCATACGGTGCAAATTCCATCTTAACGTGGCCGTACTGACCATGGCCGCCGGACTGCTTCTTATGCTTGCCTTCTACCGTAACAGCCTTGCGGATCTTCTCGCGGTACGGAACGATCGGATCGGTCAGCGTAACCTCTACGCCAAACTTATCCTTCAGCTTGGAGCACAGAACGTCCAGATGAATATCGCCGGCACCGGAGATCAGGTGCTGCTTGGTTTCCGGGTTAAACTCTGTATCGAAGGACGGATCCTCGTCACGCAGACGAGCAAGACCGGTGGAGATCTTCTCCTCAACGCCCTTTACCTTAGGCGCGATTGCCTGCGTGTAGCACGGCGGCGCAATCTCGATCGACTCAAGCTCAACCTTGCGAACGCTCATCGAAAGCGTATCGCCGGTCTTGGTGGTAACCAGCTTGGAAACGGCGCCGATGTCGCCGCAGCCGATCACCGGAACCTCGGTCGTCTTTTTGCCGCATACGGTGAAGATGTGACCCATCTTCTCGTTTGCATCGGCACGCTTGTTGACCAGCGTCATATCCTGCTTGACCTCGCCGGACATAACCTTAAAGTAGGAGAAACGGCCATACTGGTCAGCGACCGTCTTAAATACAAATGCACAGGCAGAGCCGTTCGGGGTGCAGTTGATCTCAATCAGCTCGCCCTTTTCGTCCTCGCAGATCTCAACCGGCTTTTCATCGGGAGACGGCATGTAGTCCGCAATGCCCTTGAGCAGTGCGTAGGAGCCGATACCGGTTGCAGCAGTGCCGCAGAATACCGGCGCGAGAACCAGATCCTTCACACCCTGACGGATACCGGCGATCAGCTCTTCATCCGAGAACTCCTCGCCTGCGAAGTAACGCTCCATCAGGTCCTCAGACAGCTCGGCGATGTTCTCGCACAGTGCTGCACGGTGCTGGTCGATACGGTCCTTCATGTTGTCCGGGATCGGGATCTCGACACGCTTGTTGCCTTCCATGCGGTACGCCTTGCGGATAACGCAGTCCACAATGCCGACGGTATCGCGGTTGCCCTCAAAGATCGGGACAACGATCGGCGCTACCGATACGCCGAACTGCTTCTGCAGCTTGTGCAGAGAGTTATAGTAATCCGAGTTTTCCTCGTCGATCTTGGAGATGTAGAACATACGCGGCATTGCGTGCTCCTCACAGTGAGCCCATGCCTTTTCGGTGCCGACGCCCGGGCCGGACTTGCCGGTTGCGACGATGAGTGCGGACTCCGCAACGCGCAGTGCGCACTGCACTTCACTTTCAAAATCAAAGAAACCCGGGGTATCGAGCAGATTGATCTTGCAGCCGTTCCACTCTACCGGCGCTACAGCCGTGGAAATGGAAAACTTGCGCTTGATCTCTTCGGGATCAAAGTCACAAACCGTGTTGCCGTCCGCGATCTTGCCAACGCGGTCGGTTACACCGGCGATATTGAGCAGGCTCTCGACCAGCGAGGTCTTGCCGTCGCCGCCGTGACCCATCAGACATACATTACGGATCTTGTTAACCGGATAATTCGCCATAGTTTATATTACACTCCCCTGCCCTAACCTGTTATCGTGCCCTGCCGGCACGTTATACTCCTGGGCGCTTTGTTTCGTGGGAGCGATCCTCTCTTTGCGGGATCGTTTCCCTTCTTCGTTATTATACACCATATAAGTCAGGTATGCAAGCTGTTTTTTGTGCAATTTTCATGTAGCATTTTTCACAACGCCGTCGAATAACAGCGGCGGCCACTTAGTGCACGTTTCGCACACATTCTGATAAAAAATCCGAATTTTCCTTTGTTTTTTGCATTTCCGGAAGATTTTCAGCAAAATCGCTCGTTTTTGTTTACTTCTTACAAATAAAATGATATAATTTTAGTGCTACTTCACAAAGGAAGAAAAAAACGCCCTTCGTATAATCTGACAAAGGGAAGCCTGTGACGGCATTTTGCACAGCTGTCCGTTCTGCCGATCTCAGGCAAATTCTGCCGCAGTTTTACAACACGATAGAAACCTTTGCCGCCGGTCAAGCATTTTATGCGGTATCTCGAATACCGCAGTAATTGAGAATGGAGAATTAACGCAACGGTTTCATTCTCCATCCTCAATTCTCCGTTTCCATAAAAAAGCCGCTTACCTGTCGGTAAGCGGCTTTGGGCTTCTTTAGTTCAGGAAATCCTTCAGCTTCTTGGAGCGCGACGGATGACGCAGCTTACGCAGCGCCTTTGCCTCAATCTGGCGGATACGCTCGCGAGTTACGTTGAATTCCTTGCCAACCTCCTCGAGGGTGCGGGTATGGCCGTCCTCGATACCGAAGCGCAGGCGCAGAACCTTTTCCTCACGCGGCGTCAGAGTCTTGAGCACCTCAACGAGCTGCTCCTTGAGCAGCATAAAGGAGGCCGCCTCTGCCGGTTCCGGCGCATCGTCGTCCGGGATGAAGTCGCCGAGGTGAGAATCCTCCTCCTCGCCGATCGGCGTCTCGAGCGATACCGGCTCCTGCGCGATCTTCAGGATGTCGCGCACACGGTCAACCGGCATGTTCATCTCCTTGGCAATCTCCTCCGGGCTGGGATCGTGGCCCAGCTCCTGCAGCAGCTGGCGGGAAACGCGGATAACCTTGTTGATGGTCTCAACCATGTGTACCGGAATACGGATCGTACGCGCCTGATCCGCAATCGCACGGGTGATCGCCTGACGGATCCACCACGTTGCGTAGGTAGAGAACTTAAAGCCCTTGGTACTGTCGAACTTCTCAACTGCCTTGATCAGACCGAGGTTGCCCTCCTGGATCAGATCGAGGAACAGCATGCCGCGGCCGACATAGCGCTTTGCGATAGAGACAACCAGTCGCAGGTTCGCCTCAGCCAGACGCTTCTTGGCACGGTCGCCGAGCTTGATATCCTTTTCAAGCTGTGCGCGCTCCTCCGCCGGAATGGCATCGCCTTCGTTTGCGATGCGCTCTGCGGCCTCGTTGCCCTTCTGCATGCGCTCTGCGAGCGTTACCTCCTCCTCAGGGGACAGCAGATCGACCTTGCCGATCTCCTTCAGATACATGCGGACCGGATCGTCAATGGCGAACGTCTCAGCCATGGCAGAGGTATCGACCAGTTCTTCCTCCGGAACCTCTTCCACTTCCTCCGGCTCAAAGGAGTCGTCATCGTCACCGATGACCTTCTCCAGCACACCGTTCGTCTCGACCTCGATGCCCATGGTCTCGAGCGTCTCGTACACCTTGTCGATGTCCTCACTCGACAGCTCCAGATGGCTCAGTGCATCCGAGATCTCCTTGAGGGTCAGTCGGCCGTTCTTCTTGCCAAGCGCGAGCAGGTCGCGCAGGATCTGCTGCTGTGCTGCCTGCTGCTCCTGTGCGTTTGCGGCTGCATTTGCGTTTGCTTTCGTCATATCGTTTGTCCTCCCGCGTTTTGTTTTTTGATGCGTCCGAATGTAAGCAGCGGGTCCTCTCCCGCCTGCGTAATGGTTCCATCCTTGACGCGCTGCATTCGTATGGTGTTTATGTATTCCTGCAGTTCCCCTCGATGCTCTCCGGCCGGAATGCCGGGTTCGAGTATCGCGGACAGCAGGCTCATTTCGTTAGGCTCCAGCCATCCCTCAAAGGACAGCACATCGACCATCTGGTCGTTTCGGTTCAGCTCCAGCACACGCTCGTATATCTTACGCAGCACCGGTGCGGAAAACCACGCCGGCTGCAAATCCTTTTCGGCAACGGCAATCAATTTCTGGTCCGAGAACAGAAGTCTAAGCACATTCTCCTCGGCCTTGGCGGATTTCATGTCGGTATACGCCAGCGACCTGTCCTTCGGCTGCGCCAGTCCGACCGGAGAGCGTATCTCACGCCGTTCGGCGGCCTTTCGCCGCTTGCGCTGAATGCCGAGTTCGCGCCGAACCTCAACGTTCATGGCTTCGGCGGTCACGCCTGCCATCTTAGCGGCACGTCCGGCGTAGACCTCGCGCTCGATGGTGCTCTCGATGCCGGCGAGCATGCGCGCTGCATCTCTGAGGAACAGCACGCGTGCTTCATCATCCTCCAGATCGTACTTTGCGGCGATCTGCTCGATGCGGAACGCGTTGTGGTCCTCGCTTCGCTCAATCAGGCTACGGAACGCATCCGCGCCGCGTGCCTTGATGAATTCATCCGGGTCCTTGGCCCCCGGAATACGCAGCACCTTGACCTGCAGATCGCATTTTTTCAGGATGTCGATCGCGCGCTGTGCCGCCGCCTGACCGGCTCCGTCCGCGTCATACGAGATGACAATGCGGTCGGTGTGCCGCGCGATAATGCGTGCCTGCTCCTCGGTCAGCGAGGTGCCAAGCGATGCAACCGCAGAATCAAATCCCGCCTGATGCAGCGCGATGACATCCATATAGCCCTCGGCTAAGATAAAATAATCGTTCTTCGTGCTTTTTGACAGGTTGAGCGCAAACAGATTGCGGCTCTTGTGGAAGATCGGCGTTTCCGGCGAGTTCAGGTACTTCGGCTTGGAATCATCCAGCACACGGCCGCCGAATGCGATCACATGACCGCGCACGTCGATGATCGGGAACATGACACGGTTGCGGAACCGGTCGTAAATATGTCCCTTTTCGCTGCGGCTGACCAGACCGGCATCCATGAGTTCCTCGCGCGTGTAGCCTTTGGCCGTCATCGCGTCAATGAGCGCGTGGAAGGAATCCGGTGCATAGCCGAGTCCGAAGCGGTTCATCGTCCTTCGGGACAGACCTCGGTTGATAAAATACTGCTGTGCGGTTCGGTTTTCCGGCCGCCAGAGTGTGTCATAATAATAGCGTCCGGCATCCCTGCAGAGCGCGTACAGACGCTCTCTGTGGCGCGCCGCTTTGCGCTCGGCTTCGCCCTGTTCGGGTATCTGCATGCCCGCCCGCTCGGCGAGATAGCGTACCGCATCCGGGAAGGTCAGACCTTCCGCCTTCATAATAAAGGTGATGACACCGCCGCCTGCGCCGCAGCCGAAGCAGTGAAAAATCTGCTTGTCCGGCGAGACCGAAAACGAACCGGTTTTCTCGTTGTGGAAGGGGCACAGACCGAAATAGTTCGCGCCGCTCTTTTTCAGCTGCACATATTGCGAAACGATCTCTACAATGTCGTTCCGCGCGGACAGCTCGTCCAGAAATATACGGTCAAACGGCATTTCGTGTCCCTCCTTCCCTATTTATCGAACGAAAACGAATATATGATACCCATTTTCGTTAATCCTCAATCTTATTCCAGCTTTTCGGAATAAACAAATTCTTATAGACCGCTATCGAGTAGCGGTCGGTCATGCCTGCAACATAGTCGCACGCAATCCGCTCGAGCGCCTCCCCCCGGGCCTGCAGCACGAAGTAATCGTCCGGCAGCTCGTCAGGATGCTCGATAAAATATTCGTACAAACTGCGCAGCATGGATTTTGCGCGTTTTTCCTCACGCTGTGCGGCCGTGCCGTGGTACACATGATCGAACATGAACTGCCGCAGCTCCATCATGTCCTCGTGCATCTGCTCGTCCATGCCGATCTCCAGATACCGCTGGCCGTACTCGATCATCGCCGTCACCAGCGTATCAATGCGCTTGCCGTGCGTCCCACCCAGGCGTTTTCTCAAATGCTGCGGAATATCGCTCTCGCGGATAATGCCCGCGCGTACCGCGTCGTCAATATCGTGGTTGATATAGGCAATGCGGTCGGCAAAGTGGATAATGCGGCCTTCCGGCGTACTCGCCTTGCGCCTGCCGGTATGGCAGACAATGCCGTTGCGCACCTCGCGCGTAAGGTTCAAATCCTCGAGCACATCCACCACGCGCAGACTCTGCTCGTTGTGCCGAAACCCGAACGGACAAACCTCATCGAGTGCCGCCTCTCCGGCGTGACCGAACGGCGTGTGCCCGAGATCATGTCCGAGCGCGATCGCTTCGGTCAAATCCTCGTTGAGTCCGAGCGCCCGCGCGATTGTCCGCGCAATCTGCGCGACCTCAAGCGTGTGCGTCAGCCGAGCACGGTAGTGGTCGCCCTCCGGCGAGATAAATACCTGCGTCTTGTTGCCCAGCCGCCGGAACGCCTTCGAGTGGATAATGCGGTCCCGGTCGCGCTGAAAGCAGGTGCGGTACGGACACGGTTCCATCGGGCGCAGCCTGCCTGCGGAGCTGTCCGCAAAGGTCGCCCACGGCTCAAGCACCGCGTGCTCGCGCTGTTCGTTCTGCTCTCGAATGGTCATATGTACCGCCTCCTCAGCCTCGGAGAATCCGTCACATAATAGTTATACGAAACGAAATCTGAAAATCCTCTTTTTTTCACAAAAATTTTTTCAGAATTTTGTGAGCCTTGCAAGCCGGTATTTACTTGACACGCCGACCCATGAATCGGGTCTCCATGACCTCGGCGTAGACCTGCCCTGCCGTGGCTTCGGCGAGCGCTTGATTGAGCTTGTCCTCCCGACCGGCGGGCAGCGTCACGGTCAGCGTTACATCCGCGCCGTAGTCGGTCTCCTCGACCGCGCAGTCGTGGTCCGGCAGCAGGTGCAGAATAATCTCGTACAGATTGTACGGGCACGCGATGAGCGCCACCGTGTACAGGCTCATTCTCTGCACACCGGCCGCCGCGACAGCCACCTGCGCGCCCTGCGTGTACGCGCGGACCAATCCGCCCGTACCGAGCAGAATGCCGCCGAAATAGCGCGTAACAACGCAAACGCAGTCGGTCAGGTTCTCGTGACGCAGAACCTCGAGGATCGGCATGCCTGCCGTGCCCTGCGGTTCTCCGTCATCCGAGTAGCGCATCACATTGCCTTCACGGAGAATGTAGGCGTAGCAGTTGTGTGTCGCGTCCCAGTAGGTCTCGCGCATCTCCTTTATCTTCGCTACCGCCTCCTCGGCGGTTTCGACGTGCCACAGCCGTCCGGTGAACTTGGAGCGTTTTTCTTCAAATTTGTCCTCGCCGTAATCGGCAAAAGGCACAAAGTAGTCTTTTTCCATCAGCAAATCCTTAAATAATCAGGAATTAGTAGTTAGTAATTGCGGTATCGCGCCATGCGCGATGATTCAAAATGCGCTTCGCGCACCTTAATTTCTAATTCCTCATTACTAATTACTCATTATCCATAATGTATGTCGAAACTCTGCCGTAGGTCTTATCATCCACGACCGCCTCGACAATCGTGCCTTCCGCGGCATAGTCGGTCGAGTCGATCTGTGCTTCGCGGTGCAGCATATCGAGCACGGCGCCGTCGCTGTACGGAATGCACAGCTTCACCTTATGCTTGCCCTTGCCGAGCGCCTTTTCGATGGCAGTCAGCAGGTCGTCAACGCCCTCGCCGCTCTTTGCGGAAATCTTCACACCCTCATCCGGCCGAATGAACGGAATGACGTCCGGGTCGCACTTATCCGCCTTGTTGTACACCATCACACGCGGAATATCCTGTGCGCCGAGCTGTGCCACAACCTTATCCACAGTCTGTGCATGAATCTGCCAGTTTTCGTCCGAAACATCCACAACGTGCAGCAGCAGATCGGCATACGCCAGCTCCTCGAGCGTGGCCTTGAACGCCGATACGAGATGATGCGGCAGCTTGCGAATAAAGCCTACGGTATCGGACAGGAGAATTTCCTGCGTGTCCGAAATGCGCTTTTTGCGCGTAGTCGGGTCGAGTGTATCGAACAGACGGTCGTTCGCCTCGATGCCCGCACCGGTCAGGGTGTTCAGCAGTGTGGACTTGCCCGCGTTCGTATAGCCGACAATGGCAACCAGCGGCAGCTCGGCCTTTTTGCGCTGACGGCGCTGCACAGAGCGCACCTGCCGCACCTGCTCCAAATCACGGCGCAGCTTGTCGATGCGGCTGCGGATGTGACGGCGGTCGCTCTCCAGCTTGCTCTCACCGGGTCCGCGCGTGCCGATGCCGCCGCCGAGACGGCTCATCGCCTTGCCCATACCCGCCAGACGCGGCAGAATGTACTGGTACTGCGCCAGTTCGACCTGCAGCTTGCCTTCGCCGGTGCGCGCACGCTGCGCGAAAATATCGAGGATGAGCGCCGAGCGGTCGAGTACCGTGCGGCCGGTCAGCTCCTCCAGATTGCTCATCTGCGACGGCGACAGCTCGTTGTCGAACAGGATCAGACTTGCGTCGTTCATCTCGGCAAGCTGCTTGACCTCTTCCGCCTTGCCCTCACCGATAAACGTGCGGGCATCCGGCGCCGGACGGCGCTGCAGCGTCATCGCAACAGCCTCTGCACCGGCAGTCTCCGCCAGCGCGCGCAGCTCGTCCATCGTGCGCTCGTCCGCATCCTGATCGGCGTTGAAGCTCGGACACGACAGACCAACCAGAACCGCCCGTTCGATCTGCTTTTCTTCTGTTTGATTGGTAAACGGCATGGAAAATTCCTCCTTGCTGTTAAATTATCCTCTGTATTTATTACACCCAAACGCAAAACCGTACAAGACTTGATTTTCCGTCTGTTTTGTGGTAATATAAGGGTAGAAAAAGTGAATCTTTTTTCCGTCACGACCAGTCGTGGCGGATTTTTGTTATATAGAAAATGCCCTATCGTTGTAAGTCGACGCACCCTGCGGTAACATTCGTTATCAAATTAAACTCGTAGTTGCCGTCCATAGCCACCAGACCAACGAGTTGCGCGGCACAGATATGCCGCGCCTGCGCAGACTAAACCTTCTGTGTAGCAGTACGGTATCCTAGAACTGCGAATCGGTCGAGTAATGGACGCGCAATGCGCGCCCCTACAGACGGGTAACCCGACTGCCGTTCCCCTATTTCGGAGCGGTCGCCGGTCTCTGGTCTGCGCCAAGCTAAGAAACAAAGGGAAACGGGAGTTAAGAGGGTAGAAACCGCAGGTGTCTACCCTCTTGCCCACCGCCGTGGGTACGGCGAATCTCCTGCCGTCCGCAGACGGCAACTCTCCGCTGAGGTTCAGCGAAAAACTTTCCGCCCGGACAGGATGAACCGCCTGCGCGGTTCAAGCGCACCAGACCGCCTGTACCGCAAACACCCTTCCGCAATCTGAAAACAGATAACGAAAAAGCCACCGAAAACACGTTTCGATGGCTTTTCACATTACTTGTCCAGATTGAAACGCTTCTTGAAGCGATCAACACGTCCGCCGGTGTCTACCAGCTTCTGCTTACCCGTGAAGAAGGGGTGGCACTTGGAGCAAACGTCAACGACGATGTTCTCCTTGGTGGAGCCGGTCTCAATGACATTGCCGCAGGCACAGCGGATCGTGGTCTGCTTGTAGTCGGGATGGATGCCCTGTTTCATGTTGTTTCACCTCTTTCCACGGATATGTTTACATATCTCCAACAGTCGTAAAATTATCTTACCACATGTTTTCCGAAAATGCAAGCATTATTTTTCATAAATCAGATTTTCTTCTTTCCAGCCCTCGAGCACGGGAATCATGGAAGCGGCAAGCTGCTTTGCGCCTGCCAGATCGTGCAGTAGATAATTACCGCACTCAATGCGGCTCGCACCCGGAATCTCGCCCTCGTAAGCGGCGATAAACGCCATGCTCTCCTGCACGAGCGCAATCGCGTCCGACGGCTTCATATCGCGCACAAGGAAGTAGAAGCCGGTCTGACAGCCCATCGGACCGCAGTAGATGATCCGATCGGCAAACTTCGAGTTGCGCGCATACGTTGCAAACAGGTGTTCAAACGTGTGACCCGCCGCAGGCTGGATGTAAGTACCCGCATTCGGGTACACCATTCTGATATCATAGGTGGTGATGTCGCCGTCGATACGCGAGGTATACATACCCGGCTTCAGTTTATCATGGTTTACTTCAAAGCTGGCAATTCGTTTCATGCCTTTGCCTCCTTCTCTACATCAAGGAACCGCAGTTCCGAGCGGTATTCGCGCCAGAGCAGAATATACGAGATAAAGAATGCTGCGATTTCTGCAATCGGGAATGCATACCATACCGCATTCAGGCCAAACTGCTGACCCAGAATCCACGCCGCCGGAAGGATAACGACCAGCTGACGGCAGACAGACACGATCAGGCTGTTCATGCCGCGTGCGGTGGCCTGAAACAGCGTGGAGTTGATGATGCCGAACGCCGCGCCGAGGAACGACAGGCTGATGGTCTTGAGCGCCGGAACGCCGACCTCAATCATCTCCTGTGCTGCCGCTGCATCGGACTTGTCCACAAACAGCATAAGCATCTGCTCGGGCAGCAGCTGGAACAGCACCAGACCAAGCGCCATAATGACGACAGCCGCCGTCAGCGTGATCTTGTATGCCCCCATCAGACGCTTGCGGTTGCGTGCACCGTAGTTGTAGCCCATAACCGGCAGCGCACCCTGATTGAGTCCGAATACCGGCATAAAGACGAAGGTCTGCAGCTTGAAATACACACCGAGTACGTTGACCGCCGTCTGCGAGAAGGCGATCAAAATGCCGTTCATGCCCGCTGTCATAACAGAAACGACGCTCTGCATGACAATACCCGGCAGACCAACGCGGTAAATATCCTTGATCGTCTGTCCGCGCCACTTGAACTCGCGCATGTTGACATTCAGCACCTTCTGTTGACGGAACACGCCCCACAGACCAAGCGCCATGCCGAAGATCTGGCCGATAACGGTCGCGAGCGCCGCACCGCGAATACCCATCTCCGGGAACGGACCGATACCGAAGATCATCAGCGGGTCAAGGATGATGTTGATGATCGCACCGGTCAGGCCCTGACACATCGGGATGATCATGTTGCCGCCGGACTGCTGGATCTTCTCGCACATCATCGAGATCATAACAAAAATACTCATGCCGACCGCAAGGTGCGAATACTGGATAGCGTAAGCCGAAACCGCCTCGCTCGCACCGAATGCGCCGACGAATACACCCGAAAATCCCCAGCCGAGGATGAAGAATGCGATGCCGCCAACAACCGCCAGCGCAACGCCGTGCTCTGCCGCCGAGTCCGCGTGCTTCTGGCGCTTTTCGCCCAGACGGCGTGCGATCAGCGAGTTTACGCCGACACCAGTGCCGACACCGATCGCCACGACCAGCATCTGCAGCGGATATACGAGCGAAACCGCCGCCAACGCATCCTGCGAATACTTGGCCACGAAGATACTGTCTACGATGTTGTACAGCGCGTTGATGATCATGGAGATCATCGCCGGCAGTGCCATCGAAAAGATCAGCGGACCCATTTTCGCGGTGCCCATTTTATTCTGTTGTTCCAAAAATTCCAGCCTCCCAACGTAAAAGGAAGCCGCGTTAGGATTCCTAACGCAGCTCCATACTCTCTTTCCTATATATAATAGGATATGATGCGTTATATTGCAAGTGTTTTTTACAGTTTTCCGGCAAGTTCGGCAAAGGAATGCTCGACGAACACATCGCTGACCTGCCGGAGCGTGTCTTCGCCCTCCGCGTAGGCGGGTTCGGCCATGCCGCAGAGCGCAAAACCGGCTTTTTTCGCCGTTACGCCCGCATACGGCGCGTCCTCAAACACCATGCACTCGCCTGCTGTCAGACCGAGGCGCTTTGCTGCTTCGAGATAAATGTCCGGCTCGTACTTGGGCACGCCCACATCCTCGATGGTGAGCATGAACTCGAAATATTTCATCATGTCGCGGTCGATGAGCGCCTTCTCCGCGTGGCGGCGTGCCGTCAGCGTAGCGATGGCCATTTTGACGCCGCGTGCGCGCAGACCTTCGAGAAAGTCGATTACACCGTCCTTGGGCTTTGCAATCGTCTCGTAGCGGGAGGTAATCAACTCGTCCATGCCGTCGAGCATCTGCTGACGGGTCAGCGGCAGATTCGGATAGCGTTTCAGAAAATACTCCGCAACCTGCGGCTGAGAAAAACCCTCGCATACCGCGTAGTCCGCGTCTGTGATGTGAACGTCGAACTGCGCAAGGTAGCGCTGTGTCAGTCGTTTCCAGACCGGCATGGAGTCCAAAAGCGTGCCGTCCATGTCGAAAATTGCACCTTTGAAATTCTGCATTGGTTTTGTTCCTTTCGAGAACGTATATCGTAGGGCGTGACGACCTCGGCACGCCGCCTTTTCAGCAACTGCACATGATTTACACGGCGCGCCGAGTCGTCGCGCCCTACGGATGGTTGGTTATTTGGTTTTTCGGTCGATATATCTCGGCTGGAGCTTGGAATAGATGATCTTCTGCTCACTGTACAGGCCGTAGTACCCGGAGAGCATGTACGCGATGGCGATGACCAGCGCAAACAGCGCAAGGCTCTGACCTCCGAACAGCTCATACGCCAGCAGGATAGATGTAAGCGGCGAATTTGTCACGCCGCAGAACACGGCCGTCATACCGAGACCGGCCGCAAAGGACGGCGCCAGACCGAAAAATCCGCCGTAGGCGGCGCCAAAGGTTGCGCCGATGAACAGCACGGGCACGATCTCACCGCCCTTATAGCCGACGCCGATGGTAATCGCCGTCAGCACCAGCTTGAGGAAAAACGTCTCGTATGCCGCGTGACCGGCAATCGCGCGTTCAATGACCTGCATGCCTGCACCGTTGTAGTCGCGCGTGCCGAGCAGCAGGCTGATGAGCACCACGACCGCGCCGCCAACCGCAATGCAGGCGTACTGGTTCGGCAGAAAATGCTTGAACAGATGACCGATTTTATGGAAGATGATGCACACGAGCGCACTCAGTCCGGCGCAGACCACGCCGAACGCCACCAGCTTTACAATGAGCAGCACATCCGTATTTTCCGGCACACCGGAGAGCGTAAACGCGGTCGTGCCGCCGCCAAGCTGCAGCGCTACCTGATGCGCGATCACGCTCGCAAGGATGGACGGAAACAGCGCCGCGTAGTACATCACGCCCACGCTGATAACCTCCATTGCGAACACGCTCGCCGCAAGCGGTGTGCCGAACAGCGCCGAA
Organism: Butyricicoccus sp. AF18-9LB; assembly: GCF_027684505.1. Lineage (NCBI taxonomy): Bacteria > Bacillati > Bacillota > Clostridia > Eubacteriales > Butyricicoccaceae > Butyricicoccus > Butyricicoccus sp. AF18-9LB. The sequence continues at coordinate 210,456 of NZ_JAQCWA010000001.1, forward strand.
AAGCACGCTGCCATGCCGCACATGGTGATCGTGCGGGAATCCTTGTCGTCCAGGTGCATCAGATGTCCGATATTGCCCGAAATCGCACCGCCGAGCTGCAGCGCCGCACCTTCTCGTCCGGCAGAGCCGCCGCACAGGTGGGTCAGCACCGAGGTGATAAAGATGCTCGGAGCAAGCCGCAGCCGCACCGGATGATCCTGCCGCACCGAGGTCAGGATGAAGTTGGTGCCGCGTTCAAGCGGCATATCCATTTTACTGTACCAGAACGCGATAAACAGACCGACCAGCGGCAGAAAATACAACGTCCAGCTCTGCTCCTGCCGGGTTTCGGTCGCCCATTCGAGTGCGTGCTCAAACGCCGCACCGACTGCGCCCACCACCACGCCGATAATGACTGCAAACAGGCACCACCGCGCAAACGCGCTGATATTGCGCCGCACGCGGTACCACGAACCGTACAGCCGCCGCAGCAGACGGCGTCCCGGCTTATTATTCTGAGGCATAGCGCCCCTCCCCTTCATGCGATCTCATTTCCGATAAGAATTGCCCCGCAGAGATAACCTGTGGGGCAATTTGTGAGTAAACTATGCTTATTTGCTCGTAGATGCGGTTTCCTTGAGCACAACATCGTGTGCGCCGCCCTCGACGATCGAGGTTGCGGATACCAGCGTGATCTTTGCCTTCTTCTGGAACTCCGGAATGGACAGAGAGCCGCAGTTGCACATGGTGGAACGGACCTTGCTCAGGGTCAGACCGAGGTTGTCCTTCAGCGAGCCTGCGTACGGAACGTAGGAGTCAACGCCTTCCTCGAAGGACAGCTTCTTGTCGCCGCCCATGTCGTAGCGCTGCCAGTTGCGGGCACGGGCAGAACCCTCGCCCCAGTACTCCTTCATGTAGCTGCCGTTGATGTTGACCTTGTTCGTCGGGGACTCGTCAAAACGAGAGAAGTAACGGCCGAGCATGAGGAAGTCGGCGCCCATAGCCAGCGCCAGCGTGCAGTGATAATCGTGAACGATACCGCCGTCCGAGCAAATCGGAATGTAGATGCCGGTCTCCTCGAAATACTCGTCACGAGCGGCTGCAACCTCGATCAGAGCGGTAGCCTGACCGCGGCCGATGCCCTTCTGCTCACGAGTGATGCAGATGGAGCCGCCGCCGATGCCGACCTTGATGAAGTCCGCGCCGGCCTCAGCAAGAAAACGGAAACCCTCGCGGTCAACAACGTTGCCCGCGCCGACCTTTACACTGTCGCCGTACTTTGCGCGTACCCAGGACAGAGTGCGGCTCTGCCACTCGGAGAAACCCTCGGAGGAGTCGATGCAGAGAACATCTGCGCCGGCCTCAACCAGTGCCGGAACACGCTCTGCGTAGTCGCGGGTGTTGATGCCTGCGCCGACTACATAACGCTTGTGCTCATCGAGCAGCTCAAGAGAGTTTGCCTTGTGGCTGTCGTAGTCCTTGCGGAATACCATATAAACCAGATGCTGCTTGTCGTCTACCAGCGGCAGAGAGTTCAGCTTGTTGTCCCAGATGATGTCGTTTGCGATCTTGAGGCTGGTATCTGCCGGAGCGGTGATCAGCTTGTCAAACGGCGTCATGAACTCCTCAACCTTAACGCTGCGCTCCATACGGGAAACACGGTAGTCGCGGCTGGTGACAATGCCGAGCAGCTTGCCGTTCGCGGTGCCGTCATCGGTAACAGCCATGGTGGAGTGACCGGTGCGCTCCTTCAGCTTGAGGACTTCCTCAAGGGTGGTGTCCGGCTTTACGTTGGAGTCGGATACGATGAAGCCTGCCTTGTAGCTCTTTACGCGGGAAACCATGGCAGCCTCACTCTCGATCGACTGCGAACCGAAGATAAAGGAGATGCCGCCCTCCTGCGCCAGTGCGATCGCCATACGATCATCCGATACCGCCTGCATGATTGCGGAAACCATCGGAATGTTGGCATACAGCGCGGATTCCTCGCCCTTTTTGTACTTAACGATTGGTGTGCGCAGGCTTACGTTCGCCGGCATGCACTCCGCAGAGGAATACCCCGGTACCAGCAGATATTCGTTAAAGGTATGCGAAGGTTCACTGAAATAATACGCCATTTCGTCGTTCTCCTTTTCTCCAGATAGGTCGTTTTTGATAGTTAAGTTTATTATATCCTTTTTGCCCTGTAAAGTAAAGCGGGCATATGACGGTTTTTCACGATTTTTGCCGCATGCGTGTTATGCAATCCGTGCAATAAACTGTCGCGAAACTACAGTTTCGCTGACAAGCAGGAACGGACCGTGGGCCGTTCCAAAGTCATCCGAAAGTTCCCATACGGAAACTTTCTCCCTCTCAGGGTGTAAAACCTGCGCTATCCTTGCGCGGATTCTTGGACGCGCTGCGCCGATACATGCTCCCGGTTTGCTCTCATTAAACATTTTTAAGGATAGAGGCCTACGGGCTACGAATTTGCACAGTAAATTCTATTTTATGCGCGCTATCGCGCTTAATTGATATAGCCTGTTCCTTTTCGATAGATTAGAGATAGAAAAATCCGCAGACGTTCCCGTCTGCGGATTTTTCATTTGGAAATGAGGAATGAATGATGGTGGCATATTGAAGTCCTGCGGAGCCGTCCGGTATTTTTCCGGTGCCCCTTCGCTTTTGCTGTACTCAATTTACCATCGTGCGGACGCAATGTCAATGCATGCAAATGAATCTTAACACGCTCTTAACTGCCGGGCGGTCAAATGCTGTCAGTCCTCGTCAAGCGACACCCATTCGGTATCGCCGGTGTGGAAAAAGTACAGCACGCAGGCGCGGACCGGTCTGCCGTAAATCTCATGCACGGCACGCGCGTAGGCGGCCAGCTGCGGACGGTACTGCTCGGCTCTCTCGACCGCACCGCCCTTCTTGATGCGATCGGTCTTGAAGTCAAGGATAACAAAGCCGTCCCTGGTTTCAATCAGGCAGTCGATAACGCCCTGCAGGAGCACATTTTCCTCGGGTGCGTCCGCCGCAACTGGAAAATACGTTTGCGCCGGAACAAGCACGGAGAACTTGAACTCACGCCGCACCTTATTTTCCGCCATAAAGGTTTTGTACAGGTCGGAGGCGAAAAACCGTTCGATCTTGCGTTTATCCACAGCATGCGCCTGTTCTGTGGACAAAATCTTCTTTTCCGCCAGACGGTTCAGCTCGTTTTCCACGCCGTTCGGCGCACAGGCGGCGTCAAAGTCGCAGAACTGCATGAACAGGTGGTGCGCTGTACCGATCTCGGCAGGCGTCAGCTTCTTTTCTCCCTGCTCGAACAGTGGTGCGCGCAGCTGCACTTCTTTCCGCGGCGGCGTTGTCTGCTCGGCGGCCTCGTCTGCACGGTAGCCGCGGCCGACACCGGTGGCGGTCAGCTTGCTCGGCAGCTCCGCAAGGTAAGCATGCGGGTAGTCGAAGTGCGGCTGCACGGTGCAGTCGCCGGTCACCATGTCCTCGAAACGCAGGATTTCAGTTTCCTGCGGCTGCAGGTCGCTCGGATAATACACCTTGAGCACAAACGCATCATTGTCCGTGCCGTGCCCGGGCACCTCCGGCGCATACTCCTCGCGGAAGGCACGCGCGCATGGATGCCGCAGCAGCGGTGTCAGAATCCACGCAAGCGGCGTGCGTGCCGCACCCATGGCGTACTGCGGCAGCTCGTCGAGCGACGCCAGCAGCGACCACTTTTTCAGCGAATTCCGCAGGCTGCCGGTGGCTGCCGTCAGAATCAGTTTTTCCTTGGCGCGCGTCATCGCTACATATAATACGCGCAGCTCTTCGGATATCATTTCGCGGCGCATCTGCACCGAGACTGCAATGCGCTCGGCTGTGTCGTACTGCACACCGCGGTCACGGTCGCGGCACTTACTGCCGAAGCCGAGGTTCTGGTGCACGAGCACTGGCTCCTTGAGGTCGCTGTCGTTGAACTGCTTGGCGCAGTCCGCCACGATAACGACCGGAAATTCCAGTCCTTTAGACTTGTGGATGGACAGAATGCGGACCGCACCGCCGGTGGCCTCGGCACCGACCGTCTGGAAATCCTCACCCTGCTCGAGCATGCCGCGCAGCAGGCGCACAAAGTCAAACAGGCCGCGGAAGCCCTGTCCCTCAAACGAGCGCGCCCGCTCGAAGAATGTCAGCAGGTTGCTCTGGCGCTGTGCGCCGTTCGGCAGCGCACCGTACAGGCCGAGTGCGCCGGTCTGATCGTAAATCTCCCACAGCAGGCGGTACACCGGCTGATCGCACGCAAAAGTGCGCAGAAAGTCCAGCCGCTGCAGAAAGGTTTCCACCTTCGGGAAATCCGTTCTCGACTGCAGAAGCGCGTCATAATAGCTGATCTTGCGATCCACAAGGCGAATATCTGCCAGTTCCTGCTCGGTGAATCCGAACAGCGGCGAACGCATCACACCGATAAGGTCAACGTCCTGCCGCGGGTTGTCAATGACGCTGAGCAGCGACACCATCGTGCCGACCTCGGCAGTCTCGAGCAGGCCGCCGCGCTGTTCGGCGCTGGCTGTTACGCCGATGCGCTCCAGCTCCGCAATGTAGGTCGGCGCCTTGCTTCTGGGCGAGCGCAGCAGGATTACGATATCGCCCGGCGTGACCGGACGCAGCTTTCCGGTCTGCTTATCCGTCACCGGAAAGCCTTCGTCGAGCAGCGCACGAATCCGCTTCGCGGCAAGCCGTGCTTCGAGTTCGGTCTTATCCGGCGCATCATCGTCCTCGCCGAGTCCGTCCGCGTCCACGAGCAGGACTTCGGTCTTGTACCGCTCGTTTCCGGCCTCCGGATAGTAGTCCGCACCGAGGTGCAGCGCCTCCTTGTCCGTGTACGCGAGGTCGCCCACGGTCTCGCCCATGACGGCGGCAAACAGGTAGTTGCACGCGTCCAGCACAGCCGCCCGCGAGCGGAAATTCTGCCCGAGCACGACGCGGCGCGGCTGCCCGTCGGCGGCATCCGCCGCCTCACCGAAGCTGCGGTATTTCTCAAGGAAAATGGACGGGTCAGCCAGTCGAAAGCCGTAAATGCTCTGCTTGACGTCACCGACCATGAACAGGTTGGTCTCGTCTCTGGAGAGTGCACGGAAGATGGCATCCTGCACGGCGTTGGTGTCCTGATACTCGTCCACCGCAATTTCGGTGAACTGCTCAGACATGGTTTTCGCCAGTGCGGACGGCTTGCCGTCTGTATACAGCAGACGCACGGCAAAGTGCTCCAAATCGTTGAAATCCGCAGCATTTCTCGCACGTTTCGCTGCCGTAAAGGCATCGTCAAAGGCGTTTACCATGTCAATGAGTGCGAACAGCGCGGGGGCTGTCAGGCCGCGGTCGTACTCCGCTTCTTCTGCGGTGACGGTCAGCCATTTCTCCCGAATGTTATTGGCAACGCCCTTCCACTCCTCGCGCATGGCCTTGATCTGCTCGAGGAACGCCTTGTCCTCAAATTTTCTCGCGGCCTTCAGTCGGTCAAACGAAATCGACCGGGCAGCCTTCACGCAGTCATCCCAGCTGCCGCCAAACAGTGCGTCCAGCAGATGCTCGGCCTGATTTAAGTCGCTCGTCAGCGCGGGCAGATAGTTGTCCGCCAGCTCATCAATGCCGGTCAATTCATCCACAGCCATGTGCAGAAATGCCGCACCGTGCTGTGCTGCCGACCTTGCCTGCTCGCGCAGAACACAGCCGTGCGGCGTGTCCATGCCGCGCGTGTACAACCCCGCACGCACGTCCTCAAGGAACGCCCGCGGATCGGGATGCGCCTGAATCTTCTCGTAGGTGCCGAGAATGACCTCGCCCAGCTTTTTATCGTCGCGCCCCGCCGTCAGCAGGTCACAGAGCGCGAAAAACTTCTCGTCCGCCTGCTCGTAGGCCGTGTCGAGCACTTCTTCGAGCACCTCGGCGCGCAGCAGCCTGCCCTCGTTTTCGTCCATCAGGCGGAAGTCGGGCGCGATGCCGAGCACCGCCGCCTGCTCGCGCGCGAGCGACAGGCACAGCGCATGCACAGTCGTGATTTTCGCGCGGTGCACGAGGAACAGCTGCCGCCGCAGACGGGTATCCCGCGGGTTTGCGGCTACAGCCGCACCGAGGGCCGCACCGATTCGCTCGCGCATTTCGGCTGCCGCTGCGTTGGTAAAGGTAACCAGCAGCAGGCGGTCGATATCGACCGGATCCTTCTCGTCCGTCAGCCGACGGAGTACGCGCTCGGTCAGTACGGCGGTCTTGCCCGAGCCGGCTGCCGCCGAAACCAGCAATGCGCCGCCGCGGTCGTCGATCGCAGTCTGCTGATCAGGTGTCCACTTCGGCATTGTCGTTCCCTCCTAACTGCTCCCAGAATTCCTTGTCCTTGATGTTTTTCAGCCAGCGTACCTTATCTCCGGCGGTCTCGTCGAACCGGCAGGCTGCCCGGAAATCGCACCATTCGCAATAGCTGCGGTCGGTCTTGCGCGGATCAGCTTCAATGCTGCCGTTTCGCAGAGCCTGTCCCATTTCGAGCAGCTTTTTCTGCGTATAGCGTGCCAGTCTGCCGAATTTCGCCAGATCAGCTACCGCAGACTTGGCGGCAAGCGTCGGCTCGTCCTCGCCCTTCCTGGTCTTGATAGAGACCGGAATAAACCGTCCGTCACCTTCCAGACCGTGCTCCATCGCCTCGAGCAGCGACATATCGTCGCTCAGCAGACCCGAACGCCGCAGCGCCTTGTCGCGCAGGATGCGCAGCCCGTCCTCGTCCGTGTCGCGCGCCGCATCCGGCAGCTCATCGCGTACCGGAACATACAGCACGCCTGCCGGTACGATTTCGTTCAGCTCGGCGGTCAGGCGGGCACGATAGCGGTCCAGACCCTCCTGCTGCAGCGCGTACAGATAGATGATAAGCTGCATGTTGAGTCCGTACCAGATGTCGGACAGCGAAAATGACTTTTTGCCGCTTTTGTAGTCCATAACGCGCAGATAGAGACGACCGTTTTTGATGTAGCCGTCCACGCGGTCCACCTTGCCGGAGAGCGAAACCGACACATCGCCGTCCTCACACTGCACGGGCGGCAGGTCTCCGCTGCGCGAGAAGTCCAGCTCATAGTCGATCGGCGCAAAGTCGGATACGCGCAGTTCTTCGATCACGTTGTCGAGGATCTGCTCCACGGCGCGCACCAGTCGGCGGAACAGGTACTGGAAACGCGCGGTTTTGTTCTCCAGGCCGCCCAGTTCCTCCGCGACATACTGCCGTACCGCTTCACGGCAGGCTTTGCGCACGGTCGGCTGATCGGCATGGGCAGCGCCGCCCTCGCACTTTCCCAGAGCATCCAGCGCATGCTCGAGCACATAGTGGATGAACGTGCCGGTCGAGAGCGCATCAAACTTCGCCACGCGGCGCGGCTTGGCCTTGAGACCGTACTGCATAAAGAACGCAAACCGGCAGGAATAGAACGTATCCACACGCGAAGCGGTCAGATTGAGGCTTTTTCCGTACAATCCGTCAATCGTGTGCGGACTGCTCAGCGGTCCTCTGCCGTGCCGCTGCGCCTGCGCGTTTTTGACGCGCTCATCATCCTTATAGTAGTCATAGGCAGCCCGCACGGCGGCTGTCCGGTCGCCCGAAAGATACGCGCACGCGAGTTCGACCGCCGGTCGTTCTGCCTGCAGGCGGTCACGCACGGTCTCCGTCCGGTGGGTGGAAAACGGCACATCCGGCAGCAATTCGCGCACTGTGTTTACGAAGTAGGACGGCCGCGTTTCACCGCCGCCTGCGTCGATGGTGTGATACGTCAGCAGCAGCTCGTCCGTCGGGCACGCGAGTGCTCGATAGAGCGTTTCCTGCTCCATCAGCAGGCGTTCTTCGCCGTAGGCTTTGAGTTCCACGCCGAGCGCATCCATTTTGTCGCGGTCCATGTCACTCAACAGCGAGGTCGAGGACGGGGTTTTCGGTATCAGGCCGTCGTTGACGCCCAGCAGGATGACATATTTCGCATTTTCCGTACACGCACGCTCGATGTTGCCGCAGGTCACGCGGTCGAGCGAAACCGGAATCGTACCCACATCATACTCGCCGAGCACCAGCCGGAACAGCTGCGCGAAACGGTCGAGCGTCAGCGGCATATCACCGCACACCCATGCAAACTGCTCCATCGCAGAAACCAGGATTTCCCACAGCTGGCGGTACTCGTCGGCCAGCTGCAGACGGCCCGCCTGCTCGTGTCCGGCGGCGCGGTCGGTCATGCGCTGCGGCGCATCCACCGCGAGAAGGAATGCATAGAGCGCACGCACGCAGTCACCTGCAGGCTGCTCACCTGCAAGTGCCTCGCGCAGTGCGGAGAACGGCGCGATTGCCCGTTTGCGGAGTGTGTTCAGTTCGGCAAGCTGCGCCTTCGCATTCTCGTCGATGGACAGACCATAGCCGTCCGGATGCTCGGTCCACTCGCGTTCCCATGCTCCGCCGCGGATGTTCCAGGTGAGCACATAGTTCTCTAATTTATCAATTTCGTCCCAATCCAAGCCCGCAAGTCCGGTCTTGAGACAGGAGAACAGATCTTCATATCGGAAGTGATTTCGTACCGCCTCGAGTGCATTCGTGACCAGCGCCATCGGCGGACGAGACAGCAGATCCGGCTTTTCCGCGAGGAACACCGGAATGTCGTACCGCGCCATCGCCATTGCAAGGAACGCACTGTACGGCTCGATATCGCGTGCCGCAACCACAAAATCGCGGCAGCGCGCGCCTTCGTCCCGCACCTTGCGCCGAATGTAAGCCGCCGCGTGCTCGCACTCGTCAAACGGCGAAGCCGCCTCGTACAAACGAACGCCGGCCGCGCTCTCCTGCGGGGTGCGCACCGGCAGCAGGCTTTCGCGCTCGAGCGCAGCCAGTCCCGCCGGTCGGGCCACCTTGCTTTCGCCCAGTTCGATGCGCTCGACCGTCTGGTTATGATGCTTTGCCATTCGGGTTAATTTCTGCACTGTTTTACAGCCGGTAAGGAAAATCTCCGGGTAATCCATATCACAGGTTACCGCCGCAGAGAGCGGCACACCCGCTGCCAGCATGGCATCGACCACTGCACTTTCCTGCACGGTAAAGCCGAGAAAACCATCCAGATAGACCGCTGCACCGTCCAGCGTGTGGCTTTCTGCCAGGCGGTCGCGCAAATGTGTCAGACGGTCTCTCGGGTCGGGCAGGGACTCCTCGCACAGACGCTCATAAGCTGTTAAAATCTGTGCAAGATCGGACAATTTTTCTGCAAGTACCGCGTCCTCACTCTCCTCGGCAGCCGCAAACAGCGTCTCCGGCGCGACCGCACAGGTTTTGCACTCGTCGATCAGCCGCAGCGCCTCCTGCAGCAGCTCCGGCTTGTCTGCCAGACCCTTCCACGCACTCAGCCCGCCCTGCACACGGCGTGCCGCCTCCTGCAAGGTCAAAAGCTGACCTGCCGGCGTCAGCATCTGCTGTGCCAGTCCGCCGACCTCAGAGAACACACGGTCAGCCAATCGTGAGAACGTCAGCACCTCGGCCGTGCGTGCGCCGTGGTTGTGCGTGGCTGCAGCAAGTCGCCGCTCCATCAGGTGCGAGTTCAGCTCGGGCACGAGCAGAATCTGCCGTCCCTCTCCCTTTTCACTCAGCGCCGCGATCTCCCGCAGGATGGCCGTTGTCTTGCCGCTCCCCGCTCGTCCGGTCCAGATCCGCATGGCACACTCTCCTTTCATTTCATAGCTATTTGATTATAGCACAACCGGAGCAAATTGAAAATTGGTAATGGAAAACGGAAAATTACCAATAACAACCGTATGGTCATTTTATATTTTTTGTGCGTTATCTGCGTATTTTCCAGTCTTTTTCGAACTTTTGCGGTGCTTTGTTTGCATTCACATATTCTGTAAAATTATTTTTTCAAAAAACTCTTGCATTTTTCTCCGCTTGGGACTATACTTTCCTCAGGCGGAACAATAAAGGCTCTGCCCCGCAAAACCAAATATTTGATTCTTCAGGGCAGGGTGCAATTCCCTACCGGCGGTACAGCCCGCGAGCGGATGCCATTCGGCGGAAGCATGATTCGGTGAAATTCCGAGGCCGACAGTATAGTCTGGATAAAAGAAGAATGCACGGAAAGATTTTCCGTTTGTTTGCTGTTCTGAAATGCCGATTCGGTGTTTCAGACTTTTTATTTTCACAATGCTTTTTTCAGCGTCCCGAAGATTCTGTCTTTGGGACGTTTTTTTGGCTGTCGCCAAACTATCGTGAAATTTTCTACAGAATTATTATATCAGGTGATTCTATGCAGGAGCAAAAACAGGAATATATGCGTCAGGCGTTGGCGCTGGCCCAGCGCGGAGCCGGTCACGTCAATCCGAATCCGATGGTCGGCTGCGTCATCGTCAAGGACGGAAAAATCATCGGTGAAGGCTGGCACGAGCACATCGGCGGCCTGCATGCTGAGCGCAATGCGTTCGCGCACTGCACCGAGGACTGCACCGGCGCAGACCTTTACGTCACGCTTGAGCCGTGCTGCCACTGGGGACGCACGCCGCCGTGCACAGATGCAGTCATCGAGCACAAGATCGGCCGCGTGTTCGTCGGCTGTCTGGACCCCAATCCGCTGGTAGCCGGCAAAGGCGCACAGATCCTGCGCGACGCAGGCATCGAAGTCGAGACCGGCGTGTGCGAGGACGAATGCCGCCGCGTGAATGAAGTTTTCTTTCACTACATCACGCACAAAACGCCGTTTGTGACGCTCAAGTACGCGATGACGCTGGACGGCAAAATCGCCGCGCACACCGGCGACAGCCGCTGGGTTACCGGCGAGACCGCCCGCCGTCATGTGCACGAAACGCGCAACCGGCTGCCCGCCATCATGGTCGGCATCGGCACCGTGCTTGAGGACGATCCGCTGCTCACCTGCCGCATTGACGGCGGGCGCGATCCGATCCGCGTAATCTGCGACAGCCGCGCAAGAACGCCGATCGACAGCAGAATCGTACAGACGGCGAACAAAATCCCGACCTATATCGCGGTTGTCGGTCGAAATGAGCGCACCGCTGAACTGGAACGGCACGGTGTACACATTCTCGAATGCAAAACGAAAAACGAGCGCGTAGACCTTGCCGACCTGATGCGCCAGCTCGGCGCACTCGGCATCGACGGCATATTGCTTGAAGGCGGCTCGGCACTTGCGTTCTCCGCGCTGGAGGCCGGTGTGGTACACCGCGTGCAGGCGTACATTGCCCCGAAAATCATCGGCGGTGCAGGCGCGAAAAGTCCGGTCGGAGGTCTGGGATTTGACAAGATGGTGCAGGCGCTTCCGCTGAAGGACGTGACCTGCATGCCGATGGACGAAGATTTCCTGATTGAAGGGAGATTGTAATGTTTACTGGACTTATCGAAGAAATCGGTACGGTGCGGCGCATTGAGCGCGGTGCAAAAGGCGCTCGGCTGACGATTGCGGCGGATACCGTGCTCGAAAATACAAAAATCGGCGACAGCATTGCCACGAACGGCGTATGCCTGACCGTGGTCGCGCTGACGGACGACAGCTTCAGCGCCGACGTGATGGCGGAGAGCCTGCGGCGTTCCGCGCTCGGCAGTCTGCAGAGCGGCTCGCCGGTCAATCTGGAGCGCGCGATGCCTGCCGACGGACGGTTCGGCGGTCATATCGTATCCGGCCACATCGACGGCACCGGCTCGGTTCTCTCGCAGCGGCGCGAGGACAACGCCGTGTGGGTAACGATCAAAACACCGGCTCCCCTGCTCCGGTACATCGTCGAAAAAGGCTCGATCGCCATTGATGGCGTCAGCCTTACCGTGGCGGCTGTGACGGACACCGACTTTTCGGTCTCCATCATTCCGCACACCGGCGCACAGACCATTCTGCTCGGCAAAAAGCCGGGCGATCCGGTCAACCTCGAATGCGATGTGATCGGCAAATACGTTGAAAAAATGCTCACGCCGCACAAATCCAGCGGTATTACAATGGATTTTCTTGCACAACACGGATTTTAACGGAGGTTTTCTTTTATGGAATATCAGTTCAATACAGTTGAAGAAGCGCTCGAAGAGCTTCGCGCCGGACACCTCATCCTCACCATCGACGACCCGGACCGTGAGAACGAGGGCGACCTCATCTGCGCCGCACAGTTCGCCACGACCGAGAACGTCAACTTCATGGCGACCCATGCCAAGGGCCTGATCTGCACACCGATGAGTGAGCAGGTTGCACTCCGTCTCGGTCTGGAGCAGATGGTAAAGGTCAACACCGACAACCACCACACCGCGTTCACGGTCTCCATCGACCATGTGGACACCACGACCGGCATTTCCGCCGAGGAACGCGGCTTTACCTGCCGCAAATGTGCGGATATCCACACCAAGCCGGAGGAGCTCCGCCGTCCGGGACACGTTTTCCCGCTTGTTGCACGCCGCGGCGGTGTGCTGACCCGCAACGGCCACACCGAGGCGACTGTCGATCTGTGCCGTCTGGCCGGACTCGAGCAGTGCGGTCTGTGCTGTGAGATCATGCGCGATGACGGCACGATGATGCGCACGCCCGAGCTGATGGAGAAGGCCAAGGAATGGGGTCTCAAGATCATCACCATCAAGGACCTGCAGGACTACTGCCGCCGTCATGATAAGCACGTTGTCCGCGAAGCCTGTGCGAAAATGCCCACCCGTTTCGGTGAGTTCCGCATCTACGGCTACGTCAACGACCTGACCGGCGAGCACCACGTTGCGCTCGTCAAGGGAGAGATCGGCGATGGCAAGAACCTGCTCTGCCGCGTACACTCCGAGTGCCTGACCGGCGACGTGTTCGGTTCCCGCCGGTGCGACTGCGGTCAGCAGCTGGCGGCAGCCATGCAGCAGATCGACAAGGAAGGCCGCGGCGTGCTGCTCTATATGCGCCAGGAAGGCCGCGGAATCGGTCTGATCAACAAGCTGAAGGCGTATGAACTGCAGGAAAAGGGCTTCGATACAGTCGAGGCAAACGTAAAGCTCGGCTTTGCGCCCGACCTGCGTGAATACTGGATCGGCGCTCAGATTCTGCAGGACCTCGGCGCAAAGGAGCTGCGCCTGCTGACCAATAATCCGGAGAAGATTTACGGTCTGGACGGCTTCGGCGTAGAGATCACCGAGCGCGTACCGATCGAGATCGCACCGCAGAAGGACGACGCGTTCTATCTCAGAACCAAGAAAATTAAGATGGGTCACCTCTTTAGTGAAACATTGTAATCAATCTATCCCGCAGGGCGGGATGACCTCACCTCGCCCTGCAATATATCTGTTCACCATATTGAAAGGAAGATTTTAAGATGAAGGTACTCGAAGGCAAGTTAGTAGCAACCAAGGGCAAGTTTGCGATCGTTGGTTCGCGTTTCAACGAATTTATCGTTTCCAAGCTGATCTCCGGCGCGGAGGACACGCTGGTGCGCCACGGTGTAGACACCGACGACATCACGCTCGTATGGGTTCCCGGCGCGTTTGAGATCCCGCTGGCGGCGCAGAAGCTGGCGCAGAGCGGCAAGTATGATGCAGTTATCTGCCTCGGCGCGGTTATCCGCGGCTCGACCAGCCACTACGACCTCGTGTGCAACGAGGCTGCCAAGGGCATTGCACAGGTCAACCTGCAGACCGGTGTGCCGGTGACCTTCGGTGTGGTTACCACCGAGAACATCGAGCAGGCCATCGAGCGCGCAGGCACCAAGGCCGGCAACAAGGGCGCCGATGCAGCGATTGCCGCTCTCGAACTGGCAAACCTGCTGCCGCAGCTCTAAAATTGTGCAAAAAAAATGCTCTCTGATGATTCAGAGAGCATTTTTATTTACCATCCTCAATTCTATTTTCCTCCTGCAGACGAAAAACCACCCGAGAAAATCCCGGGTGGTTTTCTTTATTCTACCGAGCCTTCTCCGCCCATGAGCGCGGTCAGCTCCTCAATCCGCTCCAGCGGGAACGGTGGGAACGCCACCGGCTTCATGGCGATGGACATCAGCTTCATCGGGTTATCGTCCGCCGCTGCGCGGTTAGAGTGCAGTACACCGCACCTGCGGGTACGACCGGACGGCCGCACACCCTACAGGTGAAGCTGTCGTCGCAGGCATGCGTTTTGTAATAACCCTTTTGATATTGCTTGCGTTTATTCTCCCGATTCATGGGAATTCCTCCTAAAAAGTCGATATTTTCGTCCTTTGGGGAGGTGGTTTACGGATTCCTGCACAGCCGACCTCCCGGTCAGCGCACAAGCTCCAGTTTACCGAATTCGTTCAAAAAGCAATGCTCCTTTAATTATTTATCCTTGAGTGCGTCCTTTACCTTATCCCAGAAGCTCTTGCGCTTTACCTGATTCTCGTCCGTGGACGTTTCCTCGAACTCACGCAGCAGCTTTTTCTGCTTTTCGGACAGGTTCTTCGGCACCTCGATGTTTACGCGGACATACTGGTCGCCGCGACCACGGCCGTTGACATTCTGAATGCCCTTGCCGCGCATGCGGAACGTCGTACCGGTCTGCGTGCCTTCCGGAATCTTGTACTCGATGCGGCCGTCGATGGTCGGCACCTGCAGCGTATCGCCGAGTGCGGCCTGTGCGAACGAAATCGGAATATCGACATGTACATCCGAGCCGTTGCGGGTAAAGATCGGGTGCGGACGGATGGCAACCGTTACGAACAGATCGCCTGCAGGGCCGCCGTTTACACCGGCATTGCCCTGACCGCGCTGCTGGATGGACTGACCATCGTCGATACCTGCCGGAATGTTGACCTTGAACTTGCGGGTCTTGCGGACACGACCCTGACCGCCGCACTTCGGGCACGGCTTCTTGATGATCTTGCCGGTGCCGCGGCAGTTCGGGCAGGCGCCCTGCGTCTGGAACATGCCGAGCGGCGTGCGCTGGGTCTGCGTAACAACGCCGGTACCACGGCAGTTCGGACAGGTCTCCGCCGTAGTGCCCTTTGCGGCACCTGTGCCGCCGCAGTCATCACAGGATTCGATGCGCTCGACCGTGATCTCCTTCTCACAGCCGAATGCGGCTTCCTCGAAGGACAGGATCACCGTCTGACGGATGGATTCGCCGCGCTGCGGTGCATTACGGCGGGACGACCGTCCGCCGCCAAAGCCGCCGCCGAAGAACGAACCGAACAGGTCGCCCAGATCGCCCATATCAAAGCCGCCGCCGAAGCCACCGGCACCGGCACCGCCGCCGTAGCTCGGGTCAACGCCGGCAAAGCCGAACTGATCGTACTTAGCGCGCTTCTCCTTGTCGGACAGCACTTCGTACGCTTCGTTTGCTTCCTTGAACTTATCCGCAGCCTCCGGATTATCTTTGTTGAGGTCCGGGTGGTACTTGCGCGCCAGCTTGCGGTATGCCTTTTTCAGCTCATCATCACTTGCGCCCTTCTGTACGCCGAGCACTTCATAATAATCTCTTTTATCAGCCATAAAAAATCATCCTATACACAGGGATAGGCGCACCAAAGTGCGCCTCTCCATTAGAGTGGAGTGTGGAGAGTGAAGAGTGAGGAGTTTTTCTCTCCACTCTTCACTCTTCTATTTTCACTCTTGCTTATTACTTATTGTCGTCGTCCTTAACCTCGGTGAAGTCAGCGTCTACAAAGTCGCCCTGCTGGCCGCCCTGTGCGCCGCCCATGTTCGGGTCGCCCTGCGGTGCCTGCTGCTGATAGATCTTGCCAGCCAGATCGGAGAACTTCTTAGACAGGCCCTCGGTTGCAGCCTTGATCATATCGGTATCGGTGCCCTTGAGCGCTTCCTTAACCTTTTCGATCTCAGCCTGAACGCCTGCCTTCTCATCTGCGGACAGCTTGTCGCCCAGATCGGTCAGTGCCTTCTCGGACTGGAATACCAGCTGCTCAGCGTTGTTGCGAACCTCAACTGCTTCCTTGTTCTTCTTATCCTGCTCAGCGTACTGCTCAGCCTCGTGCATTGCCTTGTCGATCTCGTCCTGAGACAGATTGGTGGATGCAGTGATGGTGATCTTCTGCTCCTTGCCGGTGCCGAGGTCCTTAGCAGATACGTTTACGATGCCGTTTGCGTCGATATCGAAGGTAACTTCGATCTGAGGAATACCGCGCGGTGCCGGAGCGATGCCGTCGAGGGTGAAGCGGCCGAGGGTCTTGTTGCCCGCTGCCATCTCGCGCTCGCCCTGCAGAACATGGATCTCAACCGACGGCTGGTTGTCAGCTGCGGTGGAGAAGATCTGGCTCTTCTTGGTCGGGATGGTGGTGTTGCGGTCGATCAGCTTGGTGCATACGCCGCCGAGGGTCTCAATGCCGAGGGACAGCGGAGTTACGTCGAGCAGCAGTACGTCCTTGACCTCGCCGCCAAGTACGCCGCCCTGGATGGATGCGCCGATTGCTACGCACTCGTCCGGGTTGATGCCCTTGAAGCCTTCCTTGCCGGTGATGCCCTTAACAGCCTCCTGTACAGCCGGGATACGGGTGGAACCGCCAACCAGCAGGACCTTGGACAGATCGGAAGCGGACAGACCAGCGTCGCTCATAGCCTGACGAACCGGACCCATGGTGCGCTCTACGAGGTCTGCGGTCAGCTCATTGAACTTTGCACGGGTCAGGGTCAGCTCGAGGTGCTTCGGACCGGTAGCGTCAGCCGTGATGTACGGCTGGTTGATGGAGGTCTGGCTCATGCCGGACAGCTCGATCTTCGCCTTCTCAGCAGCTTCCTTCAGGCGCTGCATAGCCATACGGTCGTTCGACAGGTCAATGCCGTTGGACTTCTTGAACTCGTCAACCATCCAGTCGATGATGCGCTGGTCGAAGTCATCACCGCCGAGGTGGGTATCACCTGCGGTGGACAGAACCTCCAGAACGCCCTCGCCGATGTCCAGAACGGATACATCGAACGTACCGCCGCCGAGGTCGTATACCATGATCTTCTGCTCGGATTCCTTATCTACGCCGTAAGCCAGTGCAGCAGCGGTCGGCTCGTTGATGATACGCAGAACTTCCAGACCTGCGATCTTGCCGGCATCCTTGGTAGCCTGACGCTGCGAGTCGGAGAAGTAAGCCGGAACGGTGATGACCGCCTGATTTACCGGCTGGCCGAGGTATGCTTCTGCGTCAGCCTTCAGCTTCTGCAGGATCATAGCGGAAATCTCCTGCGGGGAGTACGGCTTGCCGTCGATGTTTACGCGGTAGTCGGTGCCCATGTGGCGCTTGATGGAAATAATGGTGCGGTCTGCGTTGGTTACAGCCTGGCGCTTAGCGACCTGACCGATCATACGCTCGCCGTCCTTAGAAAATGCAACAACAGACGGAGTGGTGCGCGCACCCTCAGCGTTAGGGATGACTACGGCTTCGCCGCCCTCCATAACAGATACACAAGAGTTCGTCGTACCAAGGTCAATACCAATGATCTTACCCATAATAAATACACTCCTTAAATGATAGGATTTTGTTTACTTTAATTAGTAGTTAGTAATCAGTTTGCAACCTTCACCATCGCATGGCGAATAACCTTATCGCCAATCTGGAAGCCCTGCTGGAAGGTTTCCGCGATGACATTCTCGCCGAGGTTTTCATCCTCAACGTGCATAACCGCGTTGTGGAAGTTCGGATCGAATGCGGTGCCTGCGGCAGCGTCGATGACGGTGACGTTAATACCCTTGAGGCTTTCGGTCAGCTGCGTCATGGTCAGCTCGACACCCTTTTTATATTCGGTGTCGGCAGTCTCTGCCTTGAGCGCCCGCTCGAGGTTATCGTAGGTCGGCAGCAGTGCGGTTACGGCGCGGCTGACTGCATCGGTGTATGCCTGCTCGCGCTCGCGCTGGCTGCGCTTGCGGAAGTTGTCGTACTCCGCCGCCATGCGGAGATAACGGTCGTTCAGGTCGTTATACTTGGCTTCCCAGTCCGTCGCGGGCTTCGCTTCAGCCTTGGCGGTCTCCTCTGCGGGAGCCTCGGTCTTTACCTGCTCCTGTTCTTCCGCCTCCGGCTTTGTCTTTTTGCTCATTTCGTTTTGTGCCTCCGTTTACAGGAAATCAGTGATTTCCGTCTTTTTCATCTAAAAATGTCTCGGCGATCAGCTTGTTCAGCCCTTTTGCGAAGCGGCTGAGCTGTGCGGACAGCTTGGCGTAATCCATGCGGGTCGGGCCCACGATGCCGATCGCGCCCTGACCGATCTTACCGATATCGTATTTTGCGTAGATCGCCGAGGTTTCACTCAGCGGGTTTTCGCCGTTTTCCGGTCCGATGAAGAACTGGATGCCGTCGATCTTGCGGGTGGCCGGCAGCAGGTGCTTGCGGTCGTCCTCCATGTAATCGAGCAGCGTCTGCGCCTTTTTCGTATCGCGGTACTCCGGAAAACGAAGCAGCTTGCTGGCACCATCGAGGTAAACCTTCTGGTCGCTCAGCTCGGTGATCAGCTCTGCGATGTACTCGGCTACCGGAGCGAGCAGCGCGGTCAATCCCGCGGCGCGGCGCACAATGTCGAATCGCTCGGCAGTGATGCTCGAGAGCGGCAGTCCGGTCAACGTCTGGTTGAGCACATAGGTGAGCAGCTCGGCCTCATCCTTGGAGACCTCAGCTACCGTGCGGACCATTTTGTTCTTGACCGTGCCCGAATCCGTAACTACTACGATTACGAAATTCATCTTATCGACTGCGATGATCTCAAACTGCCGGATGGCGATCTGTGTCATGGCCGGTGTGATAGCAACCGACGCGTAATTCGTCAGACTGGTGAGCAGCTTGCCGGCCTCCTGAATGAGGTGGTCAAGCTCGCGTACCTTGGTAAGCACGCTGTTCTGCAGTGCGTTTCCGTCCTCCGCATTGTCGGCCGGACGCTCCATCAGTTCATCCACATACAGTCGATAACCCTGCGGTGAGGGGATTCGTCCCGCAGAGGTGTGCGGCTTTTCGAGGTAGCCCATGTCCTCCAGTTCACTCATCTCATTGCGGATGGTGGCGGACGAGAACGGCAGCTCGTGTCCCTCGGTCAATGCCTTGGAGCCGACCGGCTCAGCCGTGCGGATGTAATCGCCGATAATGGCTTTGAGTATTTGCTTTTTACGTTCCGAAAGCTCCACCGAAGCAGACTCCTTTCTTTCGGTTGTTAGCACTCCATCTCCCCGAGTGCTAAACTTAATTTACCACCACATACGGACAAAGTCAAGTGCTGTTTGTGAACAATTTATGAAATGATGGTCGGAATTTTATCACACTCGTCTGCCGAGTGCTGAAATGTCAATTTTCACCGTATGAAAAATGCTCTGATTTGGTCGTTTTTCCTTGCGTTCGCGTCCACGCAGTGATAGAATTACTATGAGAGAGACAGGCAATCGTTCGATTGCCGTAGAGAGAAAATCCGCTCTATAAAAAGGAGAACAAACATGAAGGAAATCAAAGTTGGCATCGTTGGTTTGGGCCGTCTCGGTTCGGTACACGCGCAGAATCTCGCGTTCAAGATTCCCGGCTGCAAGCTGGTCGCTGCCTGCTCGCTCGTGCAGAAGGAGCTGGACTGGGCAAAGGACTACCTCAAGGTAGAGTACACCACCACGGACTACAAGAAAATGGTTGACGAGGCAGACATTGAAGCTGTCGTTATCGTCTCCTCCTCTCCGGAGCACTGCTGGATGATCGAGTACGCGCTCGATGCAGGCAAGCACGTCTTCACCGACAAGCCGCTCGGCTGCTCGCTTGAGGAGTGCAAGCGCGCTGAGGCTGCCGTTGAACGTCACCCGGACAAGATCTTCTTCCTTGGCTTTATGCGCCGCTACGATCCGTCCTACGCGGATGCAAAGGCACAGATCGACGCAGGCCGCATCGGCAAGCCGTATCTGGTAAAGGCTACCGGTCTGGACCCGGAAGCACTGGTCGAGAGCTGCATCAAGTTCTCCAAGACCTCGGGCGGCATCTTCATCGACGCCGCTTCCCACGATATCGACCTGATGCGCTGGTTCCTCGGCGGTGAGGTTACCGAGGTTTACGCCGCAGGCACCAACTTCAAGCACCCCGAGTTTGCCGAGAACGGTGACACCGAAACCGGCATGGCAATGCTCAAGTTTGATAATGGCACGGTCGCTTTCCTGCACGTTGGCCGCACTGCACCGCACGGCTACCACACCGAGACCGAAATCGTCGGCACCGAGGCGCATATCCGCGTTGCCGGTGTACCGTGGAAAGACCGCGTTATGGTATACGACCAGTACGGCGCCCGTCAGGAGATCATCGAGAACTTCCCGCAGCGTTTCGCAGAAGCATACCTGTTGGAAATGGTCGACTTCATCGACTGCATCCAGAAGGACCGCAAGCCCGAACTGACCGTTTACGACGGCACCAAGGCTACCCTCGTTACCTACGCGATTACGGATTCGTTCCACTCCGGCAAGCCGGTTCAGGTACAGTATTAATATATTGTAAAATCGCACAAAAGCAGAGCCGAAAGGCTCTGCTTTTTCTTGCACATTTCCATCTTCTCTGCTATGATAATGGAAAGGAGGTAGAGTCTATGACGAATGCTAACCCTAATGCTCCCGCGTACCGCTGGCTGCTGCTGTTCTGGCTGTTCAATGCTCTGAATGTGCTGTTCAGCGTGATCGACCTGCCGGTCGTATTGTTCAGCGGTGAAGCCGGTCAAATCACGTTATCTAATATTCTCGCACTCGCTGCCGCAGTCGCACAGTTTTATCCGTTCTATCAGCTCGGCAAGCTGTCCGACCGTCTGCACCGCGCCTTCACTGTCAACATTATCAGCGTCTGCGCAGCCGTTGTCGGACTGATCTCGCTTCTGATAGCGCTGACCGACCGACCGCCCTATAACTCTGCCGCGGTCATCACGGTGATGAGTCTGGTAGTCATGGCGGGCGTGATTTGCCTGTACGTTTCCCAGTTCTTTCTGTATACCGGATTGGAGGCGCTTCGCGCGGAACGCGGCTATGATTATCCGTCCCGCCTGATCCGACTGTGCTTTTTCGTGCCGCTGATCTGCGATATTGCCGCCGTCCTGCTGGACAGCGCGCTCAAAACCTCGATTTCGCTCTTTTCTAAGTGTTTCTGCCTGATCGTGCTCGGACTGTTCGTCCGCGCCGCTCGCAAGAGCGAGATTGCATAACTGCGGCACGAGATTATGTCGCCCATAAGATATCAAATACTTCTGCAAACGCGAAAAAAGACCGCTTAAGCGGTCCTTTTTCTTTTATATGAGAGATTATTTGTAGAGAGCAGGTTTATCCATCATCTCGATCGGCAGGAACTGATTCGTGCCGCGGGAACGGTTGAGCGTGTCTGCTGCAACGCAGGCAGCGTAGCCGTCCCATGCGGACGGACCATCCGGCTCACCCTTCTCCTCGAGGGTCTTGACCCAATGGGTCAGCTCAATGTCATAGGCTTCAATAAAACGGTCCTTCCAGTCGGTCAGGATCGGGAACGAACGGGTTGCGTTCGAGCGCTTGACAACCGCATACGGATCAGGCAGGTTGACTGTGCCCTTCTCGCAGACGACCTGACACTGGATGTCGTAACCGTAAGCGTCCGCAACCTGAACCTCTACGTCAATACGCGCACCGGACTGGGTTTCCAGCAGCACGATCTGCGGGTTGTCATAACCCTTGGTAGAGCACGCGGACTGGCGCACCTTGAGCACCTGACCGTTCTTATACTCGTCACCGAGCAGCCAACGACAGATATCCAGCTCATGGATTGCAACGTTGGAAACGCCCATCTCGGTCTGGAAGCCGTCCGGCTGAGACACGTTGCGGTGACACGCGTGAATCATCAGCGGTGCACCCAGCTCGCCGGAGTCGATGATGCGCTTCATCTCGGCATAGCCGCGGTCATAGTGGCGCATAAAGCCGACCTGTACCAGACGCTTGCCGTGTGCAGTCTCGGCCGCGATGATTTTCTCGCAGTCGGCGGCACTCTGTGCCAGCGGCTTCTCGCAGAACACCTGCTTGCCCGCTTTGAGAGCCTCGAGCACATAGCCTGCGTGGCTCGGGTCGGACGAGGTGATAACGACCGCCTGCACCTCCGGTGCTGCGATCAGCTCCTCGCCGGTCTTGTATGCCTTCATGCCTTCATACTGCGCCGCAACCTTAATCGCAGCTTCTTCAAAATAGTCTGCACAGGCAACAACCTGACAGCCCGGAACAAGGTCCGTCAAGCGTCGAATGTGATCGCGGCCGATTGCGCCGCAGCCGATAACACCAATATTCAGCATGCTGATCCTCTCCTTTTAACAGCAAGAATAATCACTTAAAATCTCGTTAATATTCGCGGATTCCCACGTTTTTTCACACTTTTTTCTTCATTGCATACATTGTACCGCAATCCCGCCGTCACGGTCAACCGTCCCACCAAAACATTGGTAGCCTGCCTAAAAAAGCACCGCAAATTTATGGCAAAATGAAGTCTCAAAAGCAGATGACAGTGCATTTTTGATTGTGCACTGTGCGTAGTTATACTTGACGTCAGCGCTGCTCTCCCCTATACTTTGAAGTAGAAAAGGAGAATGTGTCAATGGCAGTTACCATACAAAAAATCGCAGAGCTGTCCGGTGTGTCGCGCGGCACGGTGGACCGTGTGCTGCACGGACGCCCCAACGTCAATCCGATGATACGCGAAAAAGTTGTCCGTGCCGCAGAAAAACTCGGCTATCAGCCTCCAGTGCCGCCGAAATCGGCAGATTGCAGGCAAGCGGCTATTCTCATTCCGCAATGGACGGACGGCCACTTCAATCGACAGATCGTCAGCGGCATTCGCAAGGCGCTGCGCTATATCGCCGATCCGGCGTTTATACTGACCGAGCAGCCGCTGCGCACCATGACCATGCAGGAGCTGCTCCGCGCGATGGACGAACAAATTCGTTCCGGCGTGGACGGACTCATCATCCGTGCCGAAAATACGCCGGAGGTCCGCGCCGCCATCGAGCAGGCAGTGCAGCAAGGCGTGACAGTCATCACCTATGATGCCGATGTGCCGCACAGCGGCCGTCTGTGCCACGCCGGACAGGATCTTGTCCGCGCAGGCGCTATCGCCGCCGGTGTCATGGCGCGGCTCATCCGCCCGCCCGAGCACGTTCTCATTGTCACCGGAAATCTGCGTATGGAGGCCCACAAAGGCCGCGTGGACGGCTTTTGCCGCCGTCTGCTCGAGCTGGGCTTCTCCGAAGATGCCTACCGCGTGATCGAAACCAACGAAATGCCTGAACTCACCGGTGAACTCGTCGCGCAGGCGCTTCAGGCCGACAGTCGCCTGCACGCCGTCTATATGGCCTGCCAGCCGCTCTCCAGCTGCATCGCGGGCATCCGAAAAGCGCGGCGCACCACCCGTCCGCATATCGTCTGCAACGACCTCACGCCAACCGCGAAGCGGTATCTGCGCGAGGGAACGGTGGATTTCGTGATCGGTCAGTCATTCTCGCAGGAATCGTTCCACGCCGTGTTGGCGATGTATCAAATGCTGCTGCGCGGCGTGCAGCCCAAACGGGAGCTGTATTATACCGATCTGCGGTTGATCACGCAGGAAATGCTGTAAACTGCGTTCAGAGTGGGGAGTTGAGAGCGGAGAATTTGTAACGATTTTCGTCCATTTGCATCTATTGATAGAAAATCCTACCATCTGACCGAACAAATTGTGCGGCGCTGACACGCCGCACTTTCACCCGATAGACCTCCAGGCCGCCGAGCCTGCCGCGCGTGCGGCACGTTCCCGCCGTCCGCAGACGGCAACTCCGCCGTTCCGCAAATCGAAAAAGGGTTTTCCACAACAAAAAAGAGCCGCTTTACAGCGACTCTTTTTTTGTTTGATATGCGTGGACTGATTACTTAGCAGCCAGACGGCGAGCCTTAGCAGCCATGCGCTCACGGGTAACGTCGAGCAGTACGGCGCCGATGATAACCAGGCCGAGTACGAGGTTCTGTACTGCCGAAGAAACGGACAGCAGGGAGAAGCCGTTACGCAGAACAGCGATGATCAGCGCGCCGAGCATGGTACCAACCATGGTGCCCTTGCCGCCCATGAAGGATGCGCCGCCGATGATGCAGGCCGCGATTGCGTCGGTATCGTACGGCTGGATTGCGTTAACGCCGTTGCAGATACCGGAACGACCGATGGAAACGATACCAGCCAGAGCTGCCATGAAACCGGACAGGGTGTAGCAGAAGGTCAGCACGTTAGCGGAGTTGATACCGGACAGACGAGCTGCTTCCGGGTTGCCGCCTACACAGTAGATGGAACGGCCCAGAGCGGTCTTGGTGAGCAGGATGTGCATGATGATGTAGATAACGATTACTACGATGAAGGATACCGGGAAGCCGCCAAGGGTCTTGGAGCCCAGCCACATAACTGCATCGTTACCGGAGAAGGATACCATCTGAGAGTTGGTGATGATCAGCGCACCGCCCCACAGTACGTTCTTCATACCGAGGGTAGATACGAACGGATGCGGCAGGTGCAGACGGGTAAGAAGCATACCGTTGATCCAGCCGATCAGGGTGCCGCCGACGATTGCGACGAGCAGAAGAACGACCGGATTGGTCATGCCCTTGTTAACCAGCATACCAGCAAGGCAGGCAGCGAACGTTGCGTTCGCACCTACAGACAGGTCGATGCCGGCGGTGATCAGGCAGAGCAGCATACCGGTGGATACCAGTGCATTGAACGAGGTCTGCTTGAGAACAGACATCATGTTGGAATACTTAAAGAAGTTCGGCGAAGCGATCGCCAGAACTACACAAAGGATTACCAGTGCGCCAAAAGTACCAGCATAAGACATCAAACTGCTGGATTTCTTCGATTTAGTCATCTAATTTACCTCCCCAAGCTGCCTTCATAAGGTCTTCCTGATTGAAATGTTCGCTGTCACGGTCTACTTCGGCCATTACTTCGCCGCCGCGCATTACGATTACGCGGTCGGACATGCCGAGGATCTCAGGCATTTCCGAAGATACCATGATAACGCACTTGCCCTGCTTGACAAGGCTGTTCATTACATTGTACACCTCGACCTTTGCGCCGACGTCGATACCACGGGTCGGTTCGTCAAAGATAAAGATCTCTGCATCCGTGTTGACCCACTTGCCGATTACGACCTTCTGCTGGTTACCACCGGACAGCTGGCCTACGATCTCGTCGATCGACGGGGTCTTGATGCGCAGCGACGCAATGTTCTGCTCGCCTGCCTCGAGAATCTTCTTTTCGTTCAGGAACAAGCCCGAAGAGAAGCCCTTCATGTTAGCAAGAATCAGGTTGGTGCGAATGGTCTGAGCCAGTACCAGACCCTGTCCCTTACGGTCCTCGGTGAGGAACGCGATGCCATGCTTGATAGCCTGACGCGGAGACTTAATCGATACTTCCTTGCCCTTGATCTTGATCTTGCCGCTGTCGATCGGATCTGCGCCGAAAATCGCGCGCATGATCTCGGTACGGCCAGCGCCGACCAGACCTGCAAAGCCCAGAATCTGTCCGCCGTATGCCTTGAAGGATACATTGTTCAGGACGCCTGCCTCAACAACGCTGTCAACCTCGAGCATCGGCTCCTTGGACTTGGTGCCGAATTCCTTCGGGAACTGGTTATCTAGCGAACGACCTACCATTGCGGTGATCAGGGAGTCATTATCCCACTGATCGATCGGCTTGGTTGCGATGAACTCACCGTCACGGATAACCTCAACGCGGTCGCACAGCTCGAACAGCTCCTCCAGCTTATGGGATACAAAGACGATGCCGATGCCGCGTGCCTTCAGTTCACGGCACGTCTTCATCAGCTGCTCAACCTCTTTCTCGCCCAGAGAGGAGGTCGGCTCGTCCATAATAATCATTTTTGCGTTGATCAGAACCGCCTTCGCGATCTCAATCATCTGCTGTACGCCCATACCAAAGTTACCTGCCGGCTTGGTCGGGTCTACGTCCTGACCGAGCGAAGCCATAACTTCCTTTGCCTTTTTATGCATGGTCGGGTAATCCAGCAGAGTACCCTTTTTGATCCACTTGTTGATGAAAATGTTGTCAGTAATGCTCAGCAGCTTCTCAATGTTAAGCTCCTGATATACGCACGCGATGCCAGCCGCTGCCGAATCGTTCGGGTCCTTGAAATGCTGCTCGACGCCGTCTACATAAATCTGACCCTCGTCTGCCTGATGTACACCAGTCAGCACCTTGATCAGCGTAGATTTGCCTGCGCCGTTCTCACCGATCAGGCCGAGGATCTCGCCCGGCTTGACGGAAAGCTGCATGTTTTTCAGAGCCACTACGCCCGGAAAACGCTTGGTCGCGTTTTTCAGTTCTACTACGTATTCACTCATTTGCATATCACCTTTTCTTCTCCGAGATGAAGTGCGGGACAAGGTAAACTGTTCTCGGTTCAGTTCCCTAAGGAAAAGCCTGCCTAGTGCAAGCTCTTTACCATTTCTTGTCCGCGGGAGCATGTTTGAAAAGAGAACCCCTGCAGAGATTAAAATCGAGCAGGGGTTTCTTCTCGTTCACTTAAATGCTGGAACTAATGGAAAACCACAAGCGTGTGGGATGGATTGCTTAGCCGATGTAGCCCTTCAGGGTATCCAGACGCTCCTGAGCGTTATCCTTGTTGACAACGGAGCAACCGGAGTCGATGAACTTCTCCAGCTTCTCACCGTTAACAGCCTTTACAGCAGCCTCAACTGCCTTGTAGCCCATGTCGTATGCTTCCTGAGCAACGGACATGGTCTCCTCGCCAGACAGGATAGCGTTGCAAGCGGACTGGATGCCGTCGAAGCCAACGAAGATGGTCTTCTCGTAAGCAGCGTTGCCCTTTGCAGCACGAGCAGCAGCCATAGCCATATCGTCGTTGTTGCAGACGATGATAGCGACGCCTTCCGGATGGTTCTGCATGATTGCTTCCATCGAGGTAGCAGCCTTATCAGCAACAGCGTCAGCGTACTGGATCTCGTCCTTCAGGAACTCGCCGCCAGCCTCGGTAACGCCCTTCTCATAACCGGTCAGACGTGCGGTAGCAGTGCCGTCGCCCTGTACGCCGGAAATTGCGATTGCCTGAACCTTATCCCAGCCAGCAGCCTTAGCAGCCTCAACAGCAGCCTTGCCGCCCATTGCAGCAGCATCCTCGTTGCCGGTGCCTACGAAGGACAGAACCTCAGGTGCGTCGATGTTGGTATCAACAGCAACGATCGGTGCGGTCTGGCCAGCGATCAGGGTCTTAACGAGGTCAGCCTGCAGCGGAGCGATAACGAATGCATCGTATGCACCGGAGTTCAGGTCGGTCTCGATCATATTCTGCTGCTCGTCGTAAGCGGTCTCGGAGGTAGCGCCCTTAACCTCAACCTTTACGTCCGGGTTGTCCTTGGAGTAAGCCTCAGCGCCAGCCTTAACGTAGCTCCAGTACTCGGAAGCAGTCGTCTTCAGGATAACGTCAACAGAGCAGCCGGAAGTGGTGCCAGCCTTATCGCCGCCGGTCTTGTCGTCCGTAGACGGGGTGGAAGAACCGCCGCCGCAAGCTGCAAGGCTTGCAACCATAGCGCCGGTCATCAGCATAGCAAGTAATCTCTTCTTCATGATAAAACCTCTCTCCTTTTTCGTGCGGAGCGGGCGGGTCTCTCTGCCCTGCCGTTCCGCCTGTCGGTCCCCGCCTTGTGCGGGACTTAGGAACGCTCCAACGTTCTGGTAATATTTTAATGCAATCTTACTGGTTTGACAAGCCTTTCTTGTCATTTTTGTTGGAAGTGGTTAGTTCGACACCATCTTCCTTGTGCAGATTGACAGCTTTCCGCTTTGCCGTTCGAAAAACCCGTTATGTGCATTGTGCATTTTTGCAGTTTTTACGGCAATTTTCCCATAAATTCACGGTAAAATGCAGGCGGATTTGGGCATATTTTGGATAGATGTCTTGCACGAAAAGGTTACAATGTGGTAAAATTACAGTACACCGAATAAAAAGTCACCGCACCATACAAGAGAGAAGGAATGTGAAAATGAAGCTTGCTATCAAAACCTGCACGCTGGATATGCCCTATGAGCAGATGCTCGATTTCTGCGTAGAGCAGAAAATCGCAGCCATCGAGATCGGCACAGGCAACTGGTCAGGCGCGCCGCACTGTGACCTCGACCTTCTGGTAAGCGACAAGACCGCCCGTGAAAAATGGTATGACGCCATGCGTAAAAAGGGGCTGGAGCTGTGCGCGCTCAACTGCTCGGGCAACCCGCTCGCGTATGAAAAGGACATGGATGTAACCAAGAAAACCTTCGAGCTGGCGCATCAGCTCGGAGTAAAGAAGATCGTTATGATGAGCGGTCTGCCGGTCGGCTGCGAGGGTGATAAAACGCCGGTGTGGATCACGACCTCGTGGCCGCCAGAGACGCAGGACATTCTGGATTACCAGTGGAATCAGGTTGCGATTCCCGCATGGAAAAACCTTGTTAAGCTGGCGGAGGATTGCGGAATCGAGCGAATTGCGCTCGAAAACCACGGTATGCAGCTGGTTTACAACCCGGAAACGCTGCTCCGTCTGCGTGAGGCCGTCGGCCCGATGATCGGCATGAACCTCGATCCGTCCCACCTGTTCTGGATGGGCGGCGATCCGATCGAAGCGGCCCGCGTGCTCGGTGAGCACGGCGCGATTTACCATATTCACGGCAAGGATTCGCGGCCGGAGCGCCGCTACTGGCAGCCGAACGGCATGCTGGATACCAAGCCGATCGACGCATTTGCCCGCCGCTCGTGGAACTATGTTGCCGTCGGCGCGGGACACGATGCCAAGTGGTGGAAGGAGTTTTTCTCGGTTGTCCGCATGTCGGGCTACGACGAGGAGATTTCCCTTGAAATGGAAGATTTGACACTCTCCATGCTCGACGGCCATCTCGCCAGTCTGCAGGTGCTGCGCGAAGCACTCAATATTTATTAAATCTTATATCTATAATAACAGGTGCTGTAATTTACGCTTACAGCACCTGCTTTCTTTATTATATTAAGTCTTAGCGTTCCTTAAGAGAAATATAAGGCTCCGCAGGCTGCACGCAGCGGTACGCCGGACGGATGATCTTATCCGTGTTGATCAGCTCTTCCAAGCGGTGGGCGCTCCAGCCGACGATACGCGCCATCGCGAACACCGGCGTGTACAATTCCGGCGGCAAACCCAGCATGGAATACACAAAACCTGAGTAAAAATCAACATTTGCGGACACACCCTTATAGATGTGGCGTTCCTGCGCGATAACCCGAGGCGCCACCTCCTCGACCATGGTGTACAGCGCGAAATCCGCATCTCTGCCCTTCTCGTGCGCCAGCTGACCGACGAAGGATTGGAATACCTGCGCACGCGGGTCCGAGATCGAGTACACAGCGTGGCCCATGCCGTAGATGAGTCCCTTCTGGTCAAATGCCTCACGGCGCAGCAGCTTGACAAGATAGTCCGCGACTGCCTGCTCATCCGTGGTGTCCGACACATTTTTCTTCATATCCTCGAACATCTGCACGACCTTGTAGTTCGCTCCGCCGTGCTTCGGGCCTTTCAGTGAACCGAGCGCCGCAGAAATAGCCGAATAGGTATCCGTGCCGGAGGACGTGACAACGTGTGTTGTGAACGACGAGTTGTTGCCGCCGCCGTGCTCCATGTGCAGCACAAGCGCCAGATCGAGCACGCTGGCCTCGAGCGGCGTGTACTGCATATCCGGGCGCAGCATGCGCAGGAAGTTGGACGCAGTAGACAGACTGTCCGACGGGTAGTGAATGTACATGCTGCCGCCGCACTCGTAGTGATTGTATGCGTGATAGGAATACACAGCCAGCATCGGAAAGACCGAAATCAGCATCAGGCACTGCCGCAGCACGTTCGGCAGGCTGATATCATCCGCGTTGCTGTCGTAGGATGCCAGCGTGAGCACACTGCGCGACAGGCTGTTCATCATATCATGCGTCGGCGCCTTCATGATAACATCGCGCGTGAAATTGGTCGGCAGCGTGCGTCCCTGTGCCAGCAGAGCCTTGAAATCGCCCAGACTCTTGGCATCCGGCAGCTCACCGAACAGCAGCAGATAGGCAACCTCCTCATACCCCTTGCGGCCGTCGCGGATAAAGCCCTGCACCAGATCCTGAATGCGAATGCCGCGGTAGTACAGCTCACCCTCACAGGGCACGATTTCACCGCCTGTCTCCTTGCGGGAGATAATGTCCGAAATGTTGGTCAGACCGGCCAGTACGCCCTGTCCATTGATGTCGCGCAGACCGCGCTTGACATCGTACTTGCGGTACAGCGCCGGATCAATGCGGCTGTTTGAGCGGCAGAGCGCCGCCAGCGCTTCCACGCGCGGCGTGACCTGTAAAATATCGTGTTCCGGTGTCATGATGATTCCTCCCTTTTACTGCATTGTGTGATATATTTATTGTATCATAATCCACTCGCGTTTACATGACATTTTTTGCACAGTTCCGTTAATAATTCGTAAATTTTTTCGCATATCTCAGCAGTTACACCGGATATGCCCACAAATTTGATAAATTTATGCATAAAAAGGCACAATGAGTTTCTCATTGTGCCTTTTCGGACTCTGCAATTTTTGTTTAGCGGATAACCATACGGATCAGCGGATAAAGTTCATCATCGTGCGCGGACGGCTTTCCGGCGGCTCGATTCCGGCCTTGTCGATCACCTTGAGCATCCATGCGATATTGCGGCCCAGCTTCTCGATGACTTCAACGCCCTCGATATCCTGCATCGCCTCGCCTTTGTCTGCGCCGTGTACGGCGTTCCAGTAGTCCGAGGTGACGAGAACCATTTCCATGGTGTTAATCGTACCGAGTAGCTGCTGGTAGGTCTCCATGCCACCCGAACGGCGCAGCGTACACAGTGCCGCACCGACCTTGTGCTTCAGCTGATTATCGCCGCAGCCTGCCGCCAGAATCAGACGGTCGAGCACACACTTCATGCCGCCCGCAATGCCGCCGTGGTACACCGGAGACGCGAGCACGATGCCGTCCGCCTCAATGCACTTGGCGATGATTTCATTTACACCGTCGTCGTCCTGCACGCAACGCAGCGTGCCGTTGTCCAGGCAGTGATAGCACGCCATACATGGATGCACCTTCGCACCCGGCTGACATACCTCAAACTCGATGCCTTCCTGCTCGAGCACCTTGCCGAGCACCTCGAGCATCTGCGTACAGTTGCCGCCCTTGCGCGGCGAGCCGTTGATTGCTACAACTTTCATATCCTTTTCCTCCGTGTTTTCTCTATTTTCAGTGCGCGTCCGCACTGTTTTTGACGAATATTGGACTTATAAATGCTTTTCGTTTTCCAGCCGGTACAGCCGCATCACGACCAGCGTATGATTCAGCTGCGGACCCATCAGCAGGATCATGCTGACGATATACAGCCACAGCATCAGTACGATAATCGCCGCCAGAGAGCCGTACAGCACGGAATACCGCGCCATATTGTCCACATAAAACGAAAATCCAAGCGAGACCAGAATCCACGCTACCAGCGAGAACAGCGCCCCCGGCCACACCTCGCGGAACCTAAGGTGCAGATTGGGCACGACCTTGTTGAACAGCATGAGGAACACGAAAATAAACGCGATCATCACCCAGAAGCTGGCATCGTGCAGTCCGTCCATCACAGCCGGCGGCACCGACAGATATTTCGGTACAACGCGGATGATGGTTCGTCCGGCGACGACAAGCACAAAGCTGCACACAACCGAAACAAGAAAGCCCGCCGTAATACCGAACGAAATGAGCACGTCCTTGACCATGCCGCGCGAGATTTCAACGTGGTAAATATCGTTGACCGTGCGCATCATTGAGCGCACCGCACGGGACAGGAAATACAGCGTCAGACCCAGACCGACGATCATCGGGCTGAACGACGGCGTGCTGGTCAGCTGCTGAATATAGCCGCCTATGAGCTGCTGCAGACTTTTCGGCAGCATTTCCAACACCGGCTGCATCCCCTCGATTGACAGGTCAAGCTGTGCGAGCATGGAGTTGACGAACATCAGCAGCGGGAACATGGAAAACAGCAGAAAATACGAAAGCTCTGCCGCAGACTGCGGAATGCCGTCATCAAAAAAGCGGTAAACCATGCGCTTGATCAGATATAGCCATCGGTTTTGACCGTTCATTGCGTCCCTCCCCTGTGTCGGTAGATTTTGCTGTATTTATCATATCAGCTTTTTATCCAATTTACAACTTGCGTTTTGGCTTCATCTATTGTATACTGATAAAAATAGAACATTTGTTCTGATTGGAGGGTGTGTCATGGCGGATCTGCGTCCGGTGACCTGCTGTTTTTCCGGCTACCGAATTGAAAAAATGCCGTTTCGGAACGAGGACTGTCCCGCTGCGCTCGAGCTGTTTACCGCACTCGATGCTGCGGTCGCGGAGGCCGCCGCTGACGGCTGTACGCGTTTTCTCTCCGGTATGTCCACCGGCTTTGATCTGTGGGCCGCCGAAGCTGTTCTGCGTGCGCGCGCCGCGCTCCCGGTGCAGCTGCTGTGCGCCGTACCGTTCGACGGACAGGCTGATCGGTTTCCGCTCGAGTGGAAACGCCGGTTCAACCGCTGCCTGCTCACCGCAGATAAGGTGTACGCGCTCTCGCGGAGTTATCACGCCGGGTGCTTTGCCGCGCGCAACCGGTTTATGGTGGATGCGTCGTCAAGGCTCATCTGTTACTATGATGGACGGTCGGGCGGTACGGCACAGACCGTGCATATGGCTGAGCAGAGCGGACTGAAAATTGTAAATCTCGCGGATGGACAGATATCGCTGCTGTGAAAAGGACTGACCGGTGGGTCAGTCCTTTTTGTTTTCTGTCAGCGATTGCATAATTAAAATAGCGAATTGAGGACGGAAAATTAGCGTGACGGTATGCCGTAATGCCATGCACGTTAAACCATTTGCAGACACGCAAAACGTTATACCGTTACGTTAATTCTCAATTCTCAATTATTGCAGATTTCATCCAGCTGAGTGAGAATCTCACTGCCGTTTTTCAAATCATGCACCCAGCCGTTGCCGTTGTACACAAAACTGAGTTCACCGATATCGAGGAAGGTCGGCGTATCATTATACACCGCGATGATTTCGTAGCTGACCTTATCCATCGAAAAGCTACTCTGCGAACGCGGCACACGTTTGGCCTGCACCTGTGTCAGCGCTTCGCGCAGAGCTGTCTGATCGACCTGCTCGGTCAGTTCGGTCATATCCGCGCCATTGACGCGCCAGATACGCACGTTCCAGAAGCCGTTCATGTCCGGCATAGGTGCATACGGAATAAGCCAAATCACCGCTCCGACGCAAATCAGCACGCCTACCAATACAAATGCGATTCGTTTTTTCATGCCGACCCCTCCCTTTTATTGTTCATCAAGCAGCGCGAGGAGTTTCTCGCCGCCGGACAGCTTATGTACCCACGGTGACATACTTTCTGTGACCTCATACGCATAGCTCGGTTCACCGAGGCTAAAACATACTGTTTTACCGCCGTATACCACCTGAATCTGATAACAGTCTGCGCTGATGGCGCGATGATAACTCGGCAGGCGGCGTGCTCTGATTTGCGGCAACAGTTCGCGTATTGCGTCCGTATCAGCCTGTTCTGTGATGTCCTCAGACGTATCTCCCGCATGAACACGGAGTACCAGCACGTCTGCAATTCCTGCTGTATCCGTCACCGGCACATATGATGTAAAGCACATGGCCGCTCCAACGCAAACCACAACGGCTATCAGAACAAACAGGATTCGTCGTTTCACTCGTTTTCCCTCCCCACCGAAAAAACAAAACCCGCCGACGCGATTCACTTTTCACGTCGGCGGATTCCTTACTTATGCAATTATGTGTGTGCTGAAATTACTTCAGGCCAGCGGTGATGATCGCCATCTGGTAAACCTCGTCAGCGTTGCAGCCGCGGGACAGATCGTTGATCGGCGCATTCAGACCCTGCAGGATCGGGCCGTAAGCAGCGTAGCCGCCCAGACGCTGAGCGATCTTGTAGCCGATGTTGCCGGCCTCGATGGACGGGAAGATAAAGGTGTTGGCCTGACCAGCAACCGGAGAGCCCTTGCACTTGGTAGCAGCAACGACCGGAGATACAGCAGCATCAAACTGCAGCTCGCCGTCGATCGCCAGCTCCGGGTTCATCTCCTTAGCGTACTCGGTAGCCTCGCGGGACAGCGCAACCGTACCGCCCTTGCCGGAGCCCTTGGTGGAGAAGGACAGAACAGCAACCTTCGGGTCGATGCCGAAAGCCTTTGCGGTGTTTGCGGTTTCGATAGCAACCTCAGCCAGCTTCTGACTGCCCTTCAGGGTTACGTTGCCTTCCTTATCAACAGAATCCGGATAGTCGATGTTGATCGCGCAGTCGCCCATAGCCAGCTTCTCTTCTACGCCGTCCTTCTCACGGACCAGAATAAAGCAGGAGCTTACGAGGTGTGCGCCCGGCTTGGTCTTGATCAGCTGCAGAGCCGGACGAACGGTGTCAGCGGTGGAGTAGGTAGCGCCGCCGAGCAGAGCGTCAGCCTTGCCCATCTTAACGAGCATGGTGCCGAAGTAGTTGCCCTTGGACAGTGCAGCGCGGCAGTCTTCCTCGCTCATCTTGCCCTTGCGGAGCTCTACCATCTTAGCTACCATAGCGTCCATCTCCGGGTAGGTAGCCGGGTCGATGATCTCCATGCCCTCGATATCGAAGCCGCCCTTTGCAGCAGCAGCCTTTACCTCGTCAACATTGCCGACCAGGATGGAATCCATCAGGCCGTCCTTCTTCAGGCGTGCAGCCGCTTCGAGGATACGAGCATCCGGGCCTTCGGTGAATACGATCTTGCGCTTGTCAGCCTTGAGTGCTGCAATCAGATTTTCAAACATATTGCATTCTCCTTCGTTTTCAATCGTCTGTGTGCAGTGTGACGCTGCAAACAGGCATTCTCTTGAATTTATTATACACCCTTTCCCCCTATTCCCACAAGAGGGAATTTCTGATGGACGCAAAACGCTTTCTCGGTTCCATATCACAAGGCGAACGTGAAATTTGTCGAATCTCCGGCCCATGCAAAATATTTCGTCGGTATATTTGAACGGGACCGC
The DNA here is from genome assembly GCF_027684505.1 of Butyricicoccus sp. AF18-9LB. NCBI lineage: Bacteria > Bacillati > Bacillota > Clostridia > Eubacteriales > Butyricicoccaceae > Butyricicoccus > Butyricicoccus sp. AF18-9LB. The sequence goes on from NZ_JAQCWA010000001.1 coordinate 245,461, forward strand.
GGGGAAAATCCAGATAGTATCCTCATAGTGACGACCAACAGGAGGGAATTTTATGCAGACAAAAGTTGAGATCTGCGGTGTGAATACATCGGGACTGCCGGTGCTCTCCGCAAAAAAGACGGACGAGCTTTTGAAAAAATCCGCTGCCGGAGACAAGCAGGCACGCGATGAGCTGATCCGCGGCAATCTGCGGCTGGTGCTCAGCGTTGTTCAGCGGTTTCAGGGCCGCGGCGAATCGCCGGACGACCTGTTTCAGGTCGGATGCATCGGCCTGATGAAAGCCATCGACAATTTTAATACCGAACTCGGCGTGCGCTTCTCCACCTACGCCGTACCGATGATCATCGGCGAAATCCGCCGCTACCTGCGCGACAACAGTGCCCTGCGGGTCTCGCGCAGCCTGCGCGACACAGCGTACCGCGCTCTGCAGGCCAAGGAGGCGTTCATCCGCGAGCACCAGCGCGAGCCGGACATCGTGGAACTGGCCAAGCTGATGGACGTGCCGAAAGAGGAGGTCGTGTTCGCGCTCGACGCGATACTCGACCCGGTGTCGCTGTTCGAACCGGTGTTCCACGACGGCACGGACACGGTCTGCGTGATGGATCAGGTCGGTGACACCAAAAACACGGACGACAACTGGCTTGCCGGTATTGCTCTGCGGGACGCTATGCGCAGCCTGAACGACCGCGAGCGCCGTATCATCCGGCTTCGCTTCTTCGAGGGACGCACCCAGATGGAGGTGGCACGCGAAATACACCTTTCGCCAAACAAAAGGAAGGAAGATTCCGGTCCTTTTCTTACTATATAATAAGAGCGGCAGAAAACGCGAGGATAGCATATCAAAATGGTATGAGGATTTTCCTTTTACCTATACTGCATACGCTGAATGCACTCAATCGATTGTGTCAGCTGACGGAATCGCTCTGAGAAGAATTTTTTGTATGCCATACAGTAAATATTCTGCCCGATTACGCCGTTCGGCAGGATATCTCGGTCGCGGCGGCAGCCGTTGCGGCACAAGCCGAACCACTGACAGGTCTTGCACTCCTCCGGTACGGCAAGCGACTGCCGAACGAATCTTTTTGCAGTCTCGCTGTTCTGCATATCAACCAGACCAGTTTCTCTGATGTTTCCCAGCCGCCATTCATCCAACACATAAAAATCACAAGGATACACACCGCCGTCGCCCTCCACAACGAACTGCACCGAGCAGCAGCCTGCCATATTACAGGCTTCCGGCCGCTCCCCCAGAAGGATGGACAGCCAGTTGTCCAGATGGCGGATGCTGATGTACTCGCCGTGCCGAAGATCGTCGAACCACAGGTCGAACAGCCGCACAAGGAAATCACCGTAACCGTCTGCGGTCAGCGTATAGCATGGCTCACCATCTGCCCGATCAAACGGATCGATGCACGGAATAAACTGCAGCCATCTGAAATTCTGTTTACGGTAAAATCGATATAACTTTTCGACCGAACGTGCATTCTGTCCGGTTACGACACATAGAATATTAAACGCAACATTGTGTTTTTCCAGCAGCCGCACGGATTTCATAACTCGATTGAACGTATCCTTCCCCTGCACATCTGTTCGGTTGCGGTTATGCAGCTCTGGCGGTCCGTCCAACGACACCCCCACCAGAAAATGATTTTCCGCAAAAAACGCGGCCCATTCCTCATCAATCGTGTATCCGTTGGTCTGTATGGCATTACGAATTTCCACACCCGGTTTGGCATACTGCTTTTGCAGTACCACCACCTGACGGTAAAAGTCCAGGCCTGCAAGCGTTGGCTCACCGCCTTGGAATGCAAAGGAGCAGATATGCTCGGCATATTCCATGCCCGCCTGTATCACCTTTTCGATTGATTCGATTGAAAGCATTCCCTCGAACTCCTGCTCCCGGTGTGCCGCAACGTCCTTGTAAAAGCAATACTGGCACGCCATGTTGCATGCAGACGATGCAGGCTTGATCAGAATATTGATCGGCGGCATAATCACCCCTCCTCAGCTTTTATTTTAACAGAAAACGATAAATATTGCACACGCTGAGCACCATCACCAGCAGCATGGAGCCTTCAAACAGCAGGGTTGCCTGCCGGTCGCTCAGACGTTTGTTGATGCGTCCTCCGGCTTCACTGCCCAGTACGCCGCACAGCACCATACCGCACAGCAGAATAATAGATAATGTCGGTATACTGCCTGTCACCGCCGTGGTAATGATGCCAACGCTCTGGCTGATCAGAATGATGTACAGGCTGTTCTGTGCCGCCACCTTGGTCGGCATAGAGAAAAAGAAGAACAACACCGCCATATTAAACGGTCCGCCGCCAATACCGAGAAAGGTGCCCAGCATGCCCAATCCCAGTCCAATCAACACGCAGACCGCCGGATTACGCACTTGAAGCATGGTTAATCGGTCCTTGCGGATGGTATAGAGCAGCGTGGCAAACGTCGCGGTACACAGCAGCGCCGCCTGTATACCGCCTGCGGTATCCGCATTTGCAAACAGACCGGCCACAGCAGAAAACAGCTGTTTCCCTGCCATACCGCCAACAGCCGCACCGATTGCCAACGGTGTTGAAATCGACAGATCAATCTGCGACTCGTGCTGCACCATCGATTTACCAACCGACCAGCACGTCATGCCAAGAACCGTACACCCAGACAGAAAATTGATTTCTGTCACCTGCATAATACCGAGCGCATCCAGTGCAGGCTTGATGATCACGCCTCCGCCCATACCGCATATTTTACCGATGATACAAGCGCCGAACGCTACCAGAAAACAAATACTCTGCACCTGATCACACCCTTAGTACTTCGCGGTCTGACGATTTGCCGCACAGGCAGTTGTCCACGTTTTCTGCGCCGGCGGATAATGATCCACCATGTACGACAGCCTACGGCGCGCCTGTTCGATCTGCTCTCGATAAGTTTCATCTGCAATGCGGTTTTCACGCTCCTGCGGATCGCGTTTCAGGTCGTAGAATTCCTCGTACGGCATCTCATCCAGCTTATAGCCGAGATATTTGATGTACTTGCTGTTCTCGGTGATGATGGTCTGCCACGCATTGCTTCGACAGCCGTCTGCACCGCGCCAATATGGTGTTGAAGTGATGGAAACGCCGTCGATACGCTCCTCGGTAAAGTCGCTTTCGCTAAAGCAAAAATCACGGACGCGCTCTTGTTCCCCACGCAGCACCGGCAGCAGTGAACGGCTCGGAATAATATCGTTATACGCCGGCCAGCTTCTGCTGAGCACCCGCTGTGTATCCAATCCTGCATAATCGAGTGCAGTTGCTGCAATGTCGGAAATTTCAACCGGTGCGGTGTTTTCACCAACAGGCGCTGCACCCGGCAGACGCACCGCCAGCGGAATACCAACCGACTGCTTCCACGGCACACCTTTCTGAATCATGAAGTGATCGCCCAGCATATCACCATGATCCGAGGTAAATACGATCAGCGTATCGTCCAGCATGCCTCGCTCTCGCAGCACATCCAGTGTTTCACCTATCTGATCGTCGATCAACCGAATCATCGCCTTTGCAGAACGGCGCTGACGATACAGACTCTCCTTGTCCTCATCCGAAATAATCTGTCCTTCCGGCAGGATAAAATCGTCCTCCCGCTCAAGCGGAAACATATCCAGATACCGCTGCGGTGCGTCATACGGCTTGTGCGGTCCGCAGAAGGACACCATCATGTAGAACGGCAGCTCCGCTGGATGCGCGCGAAGCTGCTCGCGTGCCACACGGCCGGTAACCACGTCAATATAATCCTCCTCATCGAACGGCCACGGCAGCGCCTTATCATAGTTGTGGTTCGCTACATCGCCGTTTTTGCCGCCGCTCTGCGAGAAAAAGTCTCGTACCTGCTCGAGCATGCCCTTCTTCGCCAGATAATCACCGTAGAAGCAGTAGTTGGAAACCACCTGCTGCTTGCCTGCGGTCTCCCAGATGAAATCATAACCGTAAGACTTCTCGTCCGGTTCTCCTGCCACCGGATCCATGCCGCAGCCTCTCGGCGTAGACCACGGATAGGTCTGATTATAATGGAACTTGCCGATGCCGTAGGTCTTGTAGCCTGCATACTGCAGGGCCTGCATAAATGTCGGTATCTGCGGGAACAGATCACCTGCCATGGTCAGCGTGCCAATCTGGCGCGGATATCGTCCCGTGATAAGCGAGGTACGCGCCGGAGAACAGATAGGATTGGTTGTATTGCAGCAAGTAAAATGGGCATGCTGTGCAATCCAGTCGATATTCGGCGTGGAAACGCAGCTGTCCGCGGCATAGCCCACATAATCTGTGCGCTGCTGATCAGTCATAAACAACAGAATATTACGCGGCATATTTTACACTCCTTTTCAGAAATATCCCCTCATACTGTTTTCCCCTTGATACCAAAACGATATCAAGGGGAAAGAAGAGAGATTGAGTGAATCGGTTTTTATTATGACATTACCACCATTTGATCAAGTCGGTGACCTTGTTGCGAAGCTCGACAAATTCCGGAGAAACGACGTCACGCGGAAGCGGCAGCGGATTGTCCAGCACGGTTTTCACCGAGGTTGGCTTGTTGGTCAGCACCATAATCTTCTGGCTGAGGTATACGGCTTCCTCAATGTTGTGAGTGATAAACAGTACGGTCGTACCCGTCTTTTTCCACAGCTTGATTAGCTCGTCCTCCAGCTTGAAGCGCAGGTCTATATCCAACTGACCATACGGCTCATCCATCAGAAGCAGCTCCGGTTTGGTTGCAAATGCACGCGCGATAGCAACGCGCTGCAGCATACTGATGGAAAGCTGACTGGGATAGTAATTTCGGAATTTGGTCAAACCGACAATATCCAGCATTTCCTCTACATTGGCATCCGCCTCCGCCTTGGGCGTTTTCTTGATTTCCAGACCGAAGCGGATATTCTGCTCCACAGTCAGCCACGGGAAGGAGGAATACTCCTGAAAAATATAGGATATATTCTGCTTTTTCGGATTGACCGGAATGCCGTTTACCAGAATGTCGCCTGCCGTCGGCTCATACAGGCGGGTCAGACTATTCAGAAAAGTAGTTTTGCCGCAGCCGGTCGGACCAACGATGCACAGGAACTCGCCTTCCTCTACTTCAAAGTTCAAATTATCCAGCACCAGAAGGTCACCGAACCTTTTGGTCAGGTTCTGCACTTTTACCTTAGGCTCTTTGTTTGCCATTGTCCGGCACCTCCTTTACAGCGTATGATCTACTACCGAATCGATCTCGCGGCGCAGCCGCAGAAATTCCGGATCGGTGTAATTACGGGGACGCGGCAGATTGATCTCATACTCTGCCTTAACACCGGTTGGGCAGTTGCGCAGCACCAGAATGCGGTCTGCGAGGTACACTGCCTCCTCGATGTTGTTGGTTACAAAAATAACGGTGCGCTTTTCCGCCTGCCAGATGCGGGTCAGCTCATCCTGCATCAGATAGCGTGTCTGTGCATCCAGATGTCCGAACGGCTCATCGAGCAGCATCACGAGCGGCTCATTGCAGTACGCACGGGCAATGCCGACACGCTGCTGCATGCCGCCTGACAGCTTGACCGGGAACGAATTTTCAAATCCCTGCAGGCCGACCAGATCAATGTAATGCTGTGCCCTCTGGCGGCGTTCTTCCTTCTTGATACCGCGTACCTTAGGACCGTATTCCACGTTTCCCATAACGGTAAGCCACGGAAACAATGCCGTATTCTGAAAGACCATGCCGCGATCCGGACCGGGCCCGGTGATATCCTTGCCCATGCAGAGAACGTGCCCCGACGAGGGCATCTCAAAGCCTGCAATCAGGTTCAGGATGGTACTCTTACCGCACTGTCCGGGGCCGAACAGCACAAGGAACTCATTTTCGCGCACCTTAATATTCAAATCTCCAACGACCTGATAGCGGCCTTCCTCCGGTTTGTCGAAAAACTTATCCACACCACGGAACTCGATCAACGGCTCGCCAGCAGCCGTTACTTTCCTCTCACTGTCCATGCGCATAGCTTGGATTCAACTCCTCTCATGATGGTAGTGATGAGCAGACCGGTCAGGGCAATCGCCAGAATGCCTACCATGATCTGCGTCATATTGCCTACGTCCTGACCGCTTACGATCAGCCAGCCGACGCCTTCGGACGAGCGAATCATCTCTGCCGCTACAATGGTGGCCCATGCAGAGCCGAGTGCTACCTGCAGACCGGAGAAAATGTACGGAACCGTCGTTGGCAGTACAATAGAAGTGAACAGCTGGTTATCTTTCGCACCCAGCATACGCGCTGCACGAACCAGTGTTTCATCGACCGAATGCACGCCGTTGTAGGTAGTCAGTGCAATGGTAAAGAAGCATGCCAGAAAAATTAAGAAATACTTGGAACCTTCACCGAAGCCGAACCATACGATGGAAAGCGGAATCCATGCAATCGGCGGAATCGGGCGGAACATCTGAATGTACGGCATCAGAATAGAATCAGCAATCTTGTACCAACCCATCACGACACCGACCAGCACACCGAGCACGCCGCCGAACGCATACGGAATCAGCATGCGGCGCAGACTAATGAGGATGTGCATAATCATAGGATGCGTACCGATCGGTACAACAAATGCCTTGCAAAAGCCTGCAATAACCGTCACCGGATCGGGCATAACCTTGCCGAGTGAGGTAAACTTAGTCGCTGCGTACCAGATACACAGAAAAATGAAAATACCGAGCACGCCATAGGCGATACGCTTGTTGCGTTCTTTCATCCACGTCTACCTCCCTTGATGAGTTTTCTGCCGATAAACTGAATAATCGAGGACAGCACCGCACCGGTAATCGCAATGACGATCATACCGACGATGATGATATCCAAGCGAAAAATACCGCGTGCCTGCTGAATCATAAAGCCGAGACCCTTAGTGGAAGCCAGCAGCTCTGCTGCAACCAGCGTGGTCCATGCGGAGCCGAGAGCAACGTCCAGACCGGTGAAGATCATCGGCAGTGCAGACGGAATCGCTACTTTGGTCAGCAGCTCCCAGTTGCTTGCACCGAAGGTCTGACCGACCCACAGGTGCACGGTTTTTGTCTGCTTAATACCGGAATAACTGTTGATAACCATAGCGACCATCGCGGAAATAAAGATAACCAGCGCTTTGGACAGAAAACCGATGCCGACCAGCGTTACCATAACCGAAGTCCATGCAATGCCGGGAATGGTACGAACCAGATCGAATACCGGACGAACCAGCATATCCACCTTGTCGTTCCACGCCATGAAGATACCGAGCGGGATACCGATGATCGCACCAATTAAATAGCCGCCGAGTGCAACCTGAAGGCTGGCACCAAGATGCTGCAGCAGCGTTGCGCCGTCCGGCTTGGTCTCAAACCATTTTTTCACAAACGTAGAGGCAACCTTTACCGGAGAAGGCAGTGCATTCGATCGGAAAATACCCAGTCCGTCCGTTACCAGCCACCATACAAAAATGCCTGCGCAGATCGACGCAATACTGATGAACAGGTACTTATTGATCTGCAGTTTTTTCTTTTCTTGCATATGCTCCTCTCCTTTAACCGCCTTATTTTTACCTTATTCTGTAATTTTCGCCCATTTCAGGGTACAGAAAAGGAAGCCCATGGAGCATGGGCTCCCTTATCTGCCAGTATGTTATTTCAGGGTTGCTGCCTTTACGGTGATGCCGAGTGCATCCTGCAGCGGATTGACATTGATTGCTTCCTCAATATTGGCAACCTGATCCTCCTCAATCGTGCCGATGGAGGAGAAGAAATTGCCTACCTGCAGCAGACCGGAACCGAGATAATAATCCGAAGCCTCATAATCGGACGGAACAACGAACGGACGAATTTCGGTCTCGGTCTTAACGTCGTTTTCGTCAGCCGGCTTGCCGTTCTCCGAATAGAACTTGAGTGCAAACTCGTTGCGCAGATCCGGATCAGCCTGCAGTTCTTCAGCTGCCTTGCACATGCCCTGCATGAACAGCACCACATCATCGTAACGGTCTGCCAAAATGTCCTTGCGGGCCAGGAAACCGTTCTTGAACTCGGTGTCCGTTGCTTCCATGCAGTCTGCAACCTCTACCATGTTGTTCGATTCCATCATGTTGCAGTAGTCAACGTCGGTGGCAACAAATACGTCGCCTTCACCGGTCAGAATCGCCTGTGCGGCTGCTGCGCGATCCATGTTCAGATATTCGTAATCCGCACCTGCAGTCAGGCCAAACTGTGCAAAGTACGAGTTTGCAATCCACTGCTCCATCGTGGAGGTAGGACCGAGAACGGTCAGGCCCTTCAGGGTATCTGCGCTGCCGTACATATCCGGCTTGCCGGAAATCTCGCCCTTGTGATCGAGCACCGGACTGTCCTTGCGGACATAAACCTTTGCGGTGATCGAGCCGCTGTCCGACTCTGCGATCCAGTCGCACAGGCCGGAAGCCGTCGAGTAAACCGATGCCAGACCATTGGAAGCCACATCAAGCTGTTCTGCTGCCAGGCCCTCATTCTCCGGAGAGCCGTTCGGGAACATAATCAGGTTAACATCCAAACCCAGATCATCGAAATAACCCTTCTCCTCTGCATAAACTGTGGGAATAGAAATGATGTTGGACTGAACACCAACATTCAGGGTTTTGCCGGAAGCGGTAAACGTGCCGTCACCCGAGCCGCCGGGAGCGGAACCCGAGCCGCCGCCGGAGGAGGAACCGCCGCCGCACGCGGTCAGACCGGTCATTACAGTTGCTGCCAGAAGCATTGCGATCGCTCTTTTGTATCCGTGTTTCATTTTTTCAACCTCCCTTGATTTGAGTATAGTTTACCGTAAACCCTGCACAAAGTCTTTTTAATATTTGACTCGGTTTTTCACATTTATGACATTATCCGCTCTGCTTGTTCTTGCGCACATCATTCGGCTTGCAGCCGAACACCTTGTGGAAAACCGTCGAGAAGTAGCTCATGTTCGTGATACCGACACGAAGAGCCACCTCTGAAATGCGCAGACTGCTGTTTTCCAGCAAGCAGCGCGCCTGCTTCATGCGCACGCTCATCAAATACTCCGAAAAGTTAACGCCGACCTCCTTCTTGAACTGCCGAGACAGGTAATCGCGGTTGAGAAATACCACATCCGCAACCGTATTAAGTGAAAGATCCTCCGCATAATGCACATTGATGTGATCGAGTGCTTTTCGTATTGCAGCAGAATATCCTACGCCGTGCTTGCGCTGCAGTACGGCAATGCCTTCGCGAACTGCTTCACACAACGCCGCAAATGTGCAGAAGGAGGCAACTGCATCCGCTGTATGCTGCAGCTCCGGCTCTAGCTTGACAGCCAGACCGGAAAACAGCTGCTGCACGGTTTCGCGTAAAAAGCTGCTGCGTACTTTATATTTCTCTGCGCACTGCAGCAGACGCTCCAAATCGGCACAGCCGCCCTGAATATCTCCATCGGTCAGCTTAATCGTTGCACGCATGATACAGGTTTCCACTTCACTGACATGAATCTCATGCGGCAATTTCTGTGCTGACACCTGATAAAACCGTGAATCAAAGTCCCGCACGGCCTCTGCAAATGACTTTGGCAGATTAGTAAAATGATGATGTACGCCGCTGCATCCGATTCCGCCGTTCAGCCTCTCTGCACATTGATAGAAATATGCCGCCGCATCCTGCTCCTCCGCAAAGGCATTCCGCCTAATGTTGACAAGCAGGTACACCTCCTGCTCACTGTACGCATAAAACAGCGGATTTTCAAAATGCTCCTGCATGTTTTTCTGCATAATCTCCGCATTTTGACCTTGATTGAGAAAAAACACCGTCAGAAATGCGCGCTCGTTCAAATAAATGCTGTTTTCCTGCAGATCAACGGCACTGACCGGCGTCATGTCCTCGCTCTGCTCCACCATACTGCGCAGAAAGCGGCTGCGCCCGATCTGCTGTACCGCACTCTCAGAGATATGCTGCTGCCGGCTGCTCTGCAGCTTATCCAGAACCGCACGAATCTTATCCGCACTGACCTCAGTTTTTAGAATATAATCCTTAGCACCGTTCTGCATAGCCGCACGAGCATATTCAAAATCATCGTGGCAGGTCAGCATAATGACCGCCGTGCTCGGATACTGCCGCCGAAGCTCCTGCAGCAGTTCAATACCGTCCATTTTGGGCATGGTGATATCTGCAAATACCACATCGGCAGGGTTTGCCTTCATCTCCTGCAGCACCTTTGCACCTGAAGTCACCGCTGCGATGATTTCATTTTCGACGCCTGCACCGCGCACACACTGCACGATATACTGCTTGACCAGCGGTTCGTCGTCAACTACTATGATCTTCATTTATCTCGCCTCCCTGTTCCCGCTTCGGGATAGAACGGTAGTGATCCATCGTAATCGTTACTGTGGTGTATTTGCCCAACTCACTGCGAACCGTCACATCCGACCGACCGCCGTAGATAATCTGCAGACGCTTGCGCACATTGCGCAGACCGATGCCATGATGTAACCGCCCAGAGCGGTAATTTCCTGACTGTACCTGTTCTAACCGCTTCGGAGCAATACCTTCACCGTTGTCCGTTACCTCAATATACAGTGCATTACCGCGCAGACCTGCCCTCAAGCGAATTTCACAACCTTCCTCCATCTCAGCAAAGCCGTGAAAAAAGGCATTACCGATGATCGGCTGCACGATCATGCGCGGCACATAAATGCCGTACATCTTCTCCGGCACCTCGCAGATGAGAACCGTGTCCTTTTCCGTGCGGCAGTTCATGATGGACATATAATTGCGCATCAAATGCAGCTCCTCCTCCAGCGGCACGAACTGTATCTCCGGCGTTGCCGGAATATGCAGCAGCTCGACCAGTTCATTCATCATTCGGTAGGCGCGTTCCGGCTGGTGCATGGCGATCAGGCTCTTGACCGACAGCAGCGTGTTGTTAAGGAAATGCGGATTGATCTGCGCCTGTAGAAAATCGTACTCCGTGCGCTGTTTTTCCTGCTCTCGGATACGGATATCATCAATCAATTCTTCAATTCGATGTATCATGCCGTTGAAGGTGGTACTGAGCACATAGGTTTCTTCGTATTCGTCCTTGACCGGCAGTTCACTCAGCTTTTCAACCGACATATCTCCGATCTCATCCGTAAAGTCGGACAGCACCTGCGTAATGCGTCTGCCGCGCCAGTACGCAATGCTTGCTGCAACAATACAGCCGAGCAATACAATCGTCAGACAATTTCGCACGGTTTTCAGTCCGTCCCTCAGCAGCTCGTCCATATTCTGTTCTTCGACAAACGTCCAACCACTGGACGCATCATGGTAATTGGCAATCAGTATCTTCTGTTTGGAGCGCTGGATAATCTTATAGGTATTTCTGCCGTATTCCTCCTGAAATGTCTTCATATCGAATGCCCAGTTGCCAACACGGTTGGGATTGGTGTGTGAAATGATGATGCCGTTCCGGTCGAGAATGTACACCTTCACACCGTCGCTGACTAGCTTTTGAAATGTGCGGAACAGTGCTTCATACCGCGAGGTAAGTACAATCATTCCGACAACCTTACCATCCTGAGCATATACGGTCTTGCCGTACGCCAGACCATAAGTAGAAATATCATCCACATCCCAGAAGCGCAGATTCCAGCTGGTATCGGTCTCACCGCTGTAATGCTTGATGTACCAGTAGGTGTTTTTCAAACTTTTCAGATTGTTTTCATCCGGGTCAGTCGAAAACATACGGCGGTCGTTCATCAGAATATCGATTGTCATATCCATGCCGATCCGTTTGAACTGACGGTCGGTCTGCTCCAGCAGCATTTGGATGGCACTGCTGCTCTTTTCACTTTTCGGTGCCGTCAGATCATTGTAAAAATCCTCATACAGTGCATCCATCGCCTTCACCATGTTGGTGCGGTTGACCGAGTTGCTGTCGCTGATCTGCTGCAGTACATCTACGCGGGCCTTGCCTTTTTCGCCTACTACAAGCTGAAAGGTAAAATATCCAATCGCGCAGACCGCAATCGCTACCGAAATCAGCACGCACAGCAGACTGGTCGCTATCATGCTCTGCGACATTTTGCGGCGTTTGCTTCCGCAAAGCAGCATACGCCATACCCCATTTCTCTTTTCTCTCTGCAATGTGCTCGCTCCTCTGCCATATTCCTGCGCTGTCGAATTCTGTCGATTACACCGCTTCTTTTATGATACAGGAAATATGGCAAAAATGCACACCCTTATCCTTCCAGCAAGAATGTGCATTTCGACCAGTTTTATCAGATACCCAAACGTTCGTACTGCTCCGGCAGTGCGTCGTGTGCCGCCATGCAGCGTTTCATCTGCTCGATGCAGTGCCGCTCCAGTGCTTCATCGTGCAGCGGATGCTCCTGTGCATAATCCGATTCGATATCGAACAGCAGTGTTTCCTCGTTATACGGCGAACGACCGACAAACTGCTGCGAATCATTGCCCCAGTGAATAATATCCGCCGGGAAACGGTATACCGGATAGTCCGTCCAAGGCAGGAAGCGACCCATCTCAATCCGCTTGTAATCCTCGGTGTTTACAGCGTCGTTGCCGCCGTAGAACTGACGCAGAACGGTCGGCATAGCTGTGTAAACGTACAGCGGCTGGTTTTTCTCGTCCTTTGCGGCACGGAAATAGGTGTATTTGCCGTCCGTCCACGCCATCTGCTTGCCGAAATAGCCGAAGATCGCACCGTCACGAACCTTGTCGATCTCACCGCGCAGCAGCGGCAACAGGCTCTTGCCGTGGATTGGATACTGCAGCACCTCCTGCGAAATCTCGTAATACTCCATCACGGTCGGCAGAACATCAATGTTCTGCGTTACTGCACTGCATCGTCCCGGCTGTACACCGGGTGCCGAAATCATCAGCGGGATGTGGAAAACCTCGTTGTACGGCGCCATATAGTTTTTCGCCATGTAGCCGTGCTCGCCGAGATGATAGCCGTGGTCCGTGGTAAACACCAGCATAGTGTCCTCCCACATATTGTACTTATCCATCACATCGAGAATTTCACCGAGGTGACGGTCAGTCATGGTCATCACAGCCTTGCAGCGCCTACGCAGATGCTCAGTCTCCGCCTCATTAAACTCGTTTGGCGCATAGGACGGATGCGTGAAGTCCGGTCCGTCATAGTCGCCTTCCTTCTCGTACAAATCGAGATAATACTTCGGGCAGTCATACGGCTCATGCGGGTCAAACGCCTCTACCCACAGAAAATAGTTATCCGCGTCATGATTGTCCTCCAGCCATTCCGCTGCATGCCACATGGTCTTTACGCTCGGATAATCATACTCTGTGTGAAAGTGCGAACGGTTTTCATGTTCAGCTTCGGTCCACGAGCCTTTAAACCACTTCGGCGGCGTATCCGGACGAATACCGTCCTTACACGGACGCGTCCACACCGGATCACATTCCTGACCTCGGTTGACCTCCCATGCGGTAAACCCCTTGACATAATTTTCACCGCCGCAGATGATATAGTGCGCATGATCGGCAAACATCTGCGTATGCACATTCTTTTCATCAGAAAGAATGCTCTGCAGGCTCTGATCAAACGGCTCCATTGCTCCCCACGGTTTTTCAAGAAAGTTCAGCCGTCCGGTCATGATGTCGCGGCGTGCGGGCATGCACGGCGCAGAGCCGCACCAGTGGCTGTCAAACACGACAGATCGCCGCGCCAGCCGGTCAATATTCGGTGTGATGGCCGCGTCCTTGCCCGCCCCATACGCGGACAGCATGCGTCGATTGAGTGTATCGCACAGAATGAAGATGGTTTTCATGTTGTTCCTCCCTGTTATTCTTACGGCTGTTGCAAGCCGATTCTCGCATATTGCTCTGCCGGTGCATCGTTTTCCTGCATCAAACGACGCATTAAATCGATCATGTGCTGCTCCTGTATCAGATCCTTTATCGGGTGTTCTTGCTTAGGATCGGTCTGCAGATCGAACAGTGCATCTCGGTTTTCCTCCGGCGCAGTGGACATGCATGGATAAAAATCCTTTGGCATAGCAATTTTCAGCGTTCTGCACCCTTTGGTAAAGGAAAACGGCTCGTGCAGCGTTAGTTTCTGCAGTTCTTCCGGTGCATACATAGCTCGCTGATGCAGCGGCAGCAGCGTATAATCATAGAGCGCTGTGCCTGGTCGATCGGCCCGCATATATACCCATCGACCATCTGTCACGCAGACATGCGCGCCGAACATGCCAAACAGCGCAGCATCACGAACTGATATATCCTGCTGCAGAACGGTTTGCAGGTCGTGACCCTGCATATCCGGTGGAATAGGTACGCCAAAGTACGACAGCAGCGTTGGCGCAAGGTCGATAGTCTGCACCAGAGCTTTCCGGCGTTCTCCTGCTGCTCCGGTTCGCGGATCCCAAATGAACAGCGGTGTGTGCGACAGCTCCTCGTAAAACAACGGACGATTTTTCGCCCACCATCCATGCTCTCCCAGCAAAAAGCCGTGGTCGGTCGCTACGATGAGCATGGTGTCCTGCCACATCTGATGTACATCCATGTAATCGAGCAGTTTGCCCAAATATGCATCACACATCGTCAGCAGTGCACCGTACTGACTGCGGCAGTGCACCTGTGCAGCCAGAGGTTCCGTCATATGGTCATAAGGCGGCCAATCAAACCGCGTCCCATTATAGTCATCCGAATAGCGATTCTGATACTCTTCCGGCACAAAAAACGGCTCATGCGGGTCAAAGGGTTCGATATGCAGCAGCCAGTTATCCGCATCACGGTTTTCATTCAGGAATTCATGCGCCAGACCGAACACCTTTTCCAGCGGCTGCTTTCCCAGTCCGCGGATATAGGCACGATTGACTTCATCCTGTTTATTTGCCTGCCCCAAATGCGGCGGCAGTTCCACTGCACCGACATGAGCCTTCCACGGATCACCTTCCTGTCCTCGCACGCACTCCCATGAGTTGTAGCGCGTGTGATAGGTAGCACCGCCATCCTCCCAGTAGTGCTGATGATCCGAGATCAGATGCGTGTATACGCCGCTTTTCTTGAGCAGCTCCGGCATTGAGTCATCAAACGGCTCGATTGGTCCCCAGCTTCGGTGCAGAAAATTATACCGTCCGGTGTGCAGTTCCCGCCGAGCAGGCATGCACGGCAGTGAGCCGGCATAACAGCGGTCAAACATGACCGAATGCTTTGCCAGACGGCTGAAATTCGGCGTTTGCGTCCAGCCGCAGCCATACGGCTCCAGACAGTGCCGGTTCAGTGAATCAAAAAGCAGTAAAATTGCTCTCACCGATGCACTCTCCTTTCGTCCGAATACGATTTTCCCAGTGTATTGTTCTGTACGACTTGATTATAGCGTCTGGAGACAAAATCCGTCTTTTGATTATTTGAGGGATTTTTTCACTTTTTTGTGTTTCGATGAGTAAACAGATAAACGACTCTGTAAACACAAAAAGACAGCTTTCGCTGTCTTTTTGTGCAGTCTGTCGATAAAGTCAATCTATCGTTTTTACTTTTCGTGCGGCAGCACGCATAAAATAGAATTTGCACAGCAAATTCATAATTCCCGGGGGCGTGTACCTCGGGAATTATACAAGGGACGAAAAATTGTGCCCATAGGGCGCGGCTTTTCATCAAGATTCGATTGAAAGCGTGGTTTCAATCGAGAGGCTGCTCGAAAAACGGAGTTTTTCGAGCAGCCTCAACAAAAAGACAGCTTTCGCTGTCTTTTTGTTATTTCAGCATATCCCGCTTGATTTTCCCAATCCGCATATAATACCATACCAGATTGAGCGCCGCCGCGCACACCCATGCTGCGCCTTCCGCAAAAAATACGCCGCTCTGCCCGATGAAGGTCGGCAGCACGAGCGCCGCCCCCATGCGCATGAGCATTTCCGCAAAGCCGGAGAGTGTCGGCACAGTCATCTCGCCCAACCCCTGCAGTGAGGAGCGGTATGCCTGCAGCACGAACAGTGCAAACAAAAATGCCATCAGTGCCATGAGATACTGATAGGCCACCGCCAGCGCATCTGCCGCGCCCGCCTCCTCGGTCGAAAGGAACAGTCCCAGCAGCGGTTTGCCCGCAAGAAGCATAGCCGTCACGATGGCGGCTGTAAATCCGGCGGATAGGGCCAGCACCGCCCGAATGCCTGCATCAATGCGTGCCGCGTTTCGTGCACCGCGGTTCTGCCCCATGTAGGCTGTCATGGCATAGCCAAACGCCACCGATGCACTTTCGAGTATGCCGTACAGCTTGTTTGCCGCCGTGTAGCCCGCCACAAACACCACGCCGAAGCCGTTCAGCACGGACTGCAGCACCATGCCGCCCAGTGTGATCATGCTCATCTGCAGGCCGGTCGGAATGCCAAGGCGGCACAGGTGCAGCAGAATGGCAGGGTCGGTTTTCCAGTCAGCCTTTGTCAGCTGCACGAACGGCAGCCGCCGCAATGACCGCAGACACAGCAGAAACGCAATCAGCTGTGCCAGTACGGTTGCGAACGAAGCTCCGAAAATGCCCCAGCCAAAGCCCATCACGAACAGCAGGTCGAGCGCAATATTAGCAAAGCTCGCCGCGAGAATCGCGAGCAGCGGCGTTTTACTGTCACCCAGACAGCGCAGCACGGCCGCCGCCATATTGTACGCAATGATGATGAGCGAGCCGCCGAACTGCACATATAAGTACGTCTGCGCTCCACCGAACACCGCAGGATCGGTGTGCAGCAACGTAAGCAGCGGCCTTACCAGCAACAGGCTGATGATCGTCACCGCAATGCCGAACCAGCACGACAGCTTAACGATCATAGCCAGTACACGACGCAGCCGGTCGTATGCGCCCGCACCGAACTCCTGTGCCGCGAGAATCGCAAAGCCCTGCGTAAAGCCCTGCAGTCCCCATAAAACCAGCCAGTTGATCCAATCCGCCGCACCGATGGACGCCAGCGCCTGCATGCCGACACCGCGTCCGATGATGATCGTATCCACGATGGTATACAGCTGCTGAAACACGCTGCCCAGCATCAGCGGCAGCGAAAACAGCAGAATCAGCCGTATCGGACGGCCGTGTGTCATATCGGTAACGCGCACCATATCACACCTCCCTTGCGAAAAAATCATAAAACCCAAAGCGCAGAAGGAGACAGAACTGCACTTTGGGTTTCAAAACGACGGTACCGCAGAATGCTGTTGATTTACCGCACGGTGAGATAAAACGCAGTACCGCCGCTGCTATGGTCATCAATCAGAGGAAATCGCCGCACAGGCTGAGGGCCGCCTCATCCGCGATAACGATCGCGTCGTTGTGCAGCTGCAGAATCGATCCGGGCACTTTGGGCGTCACCGGACCGAAACAGGATTCACGGATAGCCCACGCCTTGTCCTCGCCGCTGGCAACGACCAGCACCTTTTTTGCGGTCATGATGGTGTGAATGCCCATCGAGTAGGCACGGCGCGGCACCTCGTCCTCGCTGGCGAAAAAGCGCTTGTTTGCCTCGATGGTGGACTCGGTCAGCTCCACGCAGTGTGTGCCCTTGGCAAAGCAGTCGTCCGGCTCGTTGAATCCGATATGGCCATTGCGGCCGATGCCGAGCAGCTGGATATCCACATCGCCCACACTGCGGAGCACCGCGTCATAGCGGGCGCACTCCTTTTTCTCGTCCGGCTCCATGCCGTTCGGCAGATTGATACGCGATGGGTCGATGTTCACATGGTCAAAAAAGTGGTCGTGCATGAAATAATGATAGCTCTGGTCGTTTTCCGGCTTCATGCCGTAGTATTCATCCAGATTGACCGTAGTCACATCCGCAAAATCCAGATCGCCCTTTTCGTACCACTTGACCAGCTGCTCATATGTGCCGATCGGCGACGAGCCGGTGGCAAGGCCGAGCACGGAATCCGGCTTGAGGATGACCTGCGCAGAAATGATATTTGCCGCCTTGCGGCTCATATCCTTGTAATCCTTTGCACGAATGATTCTCATAACAAAAAGCCTCCAAACGCTTATAAATCCTTATACTTTTCACGCAGCGCGAGCAGCTCGCTCTCCTGCACATACTCGGTCAGGCAGCCTACGCCGGTAACACTCTTGCCGCCTGTGATGTTGCCGAACCGCACACAATCCGCAAACGGATAGCCGTGGTACAGACCGTACATCAGTCCCGCAAGGAACGCATCGCCTGCACCGGTGGAATCCTTACAGGTGAATTCCGGAATATTGCGCAGCAGACGCGGCCTGCCGTCCTTGAGAATGAGACAGCCGTCCTTATCCAGCTTGACCAGCGGGTGCTCAAAATACTCAGCCAGTACGCGGAGCGCCTCCTCCGGCGTGTCCCTGCCGGTGATCTTGAGTGCTTCCTTGGTATTCGGCGTGTAGTAATCCGCCAGACGCAGATAATCACCGTACTTCTCAAAGCTCAGCTCATCATCCCAGCCCATGTCGAAAATCAGAATGGCTCCTTCCTCATGCAGCTTGCGATATACCGGCAAAAAGCCCTCCTGCATCTGCACCAGCTTAGCACCCTTAGACATGGTATATACCCGCTCGAGCAGCTCGTCCGTGATGGCGGTCGGCTTGCAGTAGGTCGCAAACGTACGGTCGCCGGGCGTGAGCATGGCACTGGTGACATTCACCGGAATACCGGTCTCGCCCTCCGCCGCCAGATTGTACGGAGAAACGCCGTTCTGCTCAAACTGCGCGCGGGCAAAGCCGGAAAACAGATCGCTGCCGAGATAGGTCGCCAGACGGGTCGGAATGCCCAGCCGGGCGGCGTTTACTGCCGTACCCGGTGCACCGCCGCCGAGCAGCACGCGGAAATCCTGCGAAAAGATCTCCTCGCCCTCCTGCGGCACGCGCGGCATGCCGACATACATCAAATCCACATTGGTCACACCGACCGAAGCGAGAAACGACATGCGTCAGTCCCTCCAGTCCCCGATATACGGCGCGTTGAGCTTGATATACTCGTCGGTCAGCTTGCTTGCCAGCGAGTACGAGCCGACCAGCGGGTGCATGGTCAGACACTCGGTGATATCCTTCCTGGAGCGGTTGACGATACCGCGTGCCGCCAGACGCTCGTAATATTTTACGCGGCGGATCATTTCCAGATTGCTCTCCGGAATATTGGTGATATGGTGCGGCTTGCAGCCCTCACGGGAGATATCGCAGGTGACCTCAATAATATCGGTCGGCTCGAGGCCCTCGATGGCATTGCCGTTCGGCGCGCACAGGATCATCGTGCCCATGCCGCCGGAGGCTGCAATCTCGATGAACTTGAGCGCAACGCCTGCGTAGCCGCCCGCGTCCTTGGAATACACATCAAACGTCCACGGCTTGTCGCGGTGAACACCGGTCTCATTTGCCATATAGTTGTTCTCTCGGATGCCGTACCACTTTTCAAAGCACTTGAGACCTGCCTCAAAGTCGTTCTCGATGTCGATCTTGGACAGCTCCTCGGTCATGTGGCGGTTGATGTCGCAGATCATCTCGCCGCGCGTCTGCTTGGCGTTCAGAATGTTGGCAACCGCCTTTTCACGGTAGTAGAAGTAGTACAGATATTCATTCAGCACACAGCCGCGGTCCTCGAGCAAACGCTTCTCGAAAAAGCGCATATCGGTCTTGGCGTAAGCCTCGTCATTGGCGATCAGCTCGGGCATAATCTCCTTTCCGTCCACCTTGATGCTCTGGAAGTAGGACAGATGATTCAAACCGTAGCACTCGCCGTAAATGCGGGACGCATCCACGCCGTACAGGTCGGCAAACTGGTGCAGCATGCCGCTCGGTGCGTCGCAGATACCGTAGGTGAAGTCGTAGCCCATATCGCGCAGCGCCTGTGAAACCACGCCCGCCGGATTGGTAAAGTTGAACACCTTGACGCCCGGCTTTGCCAGCTTTTTGATCAGCTCGCAGTACTCAGCCAGCGCCGGAATCGAGCGCATGGCGAACGAAACGCCGGCCGCACCTGTGGTCTCCTGACCGAGAATACCCAGATCCAGCGCCAGCCGTTCATCGCGCACGCGGGTCGCGTCGCCGCCGACACGGATGGTCGTGATGACGTAATCCGCATCGGTTACCGCCTCCTCCGCACTGGAGGTCAGCGTGAACTTCATGGTCGGGCACAGCATGCGCGCAACGTGCGCCGCCAGACCGCCGTAGATGCGGAGCTTTTCCGGATCGTTATCCATAAATACCAGCTCGTCGATGTGCAGCTCCTCCGCACGCTGCGCAATGCTCTTTGCGAGGAACATGGAGCGTACACCGCCGCCGCCGATTACCGTTAATTTCATAAAAAGATACCTCCTGTTATCGAATCAGATACCGTTTGCAGCTGGACCAGCCGATCATGCCCGAGGCAAATCCGGACAAACCGCACGGGAACAGCAGCACATACGGCAGAGAAAGCGGGAAAAACAGCACTGCCGGAATCAGCAGCAGCGCATTTACGCCCAACCCCAGCACAGTCATGCCGGGACGGAGCAGACACAGCAACCACGCATTTTTCGCCGCCGCTGCAAACGAGATGTCCACCGCTGCCTGCACCGCCCAGAAATTCTGAAAAAACGCAGCTGTGACGCAGAGCAGCAGCATACCTATCAAGGCCGGGAAAAATCCGTCCGCCGTTACCAGCATCACGCCCATCCACAGCAGCGCAAGCTCGACCAGTCCGCACAGAAGATTACGCACCGTATCCTGCCGCAGTGCCGCAAGAAAGTCGGTCCACACATCATTGGGCACATCACGCGCCATATTGACCGTGCAGCGCGCCATGGCGGCTCGAGCCGCACCGAAGGTCACGACCGGCAGACAGCACAGCAGAAACAATACATTCAGCTTGACGATCTGCCAGAACTCCCGCGCAAGGGTCTCTCCGACCCATGCAGCGCCGGTCTTTTCCGGTGCATCCTTGGCAATGCCCGGACCTTCCTTCAAATAGGATGGACGAAACACAGATTTTCCTCCTGTCAGAACGCGATCGCGCGTTCGGTCTGCTTATCGAACAAATGGATGCGGCTCATATCCACAGCCGCGGTGATGGTGTCGCCCGCATGAATCGGCTCACCGGACGGCGTACGCACGGTCACGGACGTACCGTCACAGGTGCAGTGCGCGTAAATCTCCGCGCCCATCAGCTCAGCGATGTCCACATGCATGGTGAGGGTATAGTCCTTGTTCGCGGTGAACTTTTCACCCGAGGTGTGCAGATTCTCCGGACGGATGCCGAACACGACCGTCTTTCCGACGTACTCACTCAGCGCATCGCTGCCCGCAAAGTGCAGGCTCTGGTCCGCGAAGGTCAGCTTGTAGCCGTCCGCATCGCGTCCCAGTTCGGCGTCCATGAAGTTCATCTGCGGCGAACCAATGAAGCCCGCAACGAACAGATTGCACGGATGGTCATACAGCGTCTGCGGTGTGTCCGCCTGCTGAATCTCGCCGCCCTTCATAACAACAATACGGTCGCCCATGGTCATGGCCTCGGTCTGGTCATGCGTGACGTAAACAAAGGTCGTATCCAGCTTCTGATGCAGCTTGATGATCTCGGTGCGCATCTGGGTGCGCAGCTTGGCATCCAGATTGGACAGCGGCTCATCGAGCAGGAATACCGCCGGGTCGCGCACCATCGCACGTCCGAGCGCGACACGCTGCCGCTGGCCGCCGGAAAGCTGCTTGGGCTTGCGGTTGAGCAGATGCTCGATGTCCAGCACCTTAGCCGCCTCGTGCACCTTGCGGTCGATCTCGTCCTTGGGCGTTTTGCGCAGCTTGAGTGCGAACGCCATGTTCTTGTAAACCGTCATATGCGGATAGAGCGCGTAGTTCTGGAAAACCATCGCGATATCGCGGTCCTTCGGCGCTACATCGTTCACCTTGCGGTCGCCGATGTACATTTCGCCGTCCGAAATCTCCTCCAGACCCGCGATCATGCGCAGTGTAGTGGATTTGCCGCAGCCGGACGGTCCGACCAGTACGACGAACTCCTTATCCTTGATCTGCAGGTTCAGGTCGGAGATAACCTCGATATCACCGGGGTACACCTTCTTGATGTGATTCAAACTAATGCTTGCCATGTAATTTCACCTCGTTTATTCTTTGACCGAACCCGCGGTCAGGCTGGAAACGACCTGCTCCTGGAAGATCGCAAATACGATGATCGAAGGAATGACCGCAATGGTAACTGCGGCAAACAGCGCCGTGTAGTTAAAGCTGAACTGGCTGGTAAAGTAGCTGAGCGACAGCGGCAGCGTGCGAGCACTCTCGCTGCTGGTCAGAATCAGGGAGAACGTAAATTCGTTCCATGTATTGAGGAAGCACAGCACAGCTGCGCTCGTAAGACCGCCCTTGGCGCACGGCATCATGATCTGGAAGAACGTGCGCAGGAAGCCCGCACCGTCAATGTAGGCGGCCTCTTCGATCGCCTTGGGAATGGACTGGAATGCGCCGCGCAGGATGAGCAGGCTCATCGGCATATTCAGTGCGGTGTTGACCAGAATCAGACCCGCCTTGGTATCGTACAGGCCCAGATTGTTGACCACGCTGTACACCGGCTGCAGCAGTGCCGTCATCGGGATGACGAGCGACAGGCTGAGCAGCATGTACAGCAGCTTATCGCACGGAAAGCGGAAGCGCGCAAACGCGTAGCCTGCCATAGCGAAGACGAGCACATTGAGTACAGTCGCACAGCAGGTGACGATCACGCTGTTGCCGAAGAACTTGAAGATCGGCGCCATATCCAGTGCGGACTGATAGCCGTCAAACCCGAAGTGCGTCGGCAGCGAAATGCCGTTCGACAGGATCTCCGCATTCGTCTTGAACGAGGACAGGATGACCCAGATGATCGGGAACAGCGCAACAACCACACACAGCGCCATAAACAGATATTTGAGCACAAAGCACAGGCGTTCTCTGCCGGTCATTGCACCGAAGCTGGTTTTCATTTGTCGAACGCCTCCTTAGTAGTCTTCTTCGTTGACGCGCATCGCTTTGTTGATGAGCGTCATGCAAACGACACCCGCGATGACGATGCAAACGCCGATTGCATTCGAGTAGCCGTAGTTGTTTTCGTTCTTGTACACGCTGTACAGCATGAGCGGCAGGTTCATGGTAGCCGAGCCGGGGCCGCCCTTGGTGGTGATGTAGATCAGGTCGAACATCTGCAGCATATAGGTTGCCGCCATGACCATGGTCGTGCCGATGATCTTGCGCAGCAGCGGCAGCACAACGAACATATCGGTCTGGAACGAGGTCGCACCGTCCACACGGGCCGCTTCGAGCACCGAATCGTCAATGGTCAGCGCCTCAGCGAGCACGAGCGTCGTGGTGTAGCCCGCAAACAGCAGCCACGTCATGGTGACGGACGGGAACGCCGTTGTGGTATTCATCAGCCAGTTATTCGTCAGGTTTTCCAGACCAACAGCCTTGAGGATGGAATTGACCACGCCGTACTGCGGGTTGAAAATATTGAGAAAGATCATGCCCATTGCGGCGTTGGAGATGATATTCGGGATCATATATGCCGTACGGACAAATTTCCAGCCGCGCGGCTTTTTGTACAGCACGAGCGCCAGGATAACGCCGATGGAGACATGAATAATACAGTGGATCAGAATCCAGACGACCGTGTGTCCGCACGCCTGCCGGAAGGTCGCATCGCTGAACAGCTGTGTATAGTTCTGCAGACCGATGAATGTCATCGAGTCGCCCGTCAGCCGGTAATCAAACAGCGAGGAAACAAACACGATCACCAACGGAACAGCATAGATCAGCAGGAACAATGCGACAGCCGGGAGCAGGAACACCGGCAGCCAGCCCTTTTTACGTTTCATAAAGCGGTTTCCTTTCTTGTTGAGGAGAAAAACAGGGACCCGTTTTTTGACGGGTCCCTGCGGTAAACAGTTTACTGGTTCTTCGCTGCAGCGTCCGTCAGCGTCTGGCAGAAGCCCTTTGCGTCCAGCTCACCCGAAGCGAGCAGCGGGAGCTGCTGGCTCATAACGTCGAGCAGGTTGGCGTACATCGTAGCCTGCAGAGTATCCGAGCGCTTTTCACCCTCAGTGGTTGCAAGGTCAAGGAACTCAGCAAGCAGCGGATACTTGTCCTTTGCGGTGTCGGTCAGCTCTACCGTGTTGGAGGCCGGAACCATGCCCTGCATCTCCATTGCGGTCTGCTGTGCCTCAGCCGAGGTAAAGAACTTGACCATCTCAATGGCAGCCTCTTCTACCTTTGGGTCGTCCTGCTTGGTAACGATGTAGCCCTGAATCGGTGCATCGTATACGAAGTTGCCCGGGAACAGCGCTACGCCGACCTTATCAGCGAAGCCTTCCTCTGTCATGGAGGTATCAGAGAAATCACCGATCATCCACGGGCCGTTTGCCAGCATTGCGGTCTGGCCGGACAGGAAGTTGTTTGCAGCATTCTCATACTTGCCGCCGATTGCATCCTGCGTGGTGTAGTTCTGGTACATCTTCTGGATCTTCTCGGCTGCTGCGATCATTTCCGGCGTGTTGTAGTCGGTCGGGTTCATGGTATTCATGAACTCCAGGCCTGCGTCCGACTCGGTGCCTACCATAGCGCCCATCCACAGCTGGGTTACCCACGCAGAATCTGCGGTATCCATGGACAGCGGGGTGACGCCGGCTGCCTTCAGCTTGTCGCACTGCTGGAAGAACTCGTCCCAGGTCTTAGCCGGCTCGGTGATACCTGCCTGCTTAAACAGGTCCTTGTTGTAGAAGTAACCGATAACCTGACCTTCCATCGAGGAAGCGTAAATCTTGCCGTCGCGGCTGTTGGTAGCCAGCGCGGTATCCGAATACAGTGCCTTCCAGTCTGCATCAGAATTTACCGCATCGGTCAGATCAACTGCCAGATCCTTGGCAACGACCATATCAAGCAGATTGTAGCCGCCGCCGTAAATAACCGGCGGGAGATCGCCCGTGCCAAGCTGTACCTTGATCTTGTCGATGTAGTTCTGGTCGCCCGGAACGTCTTCCTTCTTGATCTCGTACTTGCCTGCGTACTTCTCATTGAATTCCTTAATCAGTTCATCGCATACCGGAGCGGACGTATTCGTGCCGCACTGGAACGTCGGATAGTTGATGGTGATCACACCGGAGCTGTCACCGCTCTGTGCAGAATCATCCTTCTTGCCGCCGCAGCCGGTCAGTGCACCGGTCAGCAGCGCACCTGCCATCAGCAGGGAGAGGATACGCTTTGTTTTCATGTGGGGTTCCTCCTCTTTCTCTCCTTACGGCATTTGTCTCATTCAAATACCGCTCTGTGTTTTGTTGTATTTATTATACCCGAGGAACAGTCTGCCCTCAATGCAGTAAACCGGTCAAAACATATGACGATTTTGCTTTTCGTTCACACGCTCTGCACTCCTCTTTGAAAACATAGGATTATTTTGCGCCAAAACAGGATATTTTTTTCTAATGTCGCTTCTCCCCCTCCGGATGGTACACAAAGCGGTCGAATTGTGGTATATTTAGGGTAACTCCGCAGCTCCATTGTATGGTGCTGCCCTTGTATGGTTCGCAGAATCTCTCGTGAGGTGTATTGTATGGCAAAACGCAAGATCTCTCTTATCGGGCTGGTCGTTGTGATGATATGTGTTCTGGTATTCGCACCTGTTGTCACCGCCGGCATCTATTTTATCCATACCGTATCCGGTCAGCTGCAGCATACCGCCAGTGAGACGGTTTCCATGTATCTGAACGAATTCACCGACCGCACCGACCGCATGATGGAGACCCTGCGGGATGGTGTGTACTACCTGACCTCGGACAGCGCCGCCCAGCAGATGATGAGCAGCAGCGAGCCGCTCACCCAGATCCAGATTCTCCGACTGGAGCAGAATTTCAGCCGCGCATTCTCGCTCGGCGATTCGCTCAACCCCGATGTGGTCAGCGCCATCTACCTGATCAAAAACGACCAATATGTGCCGGTCTACGGCGGCAACTACTATTTGAATACCTCGTGGCGCGTCCGGCAGATGTACCAGACGCACGAGGACTGCAACTCCGCACGCACGCTGTACACGCACTATACCATCGTTGGATACGCATATATGATCGTCGATTTTGTTGACCTCAACACCATGCAGCCGCTTGGCAAAATCATTGTCGAACTGAACATCAACAAGCTGCTCTCCACTCTGTCGCTGAACCAGCTTTACCCTTCCACTGTCGTCATTTTCAGCGGTGATCAGGGCAAACGCATCGGCTCTCTGCAGACCGACCTGTTCCGCGAGAACGAGGATATGAATAAGTGGTATCATGCGTCCAGCTCACTCCGCAAAAGCCGTGAGCGCGTGGACATCTATATTCCAAACGCCGAAATCCTCGCCGGTGTGCGCCAGAGTACGCGTGTGTATTTTCTCGTCTGTGCTGCCATCCTGATCCTGGCTCTGCTGCTGGCTGCCACCTGTCTCATCCTGCTGCTGCGTCCTCTGCGACAGATGCTGCACACCATCGGCAGTATCGGCAGCGGTGATTTTTCCGTGCGCATGGATGAAACGCCCTACACCGAAACGACCGCTATCTCACATGCCTTCAACGACATGGCCGACCGGCTGGACACCCTGTTTCAGGAGGTCTATCAGCGCGGTCTGCTGCTGCGTGACGCAGAGATTCATCAGCTGGAGAGCCAGATTCAGCCGCACTTCATCTTTAATATTCTTGAACTGATCAATGTCCGCTGCATGGTAGCCGGTCAGCCCGCCATCTGCACCACGGTGCAGAATCTGGCACAGCTGCTGCGGGCAAGCGTTGTTAACCACGGCAAGCAGATTATCACCCTGCAGGAGGAACTGGATTCTGTAAAATACTATCTCGCCCTGCAAAAGGAACGCTTTGAGGAAAAGCTGCAGTACACCGTCGATGTGGAGGACGACAAGCTGCTCGGCTGCTACCTGCCTAAGCTGACCATTCAGCCTCTGGTAGAAAACAGTATCGTACACGGACTCGAGCCTAAGCGTCACGGCGGCTGGGTGCGCGTCAGCATCTGGGAGGAGGAGGACGCCGTGTACATCCGCGTGCACGATGACGGCGTAGGCTTTGACCCGTCCGCCATCCCCCAGCCCGGCAGCGATGACAAGCACCACACACATGTTGCACTGCACAACATCGAGCGCCGTTTTCAGCTGCTGTACGGCGAGCCCTACGGCATGTCGATCAAATCCGAACCCGGACACGGCACGAGCATCGTGCTGACGCTCCCCATCATCACTGCACCGCCCGAAAAGGAGAAAGACCTATGCTGAAAGTTATGATCGTTGACAATGAATCCGCCATCCGCAAGGGTCTGGTACACTGCATCCACTGGGGCGACCTCGGCTGTGAGATTGCCGCACAGGCAGACGACGGCATGATGGCGCTCGAGCAGATTCCGGTCATTCAGCCGAATATCGTTATCAGCGATATCCGCATGCCCGGTATGGACGGTCTTGAGCTTGCCGAGATCATCGCCCGTGACTATCCCGGCATCAAAGTAATCATCTTGACCGGCTATCCGGATTTTGCCTACGCGCAGCGTGCCATCCAGTATCATGTGGTTGATTTTGTACTCAAGCCGATGACGGTAGAAAACCTGACCAATGCCATCGAAAAGGCCAAGGCCGCCATAGCGGAAGACCGCAGCAGTCAGGACCTGCAGGAGAAGCTCTCCACGACCTCGGCGCGCAACATGGAGCTGCAGCAGAGCATGCTGCTGCATGACCTCATCCACCGTGTTGCATGCTCGCAGCTGTATGTGCTCAACCGCCTGGCTCAGCTGAAAATGGACCTGCACAGCTATTTTGTACTCAAGCTGCATATTACCTCGCTGTCCGAGGAAGCGCTGACCGAGGAAGAATACAACGAGTATCTCAATCAGTCGCAGGAGATTCTGTCCGACTGTCTATCCTCCTACCAGCATTACTACATTGCCCGCGGCACGCAGGACTGCTTTGTGGTCATCTGTGCCGCCGGTGAAGCACCCATCACCGCACTGTGCAAGGAAGCAGTCAATATTGTCGGAAGTCTGGCTCATTTTCTGCTGTTCATTGGCATTTCCAACTGCAATGACAATCCCATCAATCTTGCCGATGCCGCCGATGAAGCCGCGCAGGCGGTGCGCTTCACCGTCTTCACGCCCGACCATCCGGTGACGCACTTCGCTGAGCTCAGCTCGTTCCCGCAGCAGCTGACTGACGAAATCTTTGAAATGCTCTCTGCCCTTAAATCTGCGATGGAGCTGCGTAATCCCGCCGACACAGAGCAGCTGCTCGACTGCATTTTCGCCTATGCGGACAGCAGCAAGCTGCCGCCGGATACCGTGCGCAATATCTGCGTATATATTCACCAGTTCGGCATGGAGCTGCAGTTTCCCGGAATGGCCGGACATTCGCTCGAGGGCGGCAGCATTTCCTCGCTCAAGCGCATTATGGAGACCAACTCCATCGCTGAGATGGAATCCTGCACCCGCGCACTCGTGCAGCAAACGCAGGACATGGCGCAGAGCAGCGCCGCCAGCGCAGATCATATCGTTTCCTCGGTACAGACCTACATCAGCGCACACTATGGCGAGCAGCTTTCGCTCGACCAGCTCGCCCAGCAGTTCTATCTCAGCTCAAGCTATCTCTCGCGCCTGTTTAAGCGCGAGACCGGCACAACGCTGACGACTTATCTGCAGAACGTGCGCATCGAAGCCGCAAAAAATCTGCTGCGCACTACGGCACTCAAAAGCTATGAAGTTGCCGAGCGGGTCGGCATTAACGATCCTGTGTATTTCTCACGCATATTTAAGAAGATCACCGGTCTCAAACCGAAGGATTACCGTCACAGCGTGCAGAACGAATCATCTGTATAAACGAAAAGAAGCGAAAAAAGCTCCGGCACGCATCCCATCGGAACCTTTCCGCAATTCTCAAAATTGTCTGCGCAAGCAAATCGGTTGCATTTTCCGCACCTTTACTATATAATATAGTTAAATATTTTTAATTATCAGCAAAATTCATGGCAATACCGCATGATCGAACAAGAGCGGTCTGCGAGCAAATTCTGCATCCGTATCCGTCGCGGTACTGCCCTATATAAAGGTAATCAGGAAAATGACTACAACTTGGGAAACACACAAATTTGAGCACTACATATTCAGCCTTTTGCTGGCGGTGGAAGTCATTATGTCCTTTACATTTTTAGGATATATGCACATTCCGCCGATTTCTATTACCACAGCGTATATCCCTATCGTCATTATCGCCTGCTTGTTTGGCCCGGCCGAATCTTCCCTCGCGGGACTGCTGTTCGGTCTTGGCAGTCTGTATAAGGCTTCCGCGACCTATGTCATGCCTGCAGATGCGGTCTTTTCTCCGTTTCGGAGTGATTTTCCCATTGGAAGCATACTGCTGAGTGTCGGCACACGCGTGCTGTTCGGTTTTCTGCTCGGCTGTCTGTTTCAGCTGGCACGCAAAAGCAAACGAAAGAATCTGTGCAAGCTGCTCATCACAATCGCGGCACCTAAGCTGCACGCGCTTTTTGTCTATACTGCGATGGGTCTGCTCTTTCCCTCTCTCGGTTTTAATATTTTATCAACATTTATACTTGAAAAAAGCGACCTCATCATCCTGCCGCTCTGTGCTGCGGTCGTTCTGGCGATTGACAAGCTGTATCACAGTTCCTTTATCCAGACCTATAAAAACGCGGTCAATGAATACGAAAACACCCCATACTGGTCTCCGAAGATTGGTTTCGTGCTGGGGGCCGTAAGTACGTTTATCTTCTGTATGGCGGTCCTCTCGACCGTCTACTTCTCCAGCCGTATGTACTACATGCTCGGGCAGCACGGCATAGATGTCACACAGCACATTCATCGGGATATTCTCCACCTGCAGGTGCAGTTTTTGACTGCCATGCTGGCGCTCAACTTCATTCTGCTCATCCTCATCCTGATGGTCTACCGCTACATGAAATTTCGTGAGTACACCGGCGAGCTGGACTTTCTGACCGGCATTATGGGCCGCAAGCTGTTCCTGCACACCTGTCTCCGCAGCCAGAAGTCCCACGCCGGAGCAGCCGGCTGGTTTCTGGTCTGCGATCTGGATTATTTCAAGCACATCAACGATAAATACGGCCATTCTGTCGGTGATGAGGTCCTCAAGCAGTTTGCCGAGCATTTACAGAACACCTTTCGTTTCTGCGGCTCTGTCGGCCGTATCGGCGGTGACGAGTTTGCCGTAATGCTCGATATAGATCTGTCGCAGGACCAACTGGAGCATCTGCTGACGCAGTTCCTGCGCGATATTTCCGGTATTCTCGAGCAGGTCACGGTCAGCTGCAGCATCGGCGCGTACCGCTTTGTTTTCCCGCAGGAGATCAAGCACCTGCTCACCGAAACCGACCGCGTGCTCTATCAGGCCAAGGAGAACGGCCGAGCGTGCTTCGTGATAGAGGATTCGACTGAAAAGTAAATTACAAAAGCCCGCACAGCGTAAAGCAGCTGTGCGGGCTTTTGTGTCTGTTCGATGAAAAATACATGTAAATTCATGCAACTGCACTCCGTTCTGTCAAAAATGTGCTGCAATGGGTCAAATGAAAACGACAGCATTTGTCGTTGTGGGATGCTTCGCACGAGCAGATTGTCCGCATGGACGGTCTGATCAAAAAACTGATCGAGCCGGCACGCAGTGAGGAAGATCTGCCCGTGTCTGCCGTGACCGAGGTGCCGCTGAATGAAATCATACAGACCTGCGTACAAACCTTTATCCCGCTTGCAGAATCGAAAAACAAAGTATGAAAACCGAGGTACATGCCCTCGGTTTTCATGCATTTGTGCCGTACATGCTATTTCATGCGCGCTGCCGCGCGGCAGCGTCAGCATCGTGAAAACGGACTTTCTCGACAAGCTGAAACGGAGTGCAAACGCACTCCGTTTTACTTTCGATTTTAGAAAGGCTGTGTATAACTCCAGGTACCGATGCCGAGCGGAGAGAACGCAAGGTAAACCGCTGCAACACAAATGAGAATCAGTGCGGTAGCAACCCATCGATATTTCCACGGAGTAAGATCGACAGCGCCGATGTCCTTCTGTACCCATGCCTCCGGATGCTTTGCCTTGTTTCGCTGATTGAAAATGAACATGACCAGCAGCTCAACCGGCAGCAGAACAAAGACAGCGTACAGATAATGGAGCTTGCTGTTGAGGAACAGCAGGAACGAGCCGTAGCAGACCACATGCAGCACCAGAATGACCTTTGCGCTGTATTTCGGCAGGTGCTTGAAGAAGAAGCCGCCGAATACGGCCGTCAGCACCGGCAGTGCAATCAGCATTACGAGGGAATCCAGGAAGGTCTTGAGACCTGCCGGGAAGAAGTAGATCAGCGGACCAACGATGGTGGTCAATACCGCGAAGATGATGCCGACATTCTTGCCGATCTTAACCAGTTTTTCCTCAGAAGCGTCCTTGTCGATGAATTCCTTGTAGATATCCATGGTAAACATGGTATCTACCGAGTTCAGCACCGAGTTGAACGAGGACAGGATCGCACCGAGCATTACGGCTGCGAAGAAGCCCATCAGCGGAGCCGGAACAACCTGCGAAACCAGCTGCGGGTACGCTTCATCCATCATGGATACCTGATCGCCCTGCAGCTCAAACAGTGCATACGCGATAACGCCCGGCAGCGCAAGGTACATAAAACCAATAATTTTCAGAAACGCGCAGTAGAGTGCGCCCTTCTGTGCTTCCTTGAGGTTCTTTGCAGCAAGTACACGCTGAATAAACGACTGGTGCGTACACCAGGACTGCAGACCGAGGAAGAACAGACCGGTAAATACGGTCGGCCACGGAACCGCAGGCGGCAGAGAATCCGCCGGAGCGATAGAGTTGAGCATATCCGAATGGTTTTCGATCAGGAAACGCATACCATCGATAACCGACAGACCATCACCGCCCGCCGTTTTGCCGAGCACGCTCAGCGCGAAGAACGGGATCATGAAGCCGCCGATCAGCAGGCCGATGCCGTTTACGGTATCCGATACGGCAACAGCTTTCAGTCCGCCGAAGATGGCGTAAATCGAGCCGATGACACTGATGATGATACACAGAATGATAACGGCCTGGAACTTGGTTACGCCAAGAATGCCGGATACGTTGAAGATATTTTCAAATACCAGCGAACCGGAGTACAGGATAACCGGAATCTGTACGACAATGTACAGCAGGATGTACGCGATGGAGAACCACAGCTTCGTGCTGCGGTCATAGCGCAGACCGATCAGCTCCGGAATGGTGGTAATGCCGCTTTTCAGATAACGCGGCGCCGCAAACAGCGCCAGCACGATACAGCACGGAGCCGCTACGATCTCGAACGCCATCGGGCTCATGCCCACGCTCCAAGTCTGGCCGTTTGTGCCGACCAGCTGCTCTGCCGACAGGTTGGTCAGCAGCAGCGAACCTGCGATAACAAAGCCCGGCAGTCCGCGTCCGGCCAGAAAATAGCCGTCTGCGGTGCTCTGGTCATCGCCCTTTGTTTTTACATACGAAATAACTGCAACAAGTATCGTGAAACCGATAAACGTCGCCATAGTCCAAACCATTGGAATCCCCTCTTTCACGCGGTCCCTCAACCGCTTCAATTTCCCATATTTGTAATTTAATTCTCAAAAATGCGTATAGTTAGGGCGGACGCATGTGTCGAACTCTGCGTCCGCCCTGTCTATAAACTGTTTATGCTGTCAAATGTGTGTTTGAATTACTCCCACAGGCCCTTGGACTTCATGTCGGAGACGTACTCGTCGATATTGGAGGAGTCGATAACCTTGGAGCCGGAGTCGATGAAGGATTCAACCGAGCCGCCCTCAAGTACGGTAACTGCTGCTTCAACAGCCTTGTAACCCATGTCGTAGCCCATCTGAGCGATGTCGATGGTCAGAGAGCCGTCCATAACAGCCTCGATGGCAGACTGGTTGCCGTCAAAACCGCACAGAACGGTATCTGCGTAATTGGTGTTGCCGGAATCCTTGATAACCTTTGCAGCTGCAAGCGCCATGTCATCCGCGATGGACAGAACTGCGTCTACGCCGTCCGGATACTTCTGGATAACCGCCTCCATAGCGGCTGCTGCCTTGTCCGGCATGGTATCGGTGTACTGCACTTCGAGCACCTGACCGCCTGCGGCTTCGATCGCATCGCGGTAGCCGCGCAGACGTGCTTCATGGGTCTCGTCGCCCTGTACGCCTGCAATGATAACCGCCGTCGGCTTGTCCTTGCCGAGTGCCTTGCAGGCCTCAGCAACCGCCTTGCCGCCGTTCAGCGCTGCGTCCTCGTTGCCGGTGCCAACGAAGCAAGCCTTCTTGTCCGAGGTAAAGTCGGTATCGAGTGCTACGACCGGCTTGGTCGCGGTATCTACCAGCGTTGCGGTAGAAGTAGACTGCTGCGGAGCGATAACAACGGCATCGATGCCCGGGTTGCCGAGTGCGGTCTCGATCATGTTGACCTGCTCATCATACGAGGTAGCCGAGGTCGGAGACTGGATTTCGACGTTTACATTGTCGTGCTCGCTGCCGTAAGCGCGCGCACCGGCAATAACCTTGTTAAAGTGACCGTCCGTATGCTTTACGATAACGGTTACGTTGTAGGCATCACCGGAAGCGGTGGAGCCGCTGTCACCCGTGCTGCCAGTCGATGCGGACGAACCGCAGCCTGCCAGCATGCCGGCACACAGAGCACTCACTAACGTCATTGCTAAAAGCTTCTTTTTCATGGTTCAAACACTGCCCTTTCTCTTCTTCTCATATTGATTTTCTTTCTTCTCTATGGGGTGGTGCTGGAATTGCGAAAATGCTGTGGACTTAATGAAAAATCTTTTTCTTTTACGGTATCACCGGACAATTCGGCAAGAGCAATTGTTCGGTGATGCCGCACCAATTACTGGCTGATGGTCTGGCGCAGTGCGTCAATCGAGGTATGAACACCTGCGTCAACCGTCATGGTGAGGTCCTCCATCTCGAGGGAAACGTCTCCGTCGTAGCCCATCATGTGGCAAACGGAGAAGAATTCCTTCCACCACTGGAGG
Organism: Butyricicoccus sp. AF18-9LB; assembly: GCF_027684505.1. Taxonomy (NCBI): domain Bacteria; kingdom Bacillati; phylum Bacillota; class Clostridia; order Eubacteriales; family Butyricicoccaceae; genus Butyricicoccus; species Butyricicoccus sp. AF18-9LB. Next base: position 279,500 of record NZ_JAQCWA010000001.1, read on the forward strand.
TCCTTGCCGCAGCCGACTGCAACGTAGTTCCATACACGGTCAGCGGACTCGGTAACTGGGCGAGGCTCGAGCAGACCGTCGGTGTCTGCCAGACCGCGCTCGATGCGGGCATCCTTGCCGTGAACGTGGAAAATGCAGCCCTTGAGAGCACGAGCAGCCGCAATCGGATCAGCGCCGAGAACCATCATGTGGGACGGATCGAGGTTGATGCCGAGCATCGGGTCGGTAGCCTCACGCAGCTTGAGCAGAGTCGAAGCAGACCAAACCATGGTGCCCGGGAATTCCTCGATAGCGATGTGCTCAATGCCGCACTTCTTGCAGTGTGCGATGAATTCGTTCCAGAACTCGATCGTTACCTTCCACTGGTACTCATACGCCGGAGCCATGAAATCCGGCCACGAAACGGTAGAGGTGATCCAGTTCGGGGTGGTGTCGGTTTCGCTGCCTGCCGGCAGGCCAGCCATCGCAACGATCTTCTTAACGCCCAGCAGACCTGCCAGAGTAGCGCAGTCGTACATGGACTTCTTGTATTCCTCGCCGGTCTTGCTCGGCCAAAGCGGGTTGCAGGACGTGTTCAAAGCGGAGATGCGCATGCCGCGCTTCTCAAGTTCGCCCATGAATTCCTTGCGCTTGCCTTCGTCCGCGAGCAGCTCCGCGGTGTTGCAGTGCTTGCGGGCACCCCAGCCGCCTGCGGTCATCTCGACCGCGTCGATACCGAGGGACTTTACCTTGTCAAGCATGTCCGTGTAGGACAGATCAGCGAATACGTCAGTGCAAATTGCGAGTTTCATATAAAAAACCTCACTTTTCTTCTTTTTTGTTGTAGTAGAAATCGTTGGAGCGATTTTTAGAGAGAGAATTTCAAGAGTATGTTATATAGGAGGGAATTTTTAAGCACCTTAAAAGGTTGCCGCTGCCCGCCTTACGGAAGGCAGCGGTACAGAGAAAAGAAATGAGAGAGTGTCTTAGTTTAGATGGAAATCGGGAGAATTACTTGAAATCTACCCATACGCCGCCCTTGTCAGCGGACTCTACGCACTTGGTTACCCAGCGGATGCCGTCGATGCCGTGCTCCAGATCCGGGTAAACCAGATTCTTGAGGGTCTCCTCGTCGCCGCGGTTCTTTGCATCCATTGCGATAGCGAAACGGGTATACAGGTTGCTCCAGGACTCGATCAGGCCGGTGTAGTGCAGAGCACCCAGGCGCTCGTACTCGAGAGCTTCCGGATTCAGGTAATCCATTGCACGAACCAGAGTCTGACGCGGCTGACCCTGTACTTCGTAGTACAGCTCATCCGGATGCATATCGTTCCACTCGAGGGAAGCCTTGGTGCCAACAATGCGGATGTGCTGGCTGCTCATGTCACCTGCGTTAACTGCAGATGCCCACATACGGCCAACTGCGCCGTTCTCGTAACGCATCAGGACGTAAGCATTGTCCTCCAGCGGTGCGCGGGACTTGATGAAGCTCTGGCGGTCGCACAGCAGCTGCTTCAGCTTCAGCTGCGGGCAGATCAGCTCGGACATGTAGAAGGTGTGGGTGGACAGGTCGCCAAGTACGAAAGACGGGCCGGACTTTGCCGGATCAACACGCCACTTCTGACCCTCAGCCTGCTTATCGCCGGTCGGGTCGCAAGCGAAGCCGTGTGCGTAGCGGAGATCTACCATAGTAACCTCACCGATGTCACCGTTCAGGACCATGGAGCGCATCTGGCTCAGCAGGTCGAAACCGGAGAAGCCGTAGGTTACGCAAACGATCTTGCCCTTTTCCTCAGCCAGCTTCTTGATCTCCTCGCCTTCCTCAACCTTGAAGAACAGCGGCTTCTCACAGATTACATGCAGGCCGGCTTCCAGAGCTGCCTTGCAGACCTCAAAGTGCTGGAAGTTCGGGGTTGCGATGTCAACAGCCTCGATGCCGTCCTCGCGCTTTGCTTCCTCAGCGAACATGGTCTTGTAATCCGGATAGAGGCGTTCCTCATCCATGTTCAGGTTCTTGCCGAAGTCTACGCAGCGGGCGAAGTCCAGGTCGAACGCTGCAGCCTTGAGTACGAACGAGGTGTTGTCTCGCATAGCACCCAGACGATGCTTGTAGCCAACGCCGGAAGTGCGGCCGCCGCCTACGATACCCCAACGGAACGGACGAGCAATTTTCTTTTCACCGATAAACATAATGTTTTCCTTCTTTCTTTGATTTGCAGAAAAGTGTTTGATTCTGTTTTTGTACTGCTAATTTTGATGTTTTGTGAAATGCATACAACAAATTCGACTTATCTTTGTTTATTGTATCCATTTCCTAACTTCTGACCTAAGTATAAAATGTTTTATGGATATATTCAATAAGCGTTTCTGCCGTAAAGTTCATCGATCCTGCTTTCTGTGAGAAAACACAGAAAACCAATTCATCAATCCTGCTATTTCGTTCACAGATTCTATGAGGGCAAAATAAGGAAGGAGAAGAGTATATGCAAAGTGTTGATCCCGGCATCCAAAGTGAGTCGGTTTGTTTTCCGTTTACGCCGTCGCAGACCGCGAGAGAGCTGCTGTTTTACCCGACATGGTGCGGTCACTACTACTGCACCGCCAACTATTTTATGAAGCGCGACAGTTATCCGCCGCTGCTCATCGCCTACATCCGCAAGGGACGCTTCCGCGTGGAGTACCGCGGTGAATTCCATGTCGCCGAAGCCGGTGACGTGCTGCTGCTCGACTGCATCGAGCCGCACTACTACCACGCCGAGGACGGACTGGAGTTCGTGTACATGCACTTTGAAGGCTCGAACGCGCGTGAGCTGTGCCGCCGCATCACCGACCGGCACGGCTGGCTCATCCGCCGCGATAACAACACGCTGATCGGCAATCTGCTGTACGACATGGTGCGCTTTTACGATGAAAACGGTGTAGAAACCGACATGCAGCGCTCGGCACGCATCTACCGCATGTTTGACCTGCTGCTCTCGCCGAGTGCTGCCGAGCAGTCAGCGGATACGCCGGTCGAGCAGGCCATCCAGTACATTCGCTCGCATATCGGTCAGCCGATTTCCGTGGAGGAGCTAGCGTCTACCGTGTGCCTGAGCGCGTCCTATTTCGCGCATATGTTCAAGCGCCGCACCGGCTTCTCCCCTGCCGATTATGTAATCAACTCGCGTATTGAGCGTGCAAAAGTCCTGCTTGTGCGCACGCAGAAGCCGATTGCGGAAATCGCCGAGGAGGTTGGCTACTCGACCAGCGGCAGCCTGATCAACCTGTTTGTTAAGAAGGTCGGTACGTCACCGCGGCAGTACCGTATCCGGCATATGTCCAAAGCGATTGATGCGGTATGCAAAACCGATGTGCCGTTCATAGATACAGATGTACCGGAGCTGTAACCGTGCAAATATGCAAAAAGACGCACATCGCAAGATGTGCGTCTCAGTCTGTCAAAATGTCATATTCCTGCAATTTATACAATTCGCGCGCCAGTGCGCGTTAAAAGGTTTACGGTCTGTTAAGACAACACCGCATAATGAGAACCACAGCTTCTTGCGCAGACTCCGGTCGCGCTGCTGCGACGCTTTGCTGAAATTCTGCACCCTGACTTTGCTGCGCTTTCATGGTAATACCTCAAGTATTACCACAGAACCAAGCCTCGTCAGCACGCAAAACCTGCTCGCAAGTCGCCTTTTGTCTCATTATGCGGTGTTGCCTGAAAGGATGAAATGCAATAGATTTGTTCTGTTTTACAGTTCCTCGACCGACACGATGCCTTTACGCTCGCCGACCAGTGTCATCAGACGGTTTACCGTGCAGCTGCGCGGCAGGCGCAGCGTGAAGATGGCACAGGCATTGTGCTCACCGTTTTCCGCCGCACGGGTGATCTGGATATTCAGCACCTTGACATCACATCTGCGGTACAGCTGCAGCACATCGTCCAGACACGTTTTATCCTCGTATTCCATATACACATTGATCTCGGGAACGTGCTCCAGCACACGGTACTCCAGCCGCGAGAACACCTGCTCTGCCAGCATGATAAAGCCGGTGGCCAGAATGCCGCCCTCATAAAAGCCGCCGCCGAACGCCAGACCGATGATGGCCGAGGTCCACAGTCCGGCCGCCGTTGTCAATCCCTTCACATTCTGCCGCTTGGTGACGATGATCGTACCGGCACCGATGAAGCCGATTCCGGCAACAACCTGCGCGCCCAGACGCGCCATATCAGTGAAATAATGCATATTCAGATACAGATACTGACTGGTCAGCGTGGTGATCGCTGCACCGATGCAGATGAGGATATGGGTGCGGAAGCCTGCCGGACGACGCTTGTACGAGCGCTCGATGCCGATGATGCCGCCGCAGATAAATGCACAGGCGAGACGCACAAATACGGAGAGCGTGGTAACGCTGCGCAGACCGTCAAAAACAGATAACATATTGCTTCCCTCCTGTTACAGTTCTTCGATCACACACAGACAATCCAGACCGGCCAGTTCGGACAGCAGCTGCGTATGCGGTATTTTTTCATTCAGACGAATCGAAAAGATCGAGCTTGGATGCAGCTGCTCACCGCTCCGGTTGCGCTCGATGTCAATGTCGTAGATCTGCACATTCTGTGCCTTCAGCTGATTGATGATCGTGCTGACATCGTCCATTGAGTTAAACTCCAGATACAGATTGATATCGCGTGCGTTTTCCTGAATGTATGCATCCACGATCGGGAACAGGCGGATGCTCAGAAAGATCATAGCAAACGCGATCAGTACGCATTCGTAAAATCCCGCGCCGACCGCAAGGCCGGTACACGCCGAAGCCCACAAGCCGGCGGCGGTAGTCAGTCCCTTGACCTGCTGACGGCCGGTGACCAGAATCGTGCCTGCGCCGAGAAAGCCGATGCCGTTGATGACCTGTGCGCCGAAACGGGAAACGTCGGTTTTTATGCCGATCTCTGCGCAAATATCCGACCACGGCCCTGTCACCATGGTAAATTCGTACAGGCTGAGCAGCACGGTCAGCGTTGCACCCAGACACACCAGCATATATGTACGGAAGCCCGCCGGACGGCGTTTTCGTTCCCGCTCCAGACCGATGCAGCCGCCGAGCAGCATAGCCAGAGCGAGCCGCAGCACGACCGATGCAAAGTGAAATTCGCGAAGATATGCAATCGTTTCTGTCATGTTCTGCTCCTCCTCATTTCCTGCGGAAACCGTTTACGCACACGTTTGCGCTGATGGTCGTTTTACACCCTGCGCTCCTTGGTATATATACAGTATAACACTGAATCAGGCAAAGTTTCATCCCTCACATTGTAAGAAGTATTTTGTTTATTTTTGTGTAATTTGTACATTCGCAAACGTTTGTGTATTTAATTATCACAATATTATTATATATTAAGTTCTAAATATCCGCATTTGTGAAAATTTTTATTTCGATGCACCCTCTCCGAACTGTTTTTTCCCTTCCGCAGAGCGTAAATACCCCCATTCTGCACAGATTGTGCAGAACGGGGGTATTCGTTCCGTATCGCACGAACTGCGCCTGCACGCAGCACAAGGCACTTCCGCCTTACATGGTCCCTTCCTCCTCCATTGCACTGAGCAGCGGCGTTACCATCTGCTTTTTGCGGCTGACTACACCCGGCAGCACGACCGAATGCTCCCCACATTCCTTGCGGAACGCGGCATGCACCAGATTCTTTGCACCCCGGCCGACATAAAGCAGTTCGGTCTTTTCCTCGATGATATTGGTCAGCATGACAAACTGCATGGACAGTCCGCTCGTCTTGAGATAGTCCTCCATATAGCCCAGCATTTTATCCCGGATGCCGTTCAGCTCATTCTCGCTGACACTCGTGATCTGCGAAATGGCGATTTTTTTATTCTGTACCTGAAAGTACTTGAAATCCATGTGGAACAGTTCATCCATTGAACGGTCGCGCAGGCGCGAGCTGGAGCGAAACATCTCCGTTGCGTACTCTTTGATGTCCAGACCTGCGATCTGCGCCAGCTCCTCTGCAGCGGCGCGGTCGAGCGGTGTACAGGTCGGAGAACGGAACATCAGTGTATCCGACAGAATCGCAGAGCACAGCAGACCCGCGATTTTCGGCTCGATCGGCACATTATGCTCATGATACATTCCTGTGATAATGGTCGCGGTACAACCAAGCGGCTGATTGCGGAAATAGATCGGCCCGCTCGTTTCAACCGAATCAATGCGGTGATGATCGATGATCTCAATGATATTGGTCGAACGAATACCATCTGCCGCCTGATCCCGCTCGTTGTGATCGACCAAAATGACCGACGGACGCTCCAGATCCAGCAGATTGCGCTGAGAAAACATTCCGATATACCGTCCCTGCTCATCCAGCAGCGGATAGTAGCGCATACGCTTTTTGGATACTGCGCGCTTTACATCCTCTACCACGTCATCGGGTTCAAAGGTGATCAGTCCCCTGCGGCGCATGACATGGCGCACCGGCACAGCCTGGCTGACCACCTTGGCGCAGCTGTATGTCGTCAGCGGCGTTGCGATGATGGATACCTGATTTTCACTTGCCAGCTTGCGGATGGTACGCGAGACTTTCGCGCCGAGCCCAATAATAATGCAGCCCGCATTCATCTCAATGGCGCAGAGCTGACTCTCATAGCGATTGCCGAGAATGACCATGTCACGCGGCCCGATATAATCCTCCAGAACATCCGGATTGGCTGCCGCAACCACCACGCTGCCCTGCTCGAACCGCTTTTCGCTATCACCGACAATCAGCGTACCATCCAGTACATCCACCAGATTGCGATAGCTTGTGCCGGCCTCCGCCAGTGCGTTCGCGTCCTTATCCTCCATATAGAAGCGCGCGATATCACTCAGCGTCAGCAGTCCTTTAAGATGACGATCCTCATCGACAACGGCCAGCGTCTGAATATCATTTTCGTTCATGTAATTCCATGCGCGGTGCAGCGACATCTCCTCATCAATACCGGGAATCCTGCGATACTGCACATCGCTCAGACACGGCTCAAACGACTTGATATAACGCGGCGCTTTTACGCCGAAGCGCTCAAGGACAAATTTGGTCTCTGTATTGACATGGCCTGCCCGGCAGGGGATATATGATTCTCCGGTCAGCCTGTGCTTAAGCTCTGCATAACAGATCGCAGAGCAGATCGAATCTGTATCCGGATTACGATGTCCGATAACAAAAACCGGGTTCATACTGTACCGACTCCTTTGTCTGAGAAATGACCGCGGGAACTGCTGTGGTTTTCCCAACGGTGTATGATTGCGGGTAAAAGGAAACAGCAGCACCGACCATGCCACTGATTCGGGTGCTGCTGTTCCCCTCGGGAAGAAATAGGACAATACCGCATAATACTGCAAGCAAATTTTTCTGCACGGACGAGGCGTGATCTTACAACAATACCTGATGTATTAACATAAAAGCACAGCAAGGTCAGGGCATAAAATTTCCGCCAAGCGCCGCGGCAGCGCGACCGGAGCCTGCGCAAGAAACCGCGGCAGCGCGACCGGAGCCTGCGCAAGAAGCCGCGGCAGCGCGACCGGAGCCTGCACAAGAAGCCGCTGCTTTAATTATGCGGTGTTGCCTTAGATATGGTCATTATGATTTTCCATGCGGATCATGCCGGAAACACCTGCCAGCTCCTGACGGAATGCATTCTGCGCGGACTCATATCCGTTCGGTGGAAAGCTTGCACGGAAGCTGATGATATAGGTGTTATGCGGAGTTCTGCTGAAGGACAGATCAAGCAGCTTCGCGAAATGCCGTTCTGCCAGATGCGACAGTTCCACCATGATGTCGCCCATATGGTCACATTCGATCTGCAGATCCAGTTCCGAGCGGCTTCTGGCGCGGATTTTTTCCTGAATCCCGTCAAACGCCACCAGTGTTACAAAGGCAATCACCGTACCGACCGCCGTGAGTACATAGTATCCCATGCCGACCGATAGACCGAGACAGGCAACGACCCAGACACTGGCCGCCGTTGTCAGTCCGCGAACGGTAAATCCCTCACGCAGGATCGCACCAGCACCCAGAAAACCGATGCCGTTGATGACCTGTGCACCCAGTCGCGCCGGGTCAGAGGGCGTTGTCCCAAATACTGCGATCGTCTGCTCATACAGGATGCAGCTTGTCACCATGACCACACACGAGCCGAGTGCTACCAGAATATGTGTACGGATTCCCGCCGGATGCGAGGTCCGTGCGCGCTGCGCGCCGACGGCAAACCCGACGATCACTGCACCCAGCAGACGCAGCACGATATCCACCACTGTAATTTTCCCCATTTTCGTTTCCCTCCTGTCTAAAATATTTGACCGCACCCTGCAATGGCAGGGTACGGTCAGAAAAAGAGAGAGAGATTGTTACGGTTACGTTCTTTTTCTTATTGCATCGTCAAGCGCTCTGCTCGATTTCGCTCCTCCAGATAATCCACCAGCTCCGGCAATTCCCGAATGATATGATCCGGCTGGTAAGCAGCATCTACACCGGCATCCTTCTGCGCCGACAGGAACGACTGGATCTGGATCGCGGCACCAAAATGCATTCGCTTTGCACCGATGATATCACGCGAGATCGTATCGCCCACATAGGCACATTCCTCCGGCTTCGCCTGCATCTGGCGCAGCGAGATCTGGAAAATAGACGGATGCGGTTTCCGGTATCCGGTCACGCTGGACAGGGTAACATCTTCAAAATAATCGCGGATTCCGTACTGCTCCAGCACATCGAACACCGAATAAAGCGATGCCGTGTTGGAGATGACGCCCAGATGATACCCGCGTTTTTTCAGTTCCTCCAGAGTCTCCTTGACCTTCGGACGAAGCTCGCGGTGATAATAGGTCACTTCCCACATGCCGGCCAGCCGTTCCGCTACCTCCTGCAGTTTTTCACGGTCCAGATTGAAGTCCGCCATATAATACTCCGGCCAGATTTCCTCCGGTTTTTTCTCCAGTTCGTTGGATTCGCTCCATTGTTTGTAGTTACGGATACCGCTGTTCAACTTGTTCCAGAAGGTAATGTCATTGCAGCCTGTACCCAGATCATGTTCATTGAGGAACGTCCGCAACTCTCCGGTAACCGAGTGAATCGTCTGATCATTATACCAGATATCCTCGAGCGTTCCTCCCATATCAAATAATATAGTGTTAATCACGTTTACTCCTCCTTCTGCGGCAGTGCAAGGGAGGCACGAACCACATTGTGATCGCTCAGCTCCGGCTGTGTATACCGGGCCAGCGCACTGTCCTGCGCAGCAAAGCCGCAGTCTGCCGTCAGTGTAGAAATCACACTGCTGCAGTGCACGGTAAAGCCGCGCGGCAGCAACCAATCCAGCTTCATATGCAGGCAGCCGCCCTCCGGCAGCGGTTTGCGCCGTGTGCAGTCCGCACCGCCCGAAGCCGCCCGCCATGCATAGCCTGCTGCGGTGCAGTCCTGCAGAAGCGGTTCATACAGGTCGATCATTTCGATCGCCGCAGCCAATTCCTCCGGCTCGTCACACAGATGACGAATCACCGCCTTATCGCGTCCGTCAAAGGTATTGGTATTGAGATCGCCGCCCAGCACAACGGGAATCCCCGGAAATACACGCTCAACCTCCTGCAGTACAGCTTTCATCTGCTGCAGGCGTCCCGCGCCGCTCGTCCGGTTTTCCAGATGAATGGATACCGCGCCGACCTCCTGTCCCTGCACATCAAGCTTTGCAAAAACCGCATTGCGGCCGCCGATGCGCTTCTGTCGGTCATAATACCAGTTATACTGCTCCGGCAGACGGAGCACCTCTGCCCACAGGATCGGCCAGCGCGAAAAGATTGCATTGCCGTGAAACCCGTGTGCAGCGTCCTTCAGCTCGACAAACTCCAGCCCGAACACATACTGCATTCCCAACGCACGGGCGATCTCTGCGGCAGTATCCCGCTCGCCCGACCGGGCACAGCCGCTATCCAGCTCATTGGCCAGGATCAGGTCATACGGCCGCAGCGCCGGGCATTCCCGGAGAAAATCTACTGTTTCGGCAAGACATATGCCCCGCTCCATGTTGAACACCAGCGGATTCAGTTCTTTCTTCTGCGGCACCGCACCCGCAAACCGGGTCACGATCTCCGCCTCAAAAAACTGAGGGATATCCTGCATCACCGCATCCTGCGATTCCTGCTCCAACCGTGCCGCAGATTGCAGCACGCACTCTTTTGTCAGTTTTTCCATACTGCTCCCCTTTACAGGCGGCGCGGCATCGGTTTTTTGTACAGCTTGAAATATAGCGTCCACGATACCGCGTTGCCGACAAGGATCGGCATCAAGGTATACAGGAAGGTCACATACAGCATCATATTCCGGGCAGCAGGCTCCAGCTGGAACGCTGCGACCACGCACATGATCGTGATAACCGGCAGGCTCGCAAAGCTGTAAGGCACGATCCGCTTATCCGGCAGCAGAAACAGGATGCAGCAGACCGCAGTACCCACCACAGAGATCAGACCGCAGTGGATCCAGTTCTCTGCCATGCCTCCGCCGAGAGGCAGATTGTCATGCAGTACGCCGGTCAGCAGTGCATACATACCGCCGAATACCAGACAGAACAGCAGATCCACGAAAAAGCAGGTAACTGCCATCGGACTCTTGCGCTTGCCTTCCTTGGTTACGAATAAAGCCATTCTGTATGCTCCTTCCGCTTTTACTATCCGCGGCAGGCTTTTCAGCCTGCCGCGTCCGTATCGTTTTCTCTTTTGATTACGTCTTAGCCAAGCAGCGTCCAGAAATCACGAACCGGGTTGATGTTCTCATAGATATCGGTAACGTTGAAATCAGAAACGTGCAGATCGCTGTACGGGGTGGAACCCTCAGCCGGTTCGATATCATCGCGTACCGGCCAGCCGCCCAGCGTATTGAAGTACTTGTAGCCGGATACATCGCCGTCTGCGCCGCCCATCATGAAGCGGACCAGCAGCTTGGCAGCATTCGGATGCTCGCACTCGCCGACAACATACAGGGTGTTGATCTGCGGGATACCAGTGGTCGGCTCGAGGTTTACCGGAGCGAGGCACCAGTTGTTATCCTCGTTCTTACGCAGCTTAGAGGAAGCGCAGAAGCCAATCGGCGGATTGGTCTGACCCTTGGTACCTACAGCTTCCGCGATCTCGTCAGAAGAAGAGGTGAAGATGGGTTCGTTGTCATGCAGACGCTTGAGGAACTCATAGCCTGCGTTCTCGCAGCCGTCGGACAGCGTCAGCTCTTTACCGTACAGCTCCTTGTAGGAAGCAGCCAGCTCATCCGGAACATCGCCTACGCAGAAACCGGTGATCCAGGAGCCCCATGCCAGATTATCCAGCGGGTTCTGCATCATGACACGGCCCTTCCAGTCCGGCTCGGTCAGCTGCCAGATATTCGTCACCGGAGAACCGTCCGGATAAGCTTCACTGTTGTAGAACAGCTGCGTCAGCTCGACATACATCGGGGTCTGCGTCTTGGTGTACTTTTCATCAATGTGCGACAGGATATCTGCCGGCTTGTAGTTATAGAACTTGCGCGGCAGAATATACTCGTTGTACAGCGTACCGTCCTGATCCTTGATATGCACCACATCGGCAACGTGCTGACCGGCATCATACTCACGGGTGACCTTTTCCAGCAGCTCGTTGGTGGAAATATCGAACGGCTCTACTTCAACGCCGGGATACTTCTCCATAAAGGCATTGGCGACCTTGGTGATACGGGAGGAAATCGAATAGATGGTTACCTTGCCCTCTTCCTTCGCCTTCTCGTACAGTTCCTCATCGGTCTCATCCGTGTTGAAGATACCGGAGGACTCTTCCCACTCGCTCAGCTGGAGCGTGCCCGCTGCCGCTGCCTCATTCGGATCCTGTGCAGCATCGCTGTCCGGATCCGTCGTCGCTCCGCCTCCGCCGCACGCGGTCAGCGAGAACATCATCGTTGCTGCCAGAATACCTGCTAAAGTGCGCTTGTGCTGTAACATTTGTTTTTCCTCCTTCAGTTTCCTCTCTTCGTTTCTTGTGAAAGTGTGCATTGCTGGTATGGTGCTTATTCAACCGAATACTTGATGAGGTTTTCGGTTTTCTTATCAAATACGTTGATCTTGGTGGTGTCGATCGACAGATAAACCACCTGATCCGGGCTGTAATGCGTAATGCCGAGTGCCTTGATGACCATGCTCACGCCGCCGACCTTGACGGTGACCAGAGTCTCGGAGCCAGCAGGCATCGAGGTGTAGATATGCGCTTCGATGTCGGACGGGGACTGACGCGAGGTGTTGATGGTAACCTGCTCCGGACGAATGCCGAGCACTGCATCGAACGATGCTTCCCGCGGCATATTCTCGTCCTTGAGATGATCGGTCGGGAATGTCATCCGGCCCAGCACGCTGTTTACTGTCAGACCGGAAGCGGAAACCTCTGCCTTGCCGTCAACAAAGTTGATGCGCGGGTTGCCGATGAAGTCCGCAACGTACAGGTTTGCGGGGTTGTTGTACAGCTCCAGCGGAGGTGCCACCTGAATGATGATGCCTTCGCGGAAAATCGCGATCTTGGTGGACATGGTCAGCGCCTCGACCTGATCGTGGGTAACGTAGATCATCGTCGTGCCGGTTTCGGTGTGCAGACGCTTAAGCTCGCTGCGCATATCCACGCGGAGCTTTGCATCCAGGTTGGACAGCGGCTCATCCATCAGCAGCAGATGCGGCTCGGAAGCGATAGCGCGGGCGATTGCAACACGCTGCTGCTGGCCGCCGGACAGCTCGGACGGGTAACGGTCTACATACTGGCCGATCTGCATTCGTCCAAGGGCATCCTTGATGCGGCGATCTACCTCATCCTTGGGCAGCTTCTGGATATTCAGACCGAACGCGATGTTCTCGCGCACCGTCATATGCGGCCACAATGCGTAGGACTGGAATACCAGGTTGAGGTCACGTTCGCTCGGAGGCGCGAAATGAGCCTCCGCAGCGTTGACGATTTCCTTGCCGTCCATGTGAATGGTGCCGTTCTGCGGCTTCTCCAAGCCGGATACTACACGCAGCGTGGTGGTTTTGCCGCAGCCGGACGGGCCGAGCAGCGTCATAAAGTCACCGTCTTCAATCGTGAGGTTTACATCCTTCAGAATGTGGTTCTTACCGTAGAATTTATCAATATGCTTCAGTTCAATTTTGCTCATTTTCCAAACTCCTTTTTTCCGGTTATACCATGCGGATCAACCGCCCATGCTCTTCGCCAGATCTGCGTCGCCAAAGATATTCGCCAGTGCGTATACCAGGAATACGATGGAGAACATGACGATTGCCACGCAGTCAGAAGCCTGCGGAGAGTTACTGTTCTGATACTGGAATGCCAAATACGGCAGCGTGGAGGTTTTCGGGGTCATCAGCAGGATGATCAGATCGAGTTCCTTCATAATGGAAACGAAGATCAGCATGAAGCCCGAAATGAAGCCGCCCTTGGAAAGCGGGAATACAATACGAATAAAGCGCTTGAAGAAGCCTGCGCCTGCAATCTCGGCTGCTTCCTCCAGCTCGCCGCCGATCTGCAGCATATTGGAGGTGCCGGCGCGGGAAGCGAACGGCAGATGCTTTACAACAGAGGTGATGGTCAGCAGGGCGAACGTGCCGTACAGGGACGGAACCAGTGTTACGCCGAACAGCTGCTGCGGAGTGGAGAACATCGACAGGAAGATACCGCCGAATGCGATGGACGGGATCAGATACGGAATGAATACCAACTGCTCTACGACCTTGCCGTGCAGCTTGCCGCGGCCCTTGGCGCAGATATAACCGATGATCTGACCGAAGATGGTGCCGAATACACCGTTTACAAACGTCAGCTTGAGGGAATTGATCAGCGAATTGATAAAGTTAGCATTCTTGAAGATACCCGGCTGGCCTTCCATTACCGTTGCGATCGGATCGCCGATCCAGTAGTGCAGCGTCAGGTTGGACAGCGAGTAGTCGCCCTGCCGGAGCATAAAGGACTCGAGGATCAGCAGTGCGATCGGCATAATGATGCCGAAAACAAAGAACAGGAACAGCACGGCCGTGATCAGCAGCTTATGCTTGCCCAGACGGATCGGGGTGGAACGGCCGCCCTTGCCGCCGATGGTGGCGTAGGACTTGCGCGAGCCGATCAGCTTCTGGTTGACGAATACCGAGATCGAAGCGATGCAGATCATGATGAGTGCCATGGCAAACGCGGTCTGGGTATTCTGGGACTTGCTGTTCATGTACAGCTGGCTGGACAGGGTCACGAAATTGACCTTAGAGCCCAAGTAGTTGATAACGCCGAAGGTGCCGATCGCCTTGGAGAAGGTCAGGATAACGGCGGAAAGCATAGCCGGCAGTACCAGCGGGAAGGTGATCTTGCGGAGAATGGTCGCCTTGCCGGCACCCTGGATCTCGCCCATCTCCTCCAGCTCGGAGTTGATGGAGTTCAGTGCTGCGGAAACCAGCAGATACGCATATGCGTAATAATGAAGCGAAAGCACGGTGATGATCGCGACCGGGCCGTATGCCAGCCAGTCGGGAACATTGATGCCGAGACTCATCAGGAAGCCTGGCGAACCGCCGATGCGTTCGGTCTTGAACATGGTCAGCCATGCCTGCGATTTACACCAGCTCGGGATCATATAAGGAATGATAACCGCCAGCGAGAAGAACGGCTTGAAGGGAAGATCCGTGCGGACCATCAGCCATGCAAGAACCGATCCGATCAGGATGGCGAAGAACGATACGCAAACACCGATTAGCAGCGAATTGAGCAGCGGCTGGAGCAGCATCTGCTTGGTCAGTGCGCTGCCGAGCAGGCGCTGCCAGTAATACAGTGTGAACGATCCCGCTGTGCCGCCCGCCAGTCGTGCATCCTTCTGTGCCAGCGTAAACGAGGTCGAAATCATATCCAGCAGAGGAAAAACGATCAAGTAGGTCAGCAGCACGATCGCGATCAGCACGATCAGGTTATATGGGTTGGTGACAACCGCCTTGATCTGGTTCTTTAACCTTCTGGATTTGGAGTAGTTCTGATCTTTTGGTTTCATTTCAGTTTTGCCCCTCCTTCAAATTCCGATTGTATTGTTCCACCGCGGTTACCACTTCAGGCAGCGAGCCGATCTTGACATCCGGCTCATACCCCATGCCGCGGTACTTTTCGTCTTTGTGATAAATGCGAGGGTTATCGATCTGAATCATCAGCGGCCATCCGGCGTTTCGCACACCGCGCACATCGCGGGAGATGGTATCTCCGACGTAGGCCGCCTGTTCTTTCCCGATTCTCATTTCGTTCAGCGCGATCTCGAAAATCTCCGGCCGCGGCTTGCGGATACCGCAGACGCTGCTCATCGTAATCGTTTCAAAATACTGCGCTATGCCGTGTTCCTCCAGAATGCGCGGTACGAAGGTCGTGCTCATAATGTTGGAGATTACACCCAGCCGATACCCGCGCTGCCTGAGAGCCTCCAGCGTTTCCTTCAGCCCCTCGCGTTTGACGATGTGCTTACGGTATCGGTCGAACATGTAGCAGAGCTCCTCGCCCAGTCCCGCAAGCTTTTCTGTCGGAATGTCAAAGTCCTTCAGGAAGAACTTCTGCCAGATCACATCCGGCGGCAGCTCGATCAGTTCCTGTTCGGTATAGGACTTGTATGCTTTGGCGCCTGCATTGATGTGCTCCAGAAGCTGCTCCGGCGTTTCTGCGGTGTAAATATGATTCATATGAAGGAAGCACCACAGTCGGCGGATATAATCGCGGTCACTCTCCGGGGTAGCGTCCTGTGTATGTACGGTTCCTCCAATATCGAAGAAAACAGCTTGTATCATAACAACTCCTCTCTCTTCCCTTTTTTCTTTACTCCTGCATTTTCATTTGCATCACGTTTTACGCAAACGTTTTCATTTCCTGATTCAACCGTACCACTATCTCCCGGCTATGTCAATAAAAAATCACATTCTCCTATCAAAGTTTTATGATATTCACAATTTACATCCAGGTGTTTTCGTTAATTATGCACAGTTGCTTTTCTCTCCACATTCCCGTATACTGTAATCAACGCAAACGTTTCCGTAGAAATGAGAAAGAAGGATTCGTATGAAATATGATCTTATGCTGATCGGACCCGCCACGCGGGACATCAATATCGACTATACCGGTCAGGAAGTCCGCGAAATCGGCGGCGCTGTATTCTTCTGTGCATACGCTGCCGCAGCCGCTTCCGCAAACCTTTTCGCTTCAGTCAAGATCCATCCGGACGATACCGATGTACTGGATGCATTTCATCTGGACAGCGACCATATCGCCGTGCTGCCCGCCCAATGCACCACCCTGATGCAGAACACCTACTTCACCGCCGACCGTGAACGCCGCAAGGCCGAATGCCTGGCACAGTCGGATGCCATCACTCCCGATCAGATCCCCGATGTGGACTGCGGCCTGTATCATCTGGCCGGTCTGCTGTACGGCGATTTCCCCAACGAGCTGATCCCCGCGCTTTCCAAAAAAGGCAAGGTATCCGCAGATATTCAGGGATTTCTCCGGCACAACGAAAACGGCCTGATGAACTTCCACGACTGGAAAGACAAGCTGACCTATCTCCCCTATTTTGACTTTCTCAAAACCGATGCGGCAGAAGCCGAGATCCTCACCGGTCTGACCGACCGCCGCGCTGCTGCCAAGCAGCTTTATGAATGGGGCGCAAAGGAGATCCTGATCTCGCACAACAGCGAAATGCTGGTCTATGACGGCAAGGACTATTATACCTGCCCGGTCAAGGCACGCAATCTGTCCGGCCGTACCGGACGCGGTGATACCACCTTCGGTGCTTATCTTGCCAAGCGCATGATGGGCGTTTCCATCCCGGATGCGCTGCTGTTCGCTACCGCAGCCGTTTCGCTCAAAATGGAAACCCCCGGTCCGCTGCAGGGTCCCGAACAGGCTGTCCTCGACTATATCAAGGAATTTTACGCCTGAGTCCATCCGGAACCGCTTCGGCACCCGGAACATATCTGATATTTTTCCCGCCTTCTGCCGTTATCCTTGTCTTTCCCCGGCAAATACGGTATTATATTCTTATTAAAACTACTATGGGAAGGAAGCGGCATCTATGCGACAGCACATTACCATCAAAGATATCGCCCGCATTGCCGGTGTTTCGACTTCTACCGTCTCCCGCGCACTCAGCAATTCGCCTGAACTGAGCGAGCAAACCCGCCAGCGGATCCTGGAAATCTGCCGACAGGAGGGCTACCGTGTCAATGCACTCGCACGCAGTCTGATCTGCAACAAAACCAACGTCATCGGCCTGATCGTTCCCGAGGTGACCAATCCGTTCTATGCCGAACTCTCTCTCGGCATCGAAACGCACGCACGCAGCCTCGGCTACAACATGATCCTGTGCAATGGGCAGAATGATCCCAAAGTGACCGAAGAGCTGTTCGGTTTCCTGATCAGTCATCAGGTTGACGGCATCATCCTTGCCAGCTCACAGCAGGATGCAGGAACCATGATCCAGAATTTCGCTCCACGACTGCCTACCGTTCTGCTCGGAACGCCGGCACTCGTCAGCGGCGATGAGGTCAACTCGGTCTGCATTGATAATCTGGCAGGCGGCCGTCTGGCAGCAGAGCATCTGCTGGAACTCGGCCACCGTGACATTGTCTATCTGGGCAACCGCCCCAACAGCCTGACGCACCAGCTTCGTCTGCGCGGCTTTACCGAAACACTGGAAAAAGCAAGTATCACCCCGCAGGTCATCGACAATCCGCATGGTTGCTCCTCGATCGACATCGGCTGTGCACTCAGCCGGGAGCTGTTCGCAAACGGCTGTTCCGCCACTGCGATCTTCGCCTCGACCGATTCCATGGCGCTCGGCGTATTGCAGGCAGCAGACGAATACGGCATCTCTGTCCCCGATGATATTTCCCTGCTCGGCTTTGACAACATCATTTATTCCGCACTGCCAAAGATCGAGCTTTCCACCGTCGATCAGCGCAAGCAGCTTCTTGCAGAAGCCACCGTTGATCTGCTCACGCGCATCATTGATTCGGATGAGCAGGACGAGTTCACGCACCGCATGATCCGTCCGACACTGGTTTCGCGCAGCTCATGCCGCGCATCAAAAAAATAAATCCACAGCACTGCGCACCGACCGCTTTTCTCTCTTAACCCTTTTATCACACACAATACACCAACAGGTCAACCGCAGCGCTGCTGATTGAGAATGCCGCAGGATTCTGCGGCATTCTCATACACCAAAAGGAGGATCTCATGTACCGCATTGAAACCCATCTGCATACCACCTACATCTCCCGCTGCGGCTGGCTTGGCGCAGAGGCCATTATGAAGTATTATACCGCTTGCGGCTATGACGCGATCTGCGTCACCGACCACTACAACCGCGAATGCTTCGACTATGCCGAAATTGATCTGACCACCCCCGGCAGTAAAACGCAGGCCTTCCTGCAGGGCTATCACCGGCTGAAAAAAGTGTCCGAAAAATACAATATCCGCGTGTATGCGGGTGCTGAACTGCGTTTTGACGAATCGGACAACGATTACCTGCTGTACGGCTTTCACGATGCCCTGTTGGCAGATCCGGATCGCGTCATGCGCGAGGGTCTGGCGGCCTTTGCCCCGCAATACCGCGCAGACGGCGCACTGCTCGTGCAGGCACACCCGTTCCGCAAAAAATGCACCCCCGCTCCGGCGGAATATCTGGACGGCGTCGAGGTGCTCAACCTCAACCCCCGCCATGACAGCCATAACGATCTTGCGCTGGCCTATGCCAAGGAGCATCATCTCATCATGACGGCCGGCTCGGACTGCCACCGTCCCGGCGATCAGGGTACGACCGGTATTCTGTCCGACACCCTCCCCGAAGACAGCTTCGGTCTTGCAGACCTGCTGCGTTCGGGCAACTATACCATCATCCGTCCCGAATGCACCGAGGATTGAGACAAAACGATACCATGTAAAAGCTGCTGTTGCCCCAACGCAACAGCAGCTTTTTTGTCGTACATCACGCTTTATCCCCGGTGCACCGCAAACGTTTTCCGTTTGTATTTCACCTTTTATTCTTCTTGTTTCATGCAGTTTGCCTTTTCTATTGTTCATTCTGCATAAAAGTATTTTTATTTCATTGTATATTCCGTATACGTTTGCGCTTGTTTTGCACAAAGTAATCTGGTAGAATATCATCAGTAAAAAAAACAAGACTGAATTGAGGTAATTGTAATGCGTAAGAATTTTTCCAAGTTTCTGATGAACACCGCTATGTTTGAGTTGTCCTGCGATCCCGGCACCACTAAGCTGTTCACTGCACACCGCACCAGCCGCAAGTAAGCTGCTCCTCAGAAAACACAAACTCCGCAAGCGAAAACGCTTGCGGAGTTTTTTCTGTTCCGGGCAGCGACAGCCGCCGGCTGCGCCCCCGTTTATGGTTTATCTTTCAAAGGATCATGCTGCAATGCGCTGCATGATGGTCGCCATCTCCGCACGGGTGATGGTAGACTTCGGCGCAAATACCTTGCCCGGCTTGCCCTGCACCAGACCGGTCTTTGCACAGTAGGCTACGCCTGCTGCTGCCCAGTCGGCAATCGTGCTGCCGTCGGTAAACTGCTTGACGATGCTGCTGTCTGCCGCGGTATCCTCACCGCTCAGCTTGCGCTGACGGGTCAGAAGCGTTGCCGCCTCCTGACGGGTCACACTGCGGTCGGGCGAGAATTTGCCGCCGCCGACACCCTGCATGATACCGGTCTTTTCTGCCCATGCAATCGCGGTGCGAGCCTGATGCGTTACCGGAACATCGCTGAAGCTGTCAGTCAGCTTGGTCTTGGGCTGGCCTGCCAGATTGTACAGTGCCTGTGCGACCTGTGCGCGGGTCAGTGCCTTGCTCGCGCCGAACGTATACGCCTTATCGCCGGAGAGCAGACCGTTCTTGGTGACGTAATCCGCCGCCTTGTAGTACCATGCGTTCGCCGGAACGTCGGTATAATCGGTAACGGATTTGCCTTCGCGCAGGGTGTTGCGGATCTCGTAGCTGTCCACTGCCTTGAAGCTGTTCCAGTTGTCCGCATCCTGCTTCTGGTAAGCGGTGCCCTTGATGGAATCCTCGCTGAACTCGATGATAGAGAATACCTGCTTATCCTCTTCATCGACGTAGAAGTCGGTGGAGTAGTCCGAACGAGCCGGAATGTACTCGTAGAACTTGTTGCCGACCGTGCCGCCGGTCAGATAGGTCGTGCCGTCGCCGGTGTTGACTTTGATGTCGTTCTTCACGGTAGAACGGATATAGATATGGTCATGGCCGTTGAGGAACAGGTCAACGCCCATGGCGTCGAGCGAATACTCGCTGTCGTTGATGTAATAGTCGCGTACATCCAGCGGATCGTGGTTGGAGGTATACGGGCCTGCGTGCGTCATAACGATGCGCCATTTCTTGTCGGAAGCATCCAGCACGCTCTTGCACCACTGCAGCTCTTTCTTCATGATCTCTGCCTTCTGATCCGCCGGAGTGACTTCGCCGTTCAGGATAACGAAGATAGCATCGCCATATTCGAAGTAGCCCATCGTGCGGTCAAACTGCGGATAGCCGGTCTTTGCGCCCGACATATTGAAGCGCTGTGCGAACGATACGAAATTCCAGTCGCCCTTCATCTCGTGGTTGCCTGCAACGGTAACGGTCGGATACTTGGCATAGTAATCGCCCATAACTTCAAAGCATGCCTCCCATTCGGTGGACTTATAGCCGTTCTGGGTGGTGTCGCCTGCGGAGATCATCAGATCCGGTTTCGGACAGATCTTGAGTGCCTGGTCGATGGAGTCCTTGAAGCTCATGTAGTTTTCAACAGATTCCGACTGCGGGTCCGAGTAGAAAATCACCTTAAAGCTCTTATCCTCTGCGGACTTCGGTGCGGTGAACGACTTTTCCTCGCTCATGAAGCTGCCGCCGTCGCCTACGCGGTATACATACTCGGCAGACGGTTTCAGACCGGTGATTTCCACACGATGTGCGGCTTTTTCCTTATAGCCTGCGGTTACGGATTCTACATAAGAGGTGCCGGACTTGCTCTCCCACTTGGAAGTGCCCTTGACCTTGTACTGGATAACGGTCTTGGTGACAGCGGGGTCAGTCAGCCAGCTGAAGCGCAGGCCGCCCTGTTTGGTATCCGGTGTAATGGTGATCTGATCGGGTTCTCCCTTTACCTTGCCGTCATCAATATTCAGCACGATCGGCTCGGACTTGGTGTACGGCTTGGTTACGGTTTCCTTGTTGGTCTTAACCTCGATATAGTAGAACATATCGCCGGTCTTATCAGTCGGCAGAGAAGCGGTGTAGGTGCCATTCGATTCCTTCATGGCAACAGCGGTATCGACCTTGGAAGAATCATAGCCGTAGTACAGTGTCGCGCTCTGTACCTTGTCGCTGGTGACGATGCGGGCAGAGACCTCGGCCTTGCCTTTATGCGGTGCGGTGTTCAGCGCGCGGGAGATGATGCGCGTGCCGCTGACGGTGTAATCCACTGCCGGGAAGATAGAGGCATCATAGCCGCGCAGAACAGGCTGCTTGCCGGAGGCACTCCAGTCCCAAACCTTGCTCATATCCCAGCCGAGTGCTTCATAGGTGGACTTATCCTGCATTTTTGCGGCGGAAACATCCTCCCACTTAATCGGCTGCTCGGTCGGCTCGTTGCCGGACAGCAGCGTGCCCTCCCATGCAATATTGCCGGTGATGTTGGTAGCTGCCTCGTCGTCGAGCTGACCGACGATCTTATCCACGTCCGCAACGCCGTTGATAACGGTCTGTGCAGAAACGCTGTCCTTGAGCGTTTCACCGGCGTTGAACGAGCCTGCAATACCGCCCGCATGACCTACCGTGCCGCTCTTTGCGATGGTATCGACCGTACCAGCTGCAAAGCAGCGTGCCAGATAGCCGCCGCCGTCCTGAATGCCGGCAACGCCGCCCGCATCATACGGAGCGGAAACGTCTGCGTTGACGTAGCAGTCCTCAACATGACCGACGATCGGGCCTTCGCCCTCCTTCAGCTTGCCGCAGATACCGCCTGCGGTGTGCGAGTTGGACAGATCCAGGCACTTAACCTCACCGGTGACAACACAGCCGGTAATCGTACCGTAGTTGACGCCTGCCAGCGCGCCGACGTTCTGCTGACCGGTAACGTAGCAGTCGAGCAGCGCAACATCCTTGATATACGCCTGATCGTCCTGATTGCCGACATAGCCGAACAGACCGGCATATTTCTTTTCATATTCTACGCGCAGTCCCTTGATCGCATGGAACTGACCGTCAAATGTGCCGGTAAAGCCCTGATCCTTTTTGGAAGCAATCGGCTTAAATCCTTTGACGCCGGTCATATCAATATCGGCAGTCAAAACATAATGTCCATCGCGGGGAGCGCCGTCCCTCCAGCTGCCGGACAGATAGAGCAGCTGGTCCGGGGTAGAGATTTCATAGCAGCCTGTTGCCTTATTATATACCGGCGGCTTTCCCTTGTCGCTGGCAGCAAAGGCTCCCGTCGGGAGCATCGTCAAAGCCATTGCAGCAGACAGTGCCAAACTGAGTATGCGTTTTTTCATGTATCTCGGACCCTCTTTCTTAAAATTTTGTTTCTTTCTCGATTCTGCAGCGAAATCTCATTCCTCCTCCCCGTGCAACAGATTCGTGTGGTCATGCATTCCGTTTTCTTTCTCGCAAACGTTTGCGTAACTTGTACTTATAATTCTATCCCTGTTCCGTCAGAAAAGCAATCTCACTTCTCACCAATCTTTTCAAGCAAAAATTATGCATTTCTTCCTCAACGCGTGTCCGCTGCTTCGCGCAGAAAAGCTCCCGCCGGAACCGATCAACCGTTCCAACGGGAGCTTTTCTGTAATTATCCCTGCTTGCGGGCAATGGCACGCAGAGCTGCCGCCGCAATATCCTCTGCAGTGAGGTTATACTGCTGCATAAGGAAATCCTGCGGGCCTACCTGACCGAAGCGGTTCTGGATGCCGATGCGCTCCACCGGAACCGGATTCTTTGTGCTCGTCAGGTTGGTAATGGCAGAGCCGAGACCGGTGCCGACCTGATGGTTCTCCGCTGTGACGATGCAGCCGGTCTCTGCAGCCGCACGGAGCACCAGCTCCTCGTCAAGCGGCTTCCAGGTGTGCATGTCGATCACGCGAGCGGAAATACCCTTTGCTGCCAGCTGCTCCTCTGCCTTGAGTGCCTCGTCTACCAGAATGCCGGAGGCAATAATGGTTACGTCCTTGCCGTCGCGCAGCGTAACACCCTTGCCGATCTCAAAATCAGAGCCGTCCGCATACACGGTGGTGAAGCCCTTGCGGATCAGGCGCATGTAGGACGGACTGCCGCAGGCTGCCAGCTTCCTGGTCAGTGCCTTGGTCTGTGCAAAGTCGCACGAGTCGATAACGACCGCGTTCGGGATGTTCATGTACAGCGCACAGTCCTCAAACGGCATGTGGGTTGCGCCGTTGAACGCTGCGCAGACACCCGGGTCGGAACCGATCACATGCACCGGCAGTTCAGAGTAGCCTGCTGCCAGAAATGCCTGATCGAACATGCGGCGGGCAGCAAAGCAGCCGAACGAGTGCGCGAATACGGTCAGGCCGGTGGCGGCCATGCCGGAGGCAACGCCCATGGCGTTCTGCTCCGCGATGCCTGCGTTAAAGGTCTGGGCCGGGAACGCCTTCAGCAGCTTTCCGGTGTTGATGCAGCCCATCAGGTCGCAGTCAACGTGCATCAGCTTAGGGTTTTCCGCCATCATTTCGAGCATGGCTTCTACATAGCCGTCGCGGTTGGCGCGGCTGTCCTTTTCATGCTTGCCGATCAAAGTAAAACTCATTGTGTTCCCCTCCCTTACTTTTCGTTTTTCACTGCAGTCAGAGCGGCTTCGGATGCGGCGATCGCTTCATCCCACTGCTCCTTGGTCGGCTGAGAAGAATGTGCGCCGGACGGCTCGGCAAAGGTTGCGCCCTTGCCCTTTACGGTGTTCAAAATCAGGCAGGTCGGCTTGCCCTTGCACGCCTTCGCCTGCTCGAGCGCGTTATAGATCTGCTCAACATCGTTGCCGTCGGCTACGTCAATAACATTCCAGCCGAATGCGTCAAACTTGGCGCCGATACCCTTGCCGTGACTCATAACGTCGGCAACCGCGCCGTCCAGCTGGCGGCCGTTGTTGTCCACGAGACAAACGAGGTTATCCAGCTTGTAGTGCGCTGCAAACTGCGCGCCTTCCCAGATCTGGCCCTCGTCACACTCGCCGTCGCCTACGGCAACGTAAACACGGCTCGGACGATTCTGCGCACGATTGCCGAGCGCCGCGCCGATGGCTTCGCTCATGCCCTGACCGAGCGAACCGGTCGTCAGGTCAACGCCGATGGTCTTGCTGCGGTCGGTATGCGACGGGAAATTCGTGTTCGGCTGGTTGAGCGTGTACGCGCTCTCCATCGGGTAATATCCCTTGAGACCGAGCGTCGCATACATGACCGGGCCGCCGTGTCCCTTGGACAGAACGAACCAGTCGCGGTCCTCCCAGCGGGGATTCTTCGGGTCGATATGCATAACCTCGCCATACAGCACCGCCATAGCATCCGCCATCGACATCGAGCCGCCCACATGGCCGAAGCCGCGCGACGCGATCACCTTGAGCGTTTCCAGACGGATTTCCGCCGCAAACACACGCAGCTCGTGCAGTTTTTGCTTATCCATTGCTTTCCTCCTTGAAATTACGGTTTGCAGAACAAAACCCGCCCTTCCGCAATAAAAAGGACGGGTCTTGTTAGTTTTTATCGGTGATATTGCCGCTTTCGTATCGGTCTGCCGGTTAGACATACTCCATTTTGACATGGAACCGTCAGACCTTCCTTATGCAGCAGTTCTCACAGAATTTACTTTATGTTTTAGCCAATGCGCGCGATCTTCTTCGCCAGTTCCTTCTTCATTTCCATGTTGGACTGACGAGCGATCATAATGCGCTGTGCCTGCGGCGAGCCTGCGCCGTGCATGGACTCGGGCAGGTAGCCGACAGCAGCGGTGCCCATGGTCATGTTCTCGATCAGGCGCAGCAGACGCATACGGTCCTCGGTCGGGACAGAAGCCACACCCTTGAGGTACTTCTCGATGTAATCGTGGGTTGCCGGGTTGCGGTAATCTGCCTCGGACGGCTGAGTAACCATGATGCCGCCGGCCAGATCCTGTGCCAGACGAGCGATCTCATACGGGAAGCGGGTGACGTTCTGCTTGCAGACGTTCGCCAGAAGCAGATCAATGAGGTAGTTGCCGCTCTTGGTCTTGGTGCCCTGAGACGAGCACGCAATGCCGCAGCAGTACAGGGTTTCGTTCAGGTGGGTCATCTCGATCAGCTTGTCCTTGACGTGGGACGCCTTCGCAGAGCCTGCCATCTCACCTGCCAGTGCGGTAGCGCCGATGAGCACATCGCCTACACCAACCTTGCAGCCGCCATAGGACTGACGGTGATAGCCTGCAAAGCGCTCTACCATCATGCCGGCGAACTGGGTCTCGCCGTTGAGGAAGATCATGTCATTCGGGATAAATACACGATCGAAAATAACCAGAACCTCGTGACCGCCGTAAACCTTGTTGCCGACATCAATGTCGTTGTATTCCTCGGTCTTGCGGGTGTCGCAGGACTGACGGCCCAGAATCAAGGTAATGCCTTCCGCGTCGGTCGGGCAGGCGAAGGAAATCGCGTAGTCCTCGTCGCCTTCACGCATGGAAATGGTCGGCATAACCAGAACGTAATGGCTGTTCAGGTAGCCGGTCTGGTGTGCCTTCGCGCCGGTAACGTAAACACCGTCTGCCGTACGCTCTACAACGTGCAGGAACAGGTCGGGATCCGCCTGCTTGGACGGAGACAGACCGCGGTCGCCCTTAACGTCGGTCATCGCGCCGTCAACGCCCCAGTCGTTGTTCTGTACATCGGTCCAGAACTTGACAAAATTCTCGTGGTACTTGGTGCCGCATGCTTCATCGGTCTCGAACGTAGTCGAATAAACCGCATTTGCTGCATCCATGCCTACACAGCGCTGGAAGCACGCTGCGGTCTTCTGACCGAGCAGACGCTGCATCTTTACCTTCTTAATGAGATCGTCCGTAGACTGGTGCAGATGGGTAAAACGGTTTACCTTTTTGCCGGTCAGATTGGACGTTGCCGTCATCAGATCTTCGTACTGCGGGTCCTCTGCCAGCTCGTACGTTGCTGCAAACGAGTTGAGCGACGGACGCACGATCGGGTTGTCCACTACGTTCTCGACCTTCTTGCCGAAGCTGTACAGATTGAGGTGCAGCTTTCGCAGGGATTCGATGTACTGGTCTTTTGTCATCATGATATCATCTTCCTTGTCCTTTTTCTTTCTTTTCAATAGGAAAAAGCGCCGATTCACCGATTTTGATAACATATTTGAGGAGACATGAAGGGAATAGTCTTTGTAATGGAAAAGTTCGGTTTCTCGGCGCATATCCACAGAATTTATACGCCCATGAGCAGATGTGTGAGGTAAACACAGCAGCCGGAGAACGCGATCAGCAGCAGCAAAATCACATGAATATAGATGATTTGAAAACGCGAGAATGTCTTTTTCATCGTTATGACCTCCTGCTGTATGTTGAATTATAATTGGTTACACCTTGAGTTTTTCACCGAAGCGCTTCTCGAATTCCTCGGCAAGTTCTTCTCGGAATTTTGGATGCGCAATGGCAATCAGACGCTTTGCGCGCTCGCGGAGCGTTTGACCGCGAAGCTGCGCCACGCCGTACTCGGTGACAATGTAATTGACATCGCAGCGACTGGTGGTAACCGGGCCGCCGGTGGTGATGGTTGTAACAATCTTAGACGCAGACTCGTCCTTGGTGGTCGAGTGCAGCGCGATGATGGAGCGACCGCCCTTGGACAAGTTTGCGCCGCGCACAAAGTCCATCTGGCCGCCAATACCGGAAATCTGGCGCAGACCGATTGCCTCAGCGCAGACCTGACCCTGCAGATCAACCTCAACGCACGAGTTAATGGAAACCACGTTGTCGTTCTCCGCGATAACCGCCGGATTGTTGCAGACATCCACCGGAAGCATGTTGATAATTGGGTTGTTATCCACAAAATCATACAGCTTGCGCGTGCCCATCAGGAAGGTTACGCTCACCTTGCCGACGTCGCGCTGCTTGCGCTTGCCGTTGATGTTTCCATTTTCAAGCAGCGGCAGCACGCCGTCCGAAATCATCTCGGTATGCAGACCAAGGTCGTGCTTGTCGCCGAGGAACGAGCAGACCGCATCCGGCACCGCACCGATGCCCAGCTGCAGGCAGTCACCATCACGCACGAGTTCAGCGATATATTTGCCGATTGCACGGTCTTCCTCGCCGATTTTCGGCGGCGCGGACTCCGGCAGCGGCTCCCACGAGCACAGGAAGCCGTCAATCTCGGATACATGAACGAAGCTCTCGCCATAGGTGCGCGGCATGTTCGGGTTGACCTCGGCAATGACCGTTTTCGCGGATTTGACCGCCTGTGCGCCGTAGTCGCAGGACAGACCGAGCGACACATAGCCGCGTTCGTCCGGAGGCGAGCAGGTAAACGCAAAAACATCAACCGGCAGCGTGTTGTCGCGGAACATGCGCGGCACGTCCGAGAAAAACGCCGGGGTGTAGTCTGCACGGTTTTCCGCGATCGGCTTGCGGGCCGGACCGCCGACAAACAACGCGTTGTGGCGGAAATGACTTTCCATGCCCGGCTGCAGATACTCGCCCGAGCCAAGGTATACCATGTGTGCAACTTCCACGTTATGGAACTGCTCTGCCATTCGCGCCATTGTGCGCTGGAATACAATGGGTTCGCCAACTGCGTGACCGAACACAACGCGGTCGCCGTCATGGATCACACCAACCGCCTGCTCAGGCGTCATCGTGTGCTCTTTATAGTATGCTCTCCAATCCATTTCTCGTCCCTCCCGCGCTCAAAATGCCTTGCGGTAGATGTCGAGCAGATCGTCTTCTGACAGCTCTACATAGTTGTTGCCGAGCAGGCGCTGCTGGGTTTCGATGACATTCTTTGCAAAGACCGGCAGTTCATCAGCGGTTACCCCGTGTTCGTGCAGGGGATCCTTTTTCAGTACCTCGTCCATCAATTCGTACAGATTTTCGAGTGCAAATACCGGTTCAACATCCAGTTCTGCGCTCAGAAGTTCTTCCAGCTGATTCAACTTGCCGATGGGCTTCTTTTCCTGATACTTGCGCATTACGTCCGCGAACATCAGCTGATTTGCCTGACCGTGCGGAATGTGATGCACGCCGCCGAGCGGATATGCCATCGCATGAACAGCCGCACAGCCCGCGTGACCAAACGCGATGCCTGCATAGTTGGAGGCGCGCAGGAACTCAAGTGCATGCTTCTTCCACGCATCCTTGCCGCCGCTTGCTACCGCGTCCTTCCAGCAGGACAGAATCAGGTGCAGCGCCTTTTCGGAGAACAGCTCGCTCAGTGCGCAGGCGTTCGGAGAAAGGTAGCTTTCGACCGCGTGGACCATGGCGTCAATGGAAGAAGTTGCAAAAACCGGATACGGCAGGCTGAGCAGCATGCCCGGAACGAGCGCCGCTTCGTCCGCAAACATCGCCGGAGACACCAGACCAACCTTGACGCCCTTAGTCGTACGGTTGATGATGGAAATGTTGGTAACCTCAGAGCCGGTGCCACAGGTAGTCGGCACGATGATCAGCTCATGCTCCTTCTCGAGGTTTGCCATGCGGTCGTACAGATCGTCCACATGGTCGGTGGACTTGGCAACGGTCAGCACCTTTGCGATGTCGATTACTGTACCGCCGCCGACCGCGATAATGCGGTCAAACTCCTTGCCGCGCAGGTCGTCGAGGATGGCGTCAACCATGACGTCGGTCGGCTCACCGCCGCCGAACTTTTCCTGAAAACAGGTGTGGCAGCCGAGATTCAGCGCCGCGATTGTCGGATTGTAAATATATTCATTTGTCAGAATCAGGTCTTTCGCGCCGAGGCTTAATTCCTTCGCCAGCGTGCGAAAATCGACGTATTCCGCAATAGAAGGTACGATTTTGAAGGCTTTCACGTTATTTCACCGCCTTAAATATCCGGAAAATACTTCGCGTCGGCCTTAGTTACCCACTCATACTCAGGCACAACGGTCGTCACGATGTTCTTGTCGTCCTGCAGGCGGATGCACCACAGGTAATACTCCGCGTAGCCGGGAGCCGCAGCCTGAGAATGGGTCACGTTTTCCGGCATGCCGGTCAGGTCGTTGTTCTTTACCTTAAAGGCATCGTCGCCATATTCTGCCAGACCGTAGCCGTTTTCCGGCAGGAACTTGTAGTAGTACAGCTCCGGCTCAACGTGCTGATGCGGCGGATAAGAGGACCACTTGCCGGGGAAATGCACCACTTCACCGATGAAAAAGTTAGTTTCCGGGCAGTTGGAGCGGTCAAAGAAGGTGCGTACCAGACGGGTCGAGCACTCGTTCATCTGACCGGCGCCGCGCTCCTCATTTGCGCACAGGCAGTCCTCGGGGCGCAGCAGACGAGCTGCGAAATCACGCTTGTTTTCCGTGCGGGAAACGGCGATTTCCACATCGCTTTCGGCAGAAATTGTCACCTTGGTGTTCTGCGGAACGTGCAGCAGGATCGCACCCTCGTGGAACACATCACGGCGGGTAACGGTCTCGGACTTGCCGTTCCACTCGAAGGTCACGCTGCCGCTCATCAGGTCGTAAACGACCTCCTGCGCGTAGTCGAAGTGCATCACGTCGCCCACTGCCATCTTGACAACACCGAACTCCATGCCCATCATTCCCGGGTTCTCGACTGCGGAGACCATGCCGTTGTAGCCCTTATCGAAGGGGGCCTTGTGCGTATATTTCATAATTCTTGCTCCTCTTTTCTTTGCTCGATACCTTATTATATAAGCGAAGCCGCCCGTCCGAAAACGGGCGGCTCATATTGAATCTGCGTTAAATTAGTACATGCGTGCTTCTGCCAGATGATCGTCGATGCGCTTGCGTGCAGCCTTTACCTCGTCAGACTTGGAGGTGGACGCTACGCCGATGTGCCACCAGGACTCGTAGCCCTCAGCCATGGTCTTGGGCAGAACCTTTGCGTCGATGATGCAGGAAACACTTTCCTTCTTGGCGTCCTGAACAGCCTTGCGGAACTCGTCCGGGGTCTTGGCGTAGAATGCCTTCATGCCGAAGCCTTCGCCGATCTTGCCGAAGTCGGTGTAGCAGTAATCGCCGTCCAGCTTGCCGGTGGTCTCGTTGCGGTGACGCATTTCGGTCGCCAGAGAGCCAACGCCGTTGCCCATCTGCAGGTTGTTGATGCAGCCAAACGCGCAGTTGTCGAATACAACAACGGTGATCTTCGCGTTCTCCTGCATTGCGGTCGGGATCTCGGAGTTGAGCATCATGAACGAGCCATCACCAACGAGTGCATAAACTTCCTTATCCGGCTCAGCCAGCTTGGCGCCGAATGCACCTGCGATCTCGTAACCCATGCAGGAAGCGCCGTATTCCATATTGTAGGAGTTCGGTGCGTCGGTGACCCACAGACGCTCGAGGTCTGCCGGCAGCGAGCCTGCTGCTGCAACCACGATTGCGTCGTCGTCTGCCTCCTCGCGGAGAATGCCGACCGCGTTGGACTCAGTGATGGTGCCGCCGATCTGGGAAACGAAATCGTTCATGATCTTCTCGGTCCAGCTCGGTACACAGGGCACAAACTTGCCTTCACCAAAGCCTTCGCCCTTGTACTGAACGCCCAGAACACGCAGACGCTCCTCTTCCCAAACCTTGCGGATATCCTGAATTTCGGTGGTGTAGCCGGACTTATAGCCGTCTGCCTTGAGTTTTTCCATGATAGCCTCGAGCGTTACCTTTGCGTCACCGATGCAGCGGGTTGCGTCCAGCTTTTCCGCGTGGAACTCGGAGGTGTTGATTGCCAGAACCTTAATATCCGGGTTGCGGAACAGCACCCACTTGGAGCCGGTTACGAAGTCGTTGAAACGAGTGCCGACACCGATAACGAGGTCGCAGTCCTTGCACAGTGCGTTCGCCGCCAGACCGCCGGTTACGCCGATGCCGCCGACAGCCAGTTCAAACGAATCCGGCAGGCAGGAGTGGCCGGCCTGTGTCTGAGAAACCGGAATGTTGAACGCCTTGCAGAAGTCCATTGCGGTCTGACCGGCCTCGGAGTAACGAACGCCGCCGCCTGCAATGAACATCGGCTTCTTGGAAGCCTTGATCATCTCAACTGCCTTCTCGATATCGTAGTCATCCGCTACGCGGCGTGCAACGTGATGTACGCGCTTCTGGAAGAAGTAATCCGGGAAGTCGAAGCTCTCACCCTGTACATCCTGCGGGAGCGAGATAACAGCGGTGCCGCAGTTTGCGGTGTCGGTCAGGACGCGCATTGCGTTGACCATCGCGCTCATCAGCTGCTCCGGACGAGAAATGCGGTCCCAGTACTTGGCAACCGGCTTGAAGCAGTCCGAAGCGGACATGGACAGGTCGTTCGGAACCTCGAGCTGCTGGAGAACCGGATCCGGCTGACGGGTTGCGAAGTAATCGGACGGGAACAGCAGCAGCGGGATGTTATTGATGGTAGCGGTCAGTGCTGCAGTTACCATGTTTGCTGCGCCGACGCCGATGGACGAGGTGCACGCGATGATCTTGCGGCGGTTGTGCTGCTTTGCGTAGCTGATGGCGGCGTGTGCCATGCCCTGCTCGTTGCGGCCCTGGTAAACTCTCAGGTGGCCCGGATCCTCCTCCAGTGCCTGACCGAGACCGACTACCATACCGTGACCGAAGATCGTGAACATGCCATCTACGAAGGGTTCCTCTTTGCCGTCCATCTCAATGTACTGCTGATTCAGGAACTTTACGATTGCCTGACCGACTGTCATTCTGGTTTTGCTCATTGTGTTTTCCTCCTCAAATGCTTTACTCTTTTTCCCTGCCGAGGCTCTTTCTTTTCGCTCCCGGCGGTGTTCTCTTTTGATGATTTAAGTTTAGCATTTGAGCGTTTGCTTTTCTTCTAACATCTTGAGAAATCGCCTTTTTTCTTATATTTTTACGTTACATACGAACATTTTCACATTTTATTATAGAATCCAGAACTTTTCTCTCCCCTACCGCATTGTTTTCCGTGTCTGCCGCTCCCGCCTGCGGCCTGCGTTTTGCACCTGTTTTTTTAATATCTCGCTATCGTGCGGAAAACGCGGCATACTGTCATTACAGAATTTCGCATTTTCCGTCCTAAACAACAAGCAAAAAAGCATATATCTCAATATTTTATAAAAATACGCAATCTTTCTCCCGCCTTTATTTTTCACTCACAGGCTGCATTTTCACCACTTTTTATAGGTTGTTGCTGCCGTTTTCCGCGTATGCTGACCGTCTGTGCCGGTCAAATTATAGATTCTTGCTCAACTCTATGAAATACAAGAAGTTAGAAGAAAAACCGCGTCCAAGGGACTACAATAGAATCATCAAAGGAAAGCCGAACGCAAACGGCGAAAGAACGGATAACGGAGGAATAAATATGTTATTCACCATTTTTCTGTAGTAGTTATCCTTGCAAACATGGTCATTACGCAGACCGCGCTGTATAAATAAGATAATTATGCTCCGGCAAACGATCATCACACACACTCTCTAATTTCACACACATCCCCATTTCACCGGCGCAGCCGCTCTCTCTCGGCTGCGCCATTCTTCTATTTGTAAGTAGATAGAAAAACACCGTGCCAAGCGTTACTGCTCTGCACGGTGTTTTCCGTTTTACGATTCCTCTTCTTCACTTTTTACTTTTTCGCTGTGCGTGATGCTCTGCTTGAACGACTGCCGGAACTTACCGGGCGGCGTGCCGGTGTACTTCTTAAACATGGTGTTGAAGTGACAGATACTGCTGAAGCCGAGTGTGTCCGCAATCTCGGCGATCGGGATGCCGGTATTCATCAGAAAACCCTGCGCCTCACCAATCCGGCGCTTCATCACATACTGCATAGGCGGCACGCCGAACTCCTGCTTAAACACATGCGCCAGATAATACTCGCTCACGCGCAGTCGCTCCGCCACCATACGCAGCGTGATCGGCTCACAGTGGTGTGCATCCAGATAGCGCCGCACGCGGTGCGCCAGCACAGACGGCATTTCACGCTGCTGCTCCTGCTGGTGGATACGACTGCGGAGCAGGGAATCGGTCAGATTCAGCATTGCCTCTGCCAGACTGCAGCACACGGCATGCAGGTTTCCCGCATCGGCGCTGAGCAGATACAGCAGGTGCATGGTCTCGCCTACCTGCCTGGCAAGCTGTCCGCACGATACGACCGGACACTCCCCTTCTGCGATCAGACAGTTGGGCGGCAGACCTTCTACATTGACATCGGTAATTGCGACGCTGTACGACCGGATCTGCCGCACCTGATCGGGTTCCTCGCCGTGCAGCACACCCTGATTACAGATAACAATGTCGCCCTCTCCAATCGGATAATACCGGTTATCCACCATGTACTGTCCTTGTCCGCTGCACACATAGAACAGCTCCAGACGGTTGTCGTGCATATGCGGAAGTATAGACTGCTGGTTGTTGTAATTGCGATCGATCGAAATGCAGTTGAAGAATGTTCCGCTCAGTTTACAAGGCTTGTTTCCCATGTATGCTCCCTCCCAAGAATCGCAAGATTACGAAAGCCTTCCCTCGATTTTCTTTCTTCCCCTCGGAAAATCCTGCTGTTTTTTCCACAAGAACACGATAACGCTCTCACGGACTTTGTTTGTATAATAATCACAAGAAAAGCGCAAATGATTCAAAAACAGCAGTTTATATCGTTGTTATATTCGATATTTTAACATTGTTTTTCTCTGTGCGCAATTATTATATCATAGAAGCACAGAAAAAAACTTCTAACATACTGCTTTTTGAGCAAACGCGTCAATTCAGGTTTCAGAGTAAAAAAGGAGTGCAAGAAAAAATGGCAAACAAGGTAAGAATCGGTCTGCTGGGTGCAGGCAGAATCGGCAAGCTGCACGGCGAAAATCTGGCACATGCAGTGCCGAACGCAGACCTCTACGCAGTGGCTGATCCGTTCATGAACGATGCGACCCGCGCATGGGCAGCGGACATGGGTATCGAGAAGTGCTACGATGATCCCGAGATGATCTTTGGCGATCCGACCATCGAGGCCGTGTTCATCTGCTCCTCCACCGCAACGCATGCAGACTTCATCATGCGCGCTGCGCAGACCGGCAAGCACATCTTCTGCGAGAAGCCGATCGACACCAAGCTGGCAAAGATCGAGGAAGCACTCGCTGCGGTGAAGAAGGCAGGCGTTAAGCTGCAGGTCGGCTTCGTGCGCCGCTTTGACCACAACCACAAGGCCGTCCGCGATACGGTCGCTTCCGGCAAGCTGGGCAAGCCCAATCTCATCAAGGTCACCTCCCGTGATCCCGATCACCAGCCGATGAGCTATATCAAGGTTTCCGGCGGTATCTTCATGGACATGACCATTCACGATTTCGACATGGTCCGCTATCTGGCAGGCAGCGAGGTTACCGAGGTTACCGCTTACGGTGCAGCGCTCTCCGGCGCCGGCTACGAGGAGTACGGCGACGTGGATACCGCAATCGTCATGCTGAAGTTTGAGAACGGCGCACTCGGCGTGATCGACAACTCCCGTGCCGCACACTACGGCTACGACCAGCGCACCGAGGTGCACTGCGACCAGGGCTGCGTGCAGGTTGCAAACGATCTGAACAACACCGCCATGATCTCCTCCGCCGCAGGCGTCGAGGTTGCAAAGCCGACCTGGTTCTTCCTCGAGCGCTACAACAACGCATTCATCGCAGAGGCAAAGGCGTTCACCGATGCCGTTCTGAACGACACCGACACGCTGGTTACCGGCTTTGACGGTCTGCAGCCGGTCAAGATCGCAATGGCAGCAAACCTGTCCATGAAGGAAGGCCGTCCGGTCAAGCTGAGCGAAATCGAGTAATTTATCCCCGCATATCACACGAAAAGAGAAGAAAAAGAGTTATTCGGCAAGCCGCCGCACTCGGCGGCGGCTTCCGTTTTTTGAGAAAAGAAAGAGGGGTTGCTCCTTATGAGTGAAAAGAACAACACTGCCTCCCTTGGCTGGGGAACCCGTATCTCCTATGGTTTAGGCGATACCGCCTGCAACATTGTGTTCGGTATGATCACCGCGCTGCTCACCCTGTTCTATACGGATTACTGCGGTATTCCGGTCGTTACCGTCGGTCTGGTCATGCTGATCTCGCGTATTTTTGATGGCTCGTCCGACGTTATCATGGGCATCATCGTAAGCAAGACCAAATCCAAATGGGGCAAGGCCCGTCCGTGGATCTTGTGGATGAGCGTACCGTATGTTCTGTGCGCGGTTGCGATGTTCTGTGTGCCGTACAGCAGCAGCACGACCGTTCAATTCTGGTACATTTTTGTTACTTATAACCTGTGCACCACCGTATGCTACACCGCAATCAACGTGCCCTACGGCACCCTGTCCACCATGATGACCCGCTCCTCGCACGAGCGCGACCTGCTGTCCGTTGTGCGTATGGCACTGTCTCCGATTGGCAAGATCATTGCCGTAACCTTCACCATGCCGGTCGTCAAGCTGTTCGGCAACGATCAGGCCGCCTGGATCAAGACCATGAGCATCTGGTGCGCCATCGCACTTGTTCTGCTTGTCATCTGCTTTGTCCGCTGCAAGGAAACCGTCAATTTCGAGGCCGCGCAGCAGGAGCAGCCCAAGGTTCCCGCTTCCCGTGCGCTGAAAGCCCTGCTGGGCAACCCGTATTTCTGGGCAACGCTCGTTCTGTGGACCGTCACCTGCGTACATACCACCATCATCGGCACCGATCTGCCGTATTACTGCAAATATGTTCTCGGCAACGATGAATGGTATTACAGCGTCATTTACACCTCCGAGATCGTCGCACTGATCGTTGGCGCGCTGCTGTGTCCAATACTGCTGCAGAAATTCAACAAGCGCAACCTGTCGCTCGCCGGCTGTATCGTAGTTGTTATCGCCCATGCACTCATTATGGTAAACCCGATGAGCTTCCGGTGGATTCTGGTAATGACCATCATCCGCTCGCTCGGTCAGGCTCCGCTGACCTCTCTGGTATTCGGCATGATGGGCGACGTTGTAGAGTACGGTCAGTGGAAGAGCCATCTGCGTCAGGAAAGCCTGATCTTCGGCGGCGGCTCGCTCGGCTTTAAGATCGGTACCGGCATCACCAGTGCGGTTATGACTGCCATGCTTGAAGGCGCAGGC
Organism: Butyricicoccus sp. AF18-9LB; assembly: GCF_027684505.1. Lineage (NCBI taxonomy): Bacteria > Bacillati > Bacillota > Clostridia > Eubacteriales > Butyricicoccaceae > Butyricicoccus > Butyricicoccus sp. AF18-9LB. The sequence continues at coordinate 315,814 of NZ_JAQCWA010000001.1, forward strand.
TTCCTCAGCTCGGTTACCGGCGGTGCTATGCAGCCGACTTCCGCCCAGCAAATGATTTCCTCTATCTTTAAGTTCGGTCCGATTCTGGTCTGGATCGTTGCCATCATCGTCCTGCTGTTCTACAAGCTGGATAAGATTTACCCCACTATTATGAAGGAACTCACCGAGCGTGAAGCACGCGGTGAAATGTAAAGGAGACTGTCTTATGCTGAAACTCGGATATAACGAAGCAACCTGCAAGGAAAATTCCACGGTTGAAAACGACCTGCTGCTGTGTGAAAAGTACGGCTATGACTATATCGAGCTGCGTCTCGATATGCTGCAGGAGTATCTCAAGACCCACACCACAGACGATCTCAAGGCGTTTTTTGCAAAGAGCCATATCAAGCCGTTTGCATTCAACTCCATTGAAAACATCAACTTCTGCACGCCGGAGGAGTGGGAAAAGCTTGTAGAGCTGTTCACCTTCGGCTGCAAGGTGGCTCAGCAGATCGGCAATCCGTACATTATTGTTGTGCCGACTGTTACCAACGAGATCTGCACCAAGAACGAGAAGGAGATCTTCGACGACTCGGTGAAGGTGCTGAACGAACTCGCTGACATTGCTGAACCGTACGGCGTCAAGCTGTCCTTCGAGCCGATCGGTGACAAGAAATGGTGCGTCAACAGCGTTCGTCAGGCGCTTGAGATCGTAAACGCCGTCAACCGCGACAGTGTTGGTCTGACCGTGGACTGCATCAATGTTTACCTGCACGACAAGTGCGCGGATGTTGATTTCATCCGCAAAATTCCCAAGGAGAAGCTGTTCGTGTTCCACATCAACGACTGCGAGGACCTGCCGCTCGGCATCCTCGACCACTGCCACCGTCTGATGCCCGGTCTGGGTGCCATTCCGGTGCAGGAGGTTGCTGATGCGGTACAGGCAGTCGGCTACGACGGCCCTGCGTGCCTTGAGCTGTTCCGTCCGGAATACTGGAGAATGCCTGCTGAGGATGTGATCCGCATGGGCGCGGAAACCACCCGTCCGTTCCTCGGCTAATTTTCCCGAATCGCAGATCAAATTCCACATTCAATTTATTCTCTCTTATTTATATTCAAGTCTCCAAACAGAATACAAATATAATTTTCTCCACAAAAGGACGGAAGGTACTTGGACCCTTCCGTCCTTTTGCTTTCCATCACATCAGACAATCCTGCAAAACCCCAAAGGGCGCTCCTTTGAGCGCCCTTTGGGGTTTTGGAAAGACCTGACTTTCGCCAGACCGATCGCACTTGTCTTTACCGCAGCGTGAGCACCACCAGCACAACTGCCGACACGCTCAGCACAAGGCCGATAATGCGCGTCAGCCGCGTTACGCCGCGGATGCTCATCGCGTGAAAGCTCTCAAACGAGGTGACCGGATACGGAAACGCGATAAACGCCAGTCCCGCAACAAGCTGACCGGCATACGCACCGATCATGCGCAGCGGACTGTCACCGCCGAAAAATGCACTGATAACAAATCCGATGCCGCCCAGAAAGACCAGAAGATACAGCGCGGTCTTGAATCGCTTATCCAGCTTGATATACTGTTCGGTCTTTGCCGCACAATCCGCGCAGCACACCTCAAACGAGCGCGTGCGCACCTTTACCTTAGTCGGCTTTTCCGGCAGATCACCGCCGCAGTATACGCATTTTTCCTCCATAATGGTCCCCTCCTGCAAAATTTATTTCTGTCGGTAGGTCTGGAATGCCTCCAGCACCGAGCTGATCTGCTCGTCATTCAACAGCTTCGGCTCCTGACCGGCTGCCTTACAATTATAATAGAGCTGTGCGCAGAATTCGATCTGCTCGGACACATCCAGCGTGTAGCTGATATTGCCGCCGACGCACAGCAGACCGTGATTTCCGAGAATGCAGGCGTAATTATCGCCCATGCCGTCCAGCGCCGCCTGTGCCAGTTCATAAGTGCCGAACGGCACATACGGAATGCACGGCACCTCTCTGCCCGAATACGCCACCAGATAGTGCAGCGGCGGAATGCTCCAGCCGAGACACGCCAGTGTAGTAGCGTAGCGCGGATGCGTGTGCACGACCGACTTGATGCCCGGGCGCTTCTGGTAGAAAATACGGTGCATGTCCACCTCGGAAGATGGCTTGCGGTCGCCGTCCGCCTTTTCGCCGTCGAGCGTCATAACGACCACATCGCTTGCGTCGGTCTTAAAATAGTCCATGCCGCTCGGACTGATGGCAAACAGGTTCTCCTTTTCGTTGTAAATGCTCAGGTTGCCGAAGGTGCCTGCGGTCAGACCGCGCTTGAGCATTTCCTGTCCGTATACAACGATTTTCTCTCTTTCTTCCTGCAAAAGCATTGCGTTTCCTCCTTACTCCAGTGTGATGGACACATGATTTACCACTCGATCGGTCACTCCGTCAGCCAGGAACCGATCGACCTCACGCATAAGCAAAAACGGCGCCCGTGGGATCGCGTCTACCGTGGTGCCCGCAATGTGCGGTGTGAGCAGCACGTTGTCCATCTGCAGCAACGGATCGTCCACGGCGAGCGGCTCGCTGTCGTACACATCCAGCGCCGCGCCTGCCATGCAGCCCTGCTGCAGCGCCTCGACCAGTGCCGGCTGATCGACCAGACCGCCGCGCGCGGTGTTGATAAAGTACGCCGTTTTTTTCATGCGGGAAAAATACTGCATGCCGATCATATGCTCGGTATCCGGTGTCAGCCGCAGGTGCAGCGATACAATATCGCCCTGTTCAAACAGGGTTTCAAGTGAATCGACTAGCTTGATTGCACCGAGACCGGCCTTTTCCAGCTTTTCCGGACTGGTGTATGCGTCATACGCGATCACCGGCACGCCGAGTGCCAGCAGACGGCGCGCCAGCGCGCTGCCGACGTTGCCGATACCGGCCAGCGCCACTGTATGGCTGGAAAGCGTCATCAAATGGTCCGAGTTGTAAAAGCTCTTCATCCATACACCTTCGCGCATTTTGCGGTGCGATAGCGCGATATCGCGCGTCAGATCGAGCATCATGCCGAGGGCAAAGTCCGCGACCGGCTCTGCATTGCGGATAACGTTGAGCACCGGAATATTGCGCTCACTTGCAGCTGCAAGGTCAATGTGCTCCATGCCGCCGCGGCAGGTCAGGATGACCTTGAGGTTAGGCGCTTTCTCAATCAGCGCACGCGGCACCGGATTGAAATGCACGAGCAGAACCTCTGCCTCGCCGATCACCTCGTCCAGACCGTCCGCATACGGTACGGCTTCCGGACCGTTCCGCTCGAGTTTAAGCTGCCGCGAGGTGAATTCCTGCTTGTCGGAGCCGCCCCACATCAGCTTAGTGATCCTGCCGCAGCAGAGTGTGCTTTGCTGCACCGCCTGCTCCATTGTGTCCGGCGAAACAAAAGCATCGCCGACCAGTACGATATTCTGCGGCTTTTGTGTCAGTTCCTTCATCTTTTCCTCCTCTTCGGAATAAAACAACAGCCGGCTGCGCTGCATTTGTTTGCAGCAGCAGCCGGCTGTTTTCAGTTTAGAAGCAATCGCTTAGTATGCCGAGTAAGCAGCAGCAGCGTTCTCCAGATAGCCAACGAAACGCTCCTTGTTCTTCTTGAACAGGAAGTACAGTACGAAGTATGCAATGACAACCGCACCGATGATGATCGGATTCTGAGACCAGAATGCATAGAACAGACCGGCGATCAGCGGGTGGCACATAATACCGAAGCTGATGATGAATACGCCTTCCTGTGCCAGCTGGAAGCCGGCGTCAACAGCGACCTGCGTAAAGGTCGGCGCGAGAACGGACGCAACAACCAGGCCCAGAGAGAACCAGATCGCACCGGAAACAACGCTCTTTGCGATATTGCCGTTGGATACGCAAACAAATACCTCAACCATGTACGGCAGAGCGCACAGGTCAGCCATCGGCAGGATGGTGTTGCCCGGAAGAACAAATGCTACAACCAGCATGATCGGGATCAGCAGGATGCCGGTAACCAGTGTATTCGGCTCGCCGTAACCGCATGCATCGTTAACAGAGAGATACCATTCACGGCCTTCGCCGGACTTGGCAGCCTTGGACTTGTACGCATCAGTCAGAGTGGTAAATGCGCTTGCGAAGATACCGGCTACCTTCGGGAATACTGCCATGATCGCTGCGGTGGAAACGGCTGCAGAGGATACCGTACCCCAGGCCGTCAGCGCACCCTCGCCGACCAGAGCGTTAAAGTTGCCGATGATGCCGATCAGAGCGCCGACAACCAGGCCGATGAACATAGGCTCACCGAGGATGCCGAGCTTCTTCTGCAGGGTCTGTGCATTCAGCTTGATCTTGTCAAAGCCGATCTTGCCGAGGAACCAGTTCATGAATACCGCAAACGGCAGGCTCTCCAGATGATGAGGAGCGGTCATGCAGCAGTTATCGTAATCATAATAGGTAGACCAGCGCTTTGCGCAAGCCTCAGAGAACAACAGGATGTACAGCAGCTGAACGACCATCAGAGCCATGGAGAGCATCATGTTGTCGGTCAGAGCATACAGCATGGAGCCCCAAACCATGAAGGAGTAGTTGTTCCACAGATCGGATGCCATAAATACGTTTGTCCACTTGGTGAAGAACAGCACAAGCTGCAGAATGATTGCAACGCCGATGAAGATCAGGCCGACCTTGGTCGAATACGCGATAACCGACGTGGACTGCCAGCCGGTATCGAGCGTCGGCAGATTTACGCCTGCGTTCGTAACCATCTGGTTGACAACCGGTGCGATAATCGCGGAATAGCTGTTGATAACGAGGTTGAAGCCCGTCAAGCCGACTGCACACAGCAGTGCCGTGTTAAATGCCTTCTTGCCGGTAACACCCATGCACTTTGCGATGATAAACAGAATAACCGGTACGAATACTGCAGCACCGAATGCACTGAACACATCACTTAATGTTTGAAAGAAACTTGCCATGCTTGGAACCACCTTTCTTTTTTACCCTTTTGCCTTTACTCTTTGCTATGGATGACTATGAGAAAATGCGCCTTACCCTTTACGCATTTGCCTCCAGGATCTTCAGGCAGTCATCGACTACCTTGTCCTCGGACAGACCGGTCAGCATGCCGACTGCCTTTACCTTCGGGATGCCGAAGTCCTCGTAAACCGGGCTTACACATGCAATCAGATCAAACTTCTTGCCGGTGATCTCGGTCGAAATGCTGTTCGGACTTGCTTCCACCATGGCAGCGTCCCAACCCTTTTCCTTCAGGCGCTCTTTGAGCTTGCCTGCTACCATTGCGGAACTTACGGTACCCGAACCGCATACACACAGAATGTTACAAGTTTTCATCATTTGACCCTCCAATAAATTAGATTTAACCGTGTTTTGAACAGAACCGCAGTCCTGTAATCAACCAATGTACTTCTGAGCCGCCTCGAACAGCTCGTCTTCATTTTTTGCTGCGCGGAATGCAGCAACGACCTCCGGCTGCTGGAATACGCCGAGCACCTTCTGCAGCAGCTCGACCTGCTCATCCGGATTCTTGATGGCCATCATGAACAGCATTTCCGCCTGCACCTTGGTATCCGGATCGCCCATATGTTCAAACTCGACCGGGTGCTTAAGCTGTGCGATGCACACGCCCGGGCGGTTAACATGCTGCGGATCGGTGTGCGGCATAGCTACCGCGATATCCGCCAGCTGCAGACCGGTCGCGTAATTCTTCTCACGCGCAACAACTGCATCAATATAGGTGTCCTTTACGAAGCCTTCATCGTAAAAACGCTGACCGACCTTGCGGATTGCCTCCTCGGCGTTTGCCGCTTCCACATCCCGCAGGATCAGATTGCGAAAGGTTGCCTGTTCCATCTTTGCTCTCCTTTTCTCTTAGCTGCTGTTCTTAGTCGGTCAAGCCTTCCAGAAACTCCATAATCTTTGCACCGGATTCCTGCTCGCTGGCACCTTCTACCTCGATCTTGATCGCTGAACCTTTTTTCAGACCTGCGGTCAAAATTCCAATTACATTTTTGGGGTTAATCGTGCCTTTTTCGCAGATCAGACGAATATCATCCGGAATATCCTTGCACAGCTTGGCCAGCTGGCTGGCCGGACGTGCGTGCAGACCGGTTGGATTTTTTACAACAAATTCACTGGTGAACATGGATGTTCCTCCTATTCCTACTATTCCTATGGAATATTATCGCAATTCCTATGGGCAATATCATATTGGATTTTTCGCTTTTTGTCAATACGTTTATTGACATTCTATACGAAAAACGCTATACTTTGTGTTGTGAACAAATGTTCATCTAACTTTTCAAATTTTTAAGGAGGCCTATTATGAGCAGCCGTACCGATTTGCTCGTACGAATCTCCGAGCTTTATTATCAGCAGAATCTCAGCCAGCAGGATATCAGCAAAATCACCGGCATTTCCCGTCCCACCATCTCCCGCCTTCTCGATGAAGCGAAGGAGACCGGTGTGGTTGAAATCATCGTTCATAGTCCGATCAACAAAAATCCGCAGCTTTCGCACCTTGTTCGTACGACCTTCGGTTTACGCGATGCGGTCATCGTTGCCGGAGATTATGAATTCGACCAGTCCCTGACACGCTGTGCACACTGTGCAGTAGATTTTCTTTCGACCGTACTGGAAAACAACATGTCTATCGGCATTTCGTGGGGACGTGCACTGGAAGCACTGTGCGATGTCCTCGAACCGACCGATTATTCCGACTACTATAATGTAACTGTTGTGCAGATGGTCGGCTGCCTCGGCACCGGCAATCCGCGTGTGGATGGCCTCGAGCTTGCGCTCCGGCTTTCCAAAAAGGTGCACGGCACCTATTCCAACATCTATGCACCGGTCTATGTGGACAGCGAGTTGGTTTACTCCTATCTCACCGCCGAGCCGCAGATTGAAGCAACACTCAAGAAGGCAGGTTCGGTAGATATCATCCTCACCGGCATCGGTTCGCTGAATGACGCCAACGGCTCACTTTATAAATCCGGCTGCTACAACGCTGAGGAACGCAAGGAGCTGATGCGCCGCGGTGCGGTTTCCAGTCTGCTCGGCCGCATGTTTGACATCAACGGCAACGAGGTTCAGCTGGACAGCCGCTACGTCATCTCCGCTCCGTTGGAGGCAATGCGCACTCCGGCGTGGTCGATCGGCATCAACGCCAGCGCCGAAAAGGCAGAGTGCACGCTTGCCGCCGTGCGCGGAAAGTACATCAACGTACTGGTCGCGGACGAGGCACTCGCCCGCCGCATGCTGGAAATGGAAGGCGTTGCCGTTCCCGAATAAGCACCCCTTTTTAGAATCAACCAATACCGCAACAGCGGTATTGGTTTTTTCTTTTCTCTCATTTCTTTATCATAATCAGTTCATTCTTTATCCGTCGTGGGATTGCTTATTGCAGACTGTCATCCAGCACGATAACACCCTTGGCGCCTTCGCCGCGAATCATCTTGTCAAAGCCGTCGCGCCATTTCTCCAGCGGATCGATCGAGGTGACGATCTTTTCCGGTACGACTGTGCCTGCCGCCAAAAGCTCCAGAGCCTTGACCCATGAGGACGGCTTCTGGCTGCGGGAGCCAACATAGTTGATCTCGTGATGCAGGATCAGGTCGGTCCAGATACTCTCATGCGATTGCGGGAACACGCCCATCTGTACAACTGTGCCCTTGCGGCGTACCAGCTCAAGCGCCTTGTTGGCTGCCGGAACCGCCCCCGAGCACTCAAAGCACTTGTCCGCGCCGACACCGTTCGTCATCTCCATCACGATATCCTTGATGTTCTCGGTCTGCTGATCAACACAGCGGTCCGCGCCTGCACTCTTTGCAATCTCAAAGCGTTCCGCATCGTGGCTCAGTCCGGCAACGATAACGGTCGCGCCCTGACTCTTTGCCACCTGCATAACCATCTGGCCGATTGCGCCAACACCGAATACCACGCAGATATCGCCAGGCTGTACATTGCCCTTCTCGATAGCAGCATGTACGCCGCACGCAAGCGGTTCAGTGAGCGCGGCACTCAGCAGCGATACGTTATCCGGCAGGACGTGAACGCTTTCCTCTCTGCTGACCAGATACTCAGCCATCGAGCCGTTAATCTGGGTGCCAATGCCCTGCCGGTTGCCGCACAGATTGTAATCCTTGGATTTGCACATCGGGCATACGCCGCAGGTCTTGAAGGTGGTCTCGCTGGTAACGCGATCTCCCACCTTAACATTCTTTACGTCCGGACCGATCTCGGTGACTACACCGGAGAACTCATGGCCGAGTACAACCGGCGGCTTAGTGCTCGCGTAGGTGCCCTTGAACGCATGAAGATCAGTGCCGCAGATACCGGAGTACGCGATCTTGATCTTTACCAGATCTCCGGTCGCTTGGGGTTCCGGAATATCTGTATACTGCATATGATCAAAACCGGTCTCCGTTTTCACAACAGCTTTCATAATTCATCTTCCTTTCATGGAACTCGCGGGAATGTTTGAAATTTTGTTCATTGTTGTGAACCGTTTTCTAAATTCCTTTTATCTCATTATAGGCAACATAAACAGTCTCGTCAAGCCATTTCCGCGCTTTAATCGTCATTTCTCACTATTTAACCAATTTCATCAACTCGTTTTTGGCACAAATGACAAGTTTTCTATCGTTGACATTTGTGCTTGTATATGAAATAATGTTTTTAAGAGATCGACACCACAACCCACAGCACCGACTGTTCGTATAGGTATTGGATTCAGAAAGGAGTCATGCTCTTATGAGTGAAAAAAATTATTCCACCGCCGATATTCAGGCGGTCGCTAACGGAATCCGCAAGCAGATTCTCGGCGTTGCACTGAAAACCGGCGGCTGCTATCTGGCACAGGCGTGCTCGTCGGCAGAAATCATTGCCTCCCTGTACACCCGTGTGATGAACCTCGGTCCGTCCGTCGGCAGCTGGGAGCCGATTCCGTTCCCCGGCGTTCCGGGGCCGGATAATATGGATTATCAGCGAGGCTCCTCTTACAACGGCGCTCCCGCACCGGATAAGGACCGTTTCTTTGTATCCTGCTGCCACTATGCTTCGGTTATCTACGCCGCACTGGCAGAGACCGGCCGCATCAGCCCGGACTGCATGGACAAATTCAATGTAGACGGTTGGAACATGGAAATGATCGGTGCGGAGCACTCCCCCGGATTTGAGAATACCGCAGGCTCGCTCGGCCAGACCATCTCGATCGCAGGCGGCACGGCTCATGCCCGCAAGCGCCGCGGCGACACCGGCAAGTGCTATGTTCTGCTCGGTGACGGTGAACTGCAGGAAGGTCAGACCTGGGAGTGCATTCAGGCAGCCGGTTACTACAAGCTGGATAATTTCATCGTTGTAATCGATGCAAACGACCAGCAGGTTGAGGGCAGGATTGAGGATCAGATGACCGAGGAGCCGCTGATCGACCGCTTCACCTCGTTCGGCGCGGTCTGCGTTGAGGCAAACGGCCATGACATTGAGGACTTCTGCAAAGCATGTGAGACCCCGCATGAGGGCAAGCCGCTCGTTGTTATCGCACGCACGCACGGCTGGACCGGCGTTAAGCCGCTCGAAAAGCCGCGTTCGATGCATTTTATCCGCATCGGCGCTGACGAGCGTGATGAATTCCAGAAGATCTATGACGAGATGTGAGAAGGAAGGAGTTCAAAATGAAGATCGAAGTTAATACACACGAAAAAAATATGATTCGCTTCGCAGCCGAGCATCCGGAGGTTCTGGTTATGTCGGCCGACCTCGGCTCCTCCTGCGAAGTAAAAAAGTTCCGCCAGACCTACCCGGACCGCTATCTGACCATGGGTATCGCTGAGCAGAACATGTGCTCCTGGGCAGCCGGCATGTGCCGTGAAGGCTACCGTCCGTTCCTGCATACCTTTGCGGTATTCCTGTATCGCCGCATCCTCGATCAGCTGGAAATGAGTGTTGCTTATCCGAATCTACCGGTTGTATTCGTCGGCTTTGTGCCGGGCATTACCACGCCGGGCGGTGTTACCCACCAGTCCATCAACGACATCGGCGTACTGCGCACGGTGCCGAACATGGCCATCTTCGACATCGGTGATGCAACCGAAATCGAAGGCGTGCTCGATCTGGCATACAACTACAACGGTCCGGTTTACATCCGCATGCTTCGCAAGGAAGTTCCGCGCCTGTTCCCGGCAAACGAGCCGATGCAGTTCAACCGTGCCCGCGTGCTGAGTGAAGGCGATGACATCGTTCTGCTGTCCTCCTCCATCTGCACCGAGGAAGCAATGCGCGCTACCGCAGTTCTGAAGGAAAAGGGCGTTTCCGTACAGCATATGCACGTTTCCACCCTCAAGCCGTTCACCGACCCGACCATCGTTGAGGCCATCAATAAGAGCAAGTACGGCGTTGTTACCATCGAAAACCATCTGGATATCGGCGGTCTCGGCTCCGCTGTTGCCGATGTTATCGCAGAGAACGGACTGGGCAAGCGTCTGGTCAAGATCGGCCTGCCGGGCTATCCGCACGGTGCGTCCAAGATGTATCTGATGAAGAAGTACGGCATTGATGCCATGCACCTCGTATCCGCTGTCGAGGACCTGACCGGCAAGAAGCTCGGCGTTGCAGAGTCCGATCTGGAAGCCGTTCGCTTTGTAGACTTCCTGGAGGTATAAATGGGCTTTCGCGCCTGCGTCTGGGATTTGGACGGCACGCTGCTCTATACCCTGCCGACAATTCACCATTACTGTAACCAGTCCCTTCGTCATTTCGGCTTTCACGGCATTACACTCGACGAGTGCCGTGACCTGTGCCGCCTTTCTATCGCGGAGTTTTACCATAAGCTGCTGAAGCTCGGCGGCTGCCCGCCTGATCGGGTTGCCGCACTTCAGCCCGCGATACGCGATTACGACTGCGCCGCGTACCTCAGCGATTTCACCTATCTCACCCAGCCGTATGCAGGGGTGTGTGAAACGCTTGCGGAGCTAAACCGCCGCGGCATCAAGAACGCCGTTCTGACGAATAAACCCAACGCCGTTGCCTGTGCGCTCATCGACCGATTTTTCGGTGATGCGATGGAGCTGTGCGTCGGACAGACGCCGGAGACCATCTCCAAACCCGATCCGCACTCGATGGACCCTGTGCTTGAGCAGCTGGGCATACCGCGTGAGCAGATACTCTACGTCGGTGACACCGATGTGGACATGCAGACCGCACGCAACACGCAAACGGCAGCTGCTGCTGCCGCATGGGGCTATCAGCCGCTCGAAATGCTACTGCCCTACCATCCGGAATTCATCGTCCGCAGACCGGAACAGCTGCTCACGATTTTTTAGGAGGAATTCACCATGTTTTCGGAAATGAAAAAAGAAATCATCGAAGCCGGTATCCTGCTCGACCGCTATGAGCTGGTATCGCTGACCTGCGGCAACCTGAGCGTGCGCATGCCGACCGGCGAGATTCTCGTTACGCCGTCCGGTATGATGTACGAGAAGATGGTCGAGGATGATATGATCGTCATGGATATCGACGGCAATGTCATCGAAGGCACCCGCAAGCCTTCGTCCGACACACCGGCTATCCTGCATATCTTCCGCGAGCGTCCGGACATCAACGCCGTTATCCACACCCACCAGCCGTATGCGACTGCGGTTTCGCTCATTCCGGGCCTGACCGAGTTCCGCGTATGCATTACCGCACTGGCCAATGCCGCCGGCGGCAATGTGCCGATCACGCCGTATTCGGCTGCAGGCTCGATCGATATGGGCATTGATACGGTTAAGTACGTCGGCAACGGTCATGCCGTTATCCTGTCTCAGCACGGCGTTATGACGGTCGGCAAGGACCTCAATCAGGCGCTGTACGCTGCGGTCTACCTCGAAGAAGCCGCAAAATGCTATCTGGCTGCCCGCGCAGCCTGCGTCAACGGCGAGATCAAGCAGATGAGCGACGCACAGATTCAGCAGATGGTTGACGTATTCCAGTATTACGGTCAGGGCACTGCCAAGATTCCGGAGGATCTGGTAAAGCGCATCGACTGACCAATCTCACACAAACTACCAATTCACTTAGTTAAAAAATTTCCAAACCAAACCATATCACCAACACCCCTCTAATAAAATCAGGACAGAAGGTCTCTCGAGCCTTCCGTCCTGATTTTTTGATTTATTCTGTTAATTAATCGATCGGCGTAAATTCGCCTAACTGCTCGGTGCCGGTCACGATTGCCTTTCCGTTTTCGACCGTCACCACATAATTTTCCTCATAACTGTTATCCGAGTCGTCTATCTTCATCACATTGACATAGTATCCGCCCGCCGGACGGCTTTCCACAAAATTGACGCGGCTGTTTGTCCAGCCGGTTGTCTGGCAGTAATTCAGCGCGGCCTGCGATGCCATATCCTCCGGCCGGATCTTCTCCTGCTGTCCGCCTGCACTCTTTTCGTAATTCAGAATGGTATCCACATTCGCTTTTTCCGTGGCATTCAGCATATTGTTGGAGTACGCACTGTCCGCATGATACCACTCCGCCGAGGCAAAGAAAATTTTCCATTCATCCGTGGTAAAAGTATAGCCGTGCCGCGCATAAATCTCGTTGCGCACAGCCGCAACCTCATTTTGCGTCAGCTTGGACAGATCATCCGTGGTAATGGTTTTCGTGTCCGTCGGCCACAGTTTATTGCTGCCAATTACGGTATCGGTCAGCGAAAGGTCGATAGACTTGGTCGCTGTGCCCTCGTACAGCATGTAGGTCGGCGCCGCCTGTTCCGCCGCTAGCTCCTGCTGAGTCTGCGCTGCCGCGTCACCGAACGTACAATGGAACGTAAACGGCGCAATGCTTTCGTCCCAATCATCCGACGAGCCAGTCAGCGTGATGTCAAAATCCGCCTTTTCCAGTGCCGGGAAGGTGATGATGCCGGTCGTGCTCGCGCCGACCATCAAATCCGACTGCAGCTCCGGATAATCAGCATAGGAGTTATACTCCCGCTCGAACTGCTTGCCGTTCTGCACGATTTTTGCGCTGGAATCGTAGATACTGAACGCCGCTGCACCGTTGTTCGTCACCGTAACCGCAACGCGTGTTTCCTTTTCCGCCAGCTCCACCGAGTCGACCGAAACCGTGTAGCCGCACTGTGTCTGCGCCGCTGTCTGCACCGTCGCGGTGTACAGCGTCGGCGCACAGGCCTCCTGATAAGTTACCACCTCTACCGAATCCGCAACGATCGCAGGCGCGGTGATTTTGCTGCCCAGTGCGTTTTCGCCCTCGTGTTTACCGGAAACACTGCCTAAAATATGCACATAATCATCATCCTGCAGCTTGAGCGAGGTGTCCTTGCAGGCTACGATCGTGTTGCGCTCTCCGTTCTCCGGGTCTCCCCACATCTGGAAATACACGCCGTCGTCATCGTACTCTGGCTCGTTGAACACACGGCCGTACAGCTCGAGCGTGCGGCCCTTGAACGAATCCGGATCGCTGTACATCTGCGTGATCTCGTCCTCGCTCATCGGCGAGGTGTCGGCCGGTGTGCTTGAGCCGCAGCCGGATAACAGCAGCAGCATGGCAAGCAAACCGCAAATTTTTTGTTTCATGATTCTCCCTGCTTTCTTTTACTTGTTTAATAATTCCTGCATGTGCTGGCTTGCCTCTGTGATCGACATGCCGGCCACCGAATACGTTTCGTAATCCCGTAGAATTTCATCCCGCACAGCACTGTCCATCACTCGGTAGCACTCGACCTCTTTCTCAAATCCGTCCGAAGTCGTCAGCGTGCGCGTTCCGCTCGGATACGCATACACCGTTGTTGCACCTGACTGGGAAAATGGTTTGGTGGTGATCAGAACATACTGTTCATCGCCCGGATAGGTGTTCATATCAATGTAGCCCTGTATCAACGATGAAATAAAGTCGTTCGTCACATTATTCGCCAGATACTCATATGTGCCCGTCATAGACTCCTGCGCCGCATCGATTGCCTCTCCCACAGCACTGATTACGCTATTTTTGCTGTTTGCGGCAGAACTTTTCAACTTGTACTGCAGATAAAACGCATGCTCTTCGGTTTTATCTGCGGCGCTCTTTGCACCGGACATACCGCCCGAATAGTCCGAACGGTATTTCTTGTCCAGTTCGTCCATCTTCTTCTGGTCGTCACAGATCTGATCCCACGCCGTGAGCACGTCCTTCATCTGCTCTGTCTCCGGAAACGTCTGCCTGTAGATTGTGAGATAACGGTCGAGCTGTGTGCGATCGTCCTGTTCGATCAAATCCGGTAGCATCTGCTGATAATAGGCGTACACCCAGTTCTCCTTCACGTGGGAGAGTTTTTTCGCTGCCTTCTCGATGTTATCCTTGCCCAGCGCTTTCTCTATTTTTTTGTTGGCGCGTTTCTGTTGGCGCGCCAGCTTCTTAGCAGCTTTCTCCTCCTGCCTTTGCTGCTTTTCTGCCTCCTTCTGCTGTTTCTCTGTCTCAGCCTTCGCCGCCTGAACTGCCTCTTCCTGCTTTTTCTGTTCGGAGGCCGCCTGCTGTTCCGCCTGAGAAGTTGTTTCTTGCTCTACGGTTTTGTTTTCTGTCGCTTCAGATGTTGTTTCGGTGGCCTGCGATTCACCCTGTTCTGTTGGTACTGCCTCTGCTGATGTGGTCGTGCTGCTCTCGGGCGCTGTGACAACAGCCCATATTACGAACGCAATGCAGAGTGCCGAAATAATAAGTTTTGTCCACAGCTTCAGCTTATATTTCGGATATTTGTGGTTAAAAATCAGCCGTGCAACTGCTAATCCAATGCCCACAGCCGTGCCGAATGGAGGCATGACGAACAAAAGTATGATACTGATTGGCCAGCGCAGAATCAGCGGCAGTTTTCGCTCAGCAGACGATTCTGCTGACACTACCGCTGGTTCTGCCGATTGTTCCTGTTTTTTCTTAAAAAACATACGGTTTCACCTGCTTTATATTCATTCTGCACTGGATACCGTTCCTCCGGACGAATCCGTCTCTCCGTAAACCGCAGAGAACAGACCTGCCGAAATCAGCGCCGGTGCCTCCTTGCCGTTGATCTGCACCGAATCTACCTGGAACGTATCCCCGTAGATGCCAAACACAATGCGAACCTGTACCTGCTCGCCGGAATACGTGCAGTTTCCCTGAAAATCGACTCGCTCCTGCGTACCTTCCTCGTACGCCTTCCACTTGGGCGAGCCAAAGAAATTATCGAACGCATCGCCTACCGTAACCGTTGTGCTATACTGCGACAGATACGCATCACGCACCTTTGCCGTATCGTCCAGTGCCGGAGACAGCACAGCCATAGAATATGCCGCTGCAGCGATAATCAGCACTACGCTGATTATTAAGCCGTTACGCCGCGCATGTCTCATGCGCTTGTACAGCCGATACGGATTGACTGGTGCCGCAGGCTCGAAAATCTTGCGGACATACGCCGCCAAGCACATTGCCTCCTCGGTCTGCCGCATGTTTTTGTTCAGCTTACCGTTCGTCTCTGCCTGCACGGTCAGCAGTGTGTCCTCCATGTGGATAGTGTACGTGCCATATCGTCCTGCAATGGAAGGCTGTCCAAATTCATCATAAAACAGATTGCGATTGTCCGGATACTGTAGTCCCTTCTTTAGCTTCTGATAAATGGCTTCATAATCCAGAGGTTCAGACAATTTGAACTGACTGCCGCCTTTTTTATACTGCCCGATCACATGGAAAGCGCGTCCCCAGAATGTCCAAACCAGATACGCTACGACCGCAAGAATCATAATTGCGCCTATCATACTAATTTCCTCCGTCTCTTTTACTGTGGGGCGGTGCCCCCTGTGAGTTACTTCCATTATACGCTATAAGTTTATATATTTCCACCCTAAAAGTTCATTTTTCATTACAACTGTACGGGGTACACTAAATAGAAAGAATGAACGGAGGAACAGCATGGACTGGGTGGCTATCGGAGGACGTATCCGCAAGCAACGCGAATATTTAGGACTGACACGCGAGCAATTTGCTGAAAAACTGGATATTACCCCCAAGTTTTGTGCAGATATTGAACTGGGAACCAAGGGTATGTCCGTGCCGACACTATGCCGTATTGCAACTACGCTCAGTCTATCCACTGACTATATTCTGTTCGGAAAACAGGAGAAAAAAGATAAGCTAGGGATGCTCAAAGCACTTTCTCCGATGGTGGAGAGTGTAACACCCGGGCAGCTTCCGTATCTGGAATCCATACTGAAAACGGTTATCAGTGCCATGAATCATAAAGATACAAAATGAAAGAAAAGCCGTATGCTGAGAGCATACGGCTTTCAATTACTTGTTCAATAGCTTTGCTCTTTCATAAAATCGCGTTTTGCTCATACCGAGCTGCTTCATCGCTTGCACCGCAGTGATTTCTCCATTACGCCAGCGAGCAACTACGCACTCAAAATTGGGATAGTCCTTCGCGGCTTTGCCGCGATACTTACCTTGCGCTTTAGCGATAGCAATACCCTCTCGCTGGCGCTGTAAGATATACTCTCGTTCCAGCTCCGCGACTGCTGCGAATACGGTCAGCATAAACTTGCCGGTCGGCGTGGTAGTGTCGATCGCTTCTTTGCGGCTGACAAACTCTACCTGCTTTTCGGTTAGATGCTCTACCAGATCGAGCAGATCACGAGTGTTGCGGGCAAAGCGGCTGATGGACTCGACGATAACAGTATCACCGCGCCTCACATATTCCATCATACGACGCAGTTCGGGACGGTCAGCGTTCTTGCCGCTGGCCTTGTCGATGAACAGTTCATCGACACCGAGTTCGCGGAGCATAATTTCCTGTCTTGCGGTATTTTGTTCTTCTGTGCTGACACGCACATAACCAATTTTCATAATACGTTCTCCTGTCAAAAAAGAATTTCCCGTTTAAGTCGGTTAAAATTTCGGGACGTTCCAAAACTCCAAAACCGACTTAAACGGGACGATTTCCAAGCGTTCCGTATAGGTATACCCAAACGGAACTGTTCGTTACGGTTGTTTTCAGTATTCGTCACGCTCGATGAATTCGAGCATTGCTTTGCGCTGAATACGCCAGCGATTCCCGACGCGGAACGCCGGAATTTCGTTTTCATGCAGAAGCCGCAGCATGGTGCCGCGGCTGACCTGCAAAATCTGCTGACACTCATGCAGTGTCAAAACATCGGGATATTGGTCCAGATTCATGCTTATCAGCCTTTCTATGCAGTTTATTGTACTGTTTTGCGCAGAAAAGGCTGATTTGTTATTTGGACACATCTTTGTCGCGCAGCACATGGATTGCTGCCGCCACCGCCGCGACAACCTTAATGCCGAACAGCAATGTGTTCTTGATTACCTTCATTGGGTCACCACCTTTCTTAATATGCGTAGAGCAGCTCACCGGTCATTTCGTGGAGCAGGGTCGGATCGTAGAGCATTTCCTCAATCTCCTCCTCCGAGCAGCCGTAGTCGAGCAAAGCCTGTATCTCATCAGTTGAAACGCCAAATGCCTTGGCAACGCTGAAAAGATCGTCATAATTTATGGGCGTATCCTCGTAGTCGCTGCGATAGTACGGATACTTACGCCACCAACGCTCGAAAGTCGTGTGCGGTGTGAAACTTCCGGTCGTGAGTTGTACCGCTCGGTCGATTCTCAAAATCTCGCCCTCCTTCGGTTCGAGAATATCGGTGGGCGCTTTTAATTTCAGCTTTTTGATTGCCTTGCACAGGATTTCCTGCGTTGAAGCATAAATCAGAAAACCATCGTAGAACATAACGCAAAGCGGGTTATCGCCAACGATGAACCAGATAGCGTTATCCTTATCCAGAACGGTAAACACAAATGAACCCTCGACCTTTTCAGCCATAGCTTTCAGGCTGTCAAAGTCGAGGGCTTTCTGCTGCTCGAGAAGCTGAACGGCAATATAGCTGTCCGTTTCAACGCTCGTCAGCGGCAGGTTTTCCGCTACACGAAGTTCTTTGTCGTTCCAGAGTACACCGTTATGTGCAAGAGCAAATGAATTTCCGTCAACTTTACCGAGAAACGGATGATTGTTCTGGTTAAACTGCGCATTGCCCTGTGTGGTCATGCGAGTATGCCCCATCACGATATTTACACCGTACGGAATATGGATTTTCATCTTCCGAGCGGGAATCGGACGCTTGTAAATCCGCAGACGGTCGTTGAAATTGTAGGCGATGCCCGTCGCGTCCGTGCCGCGCACTTGGCACTCTCTTGCAAGCGTGTTCAAAATTTTGTTCTTCGTATGAGTGCTGAGACACTCCTTGAAATCAATTAAGCCAAATAAACTGCACATATTACTCCTCCTCTGCGCTGGCGTTAACGGGTTCATTTACATACAGGCGGCGCTCCTTGAGGTATTGGATGAGTTCCGGTTCTTCGATTTCATCAAGGAAGTCAAACCAGCTCATGTCTTGAACCTGACAATCAGACATAGAAACAGCCACCTCGACGAGATGGTTGACCATCTGTAAGGTGGCTTTCAAGGTATTCAGCTTGAGTGTTCCGCGGAACATTCGGATTTCCACGGTATCCGAGTTGGTAAGGTTGACCGCCGTGTAGCGTCCAGCGCAAGAGTTCTTCGCATGGTTCATCTGCTCGGACGGTGTAAGACGAATACCATATCGAGCCGCCCAGCGATTCATCTGGCTCTGTGTACGGCGGCTGAATCGCAGCAGCTCAGCCCAGAATTTCTCTACAAAGTACAGCAGGCGTGCAATCGCAGCCTCCTGCTGTTCATAGGTACAGCCGAATGCCAAGCGAGAGATGTGAACATGCAGTCCGCAAGTCCCTGCCGCATGGCTCAGATAGCCCATGCTCTGCGCCTTGCAAAGCACCTCTTCCCAAGGCATTTCGTTCAGATGGTATTCCAGTGTCATAGGGTGTGTGACAAGCTCCATACCATCATCAAGACTGCCGTCAGTCTTGATGTACAGGTTTTCGGCGCTAACGTTAGCGATGTCGAGCAACTTTTGAGCGTTATTGTTTACCGTGCCGCCGTTATCAATCTCCAGCTCAACGCCGAAGTGCCGCAGGCCCTTGCCGTGAAACACGAGATCGGGGGTGTAGTTGTATTCATGGATAATGTCGTTATGCTCGTCCCAGCAGGAGGAGCAGTAGACGTTGTCATCGTTATCCCAATAGGCACGGTCGCGGTGAATAATGCGGTTGCAGTCTTCACAGCGGACGTAATACTCATCAAAGCAGTGGTCGCAGAATATGTGCGCATCGTCTTCGACGGCATTCTCCTCATAAACCCGCTCGGCACAGTGGTCGCAGATTACGGTCAAACGCTCCGCACAGTCCTCGCAGAGCCAATCTCCTTCCGCTTGATACATATCCTCAATCTGGTACTCTTCACCGCAGTTTGCACAAATCCTTGTTTCGTTCATTGTCTGTTCCTCCGTTTCATTTGGTGAATGTTAATACTCTTCAGCAAGCAGCATAGTGGAATGCGTTAAATCGTCGATGACGAACACCTTCGCGTTTACGGCATCGCCACACGGCACATCGAGTTCGTAATGGTACGGTGGCTGCTCCTGCTCGTGGACGATGTGCTGACCGGTCGGCGTTTTCATCAATGTAAACACTTGCAGATAATCTTTTTGTGCAGTCTGCATAGCAGCAATCATTTGCCGCATGAGAACCATCAAAGCGTCTGGTATTTCGCTCTGCACGCCGCATGTGATATACTTTGGATTTTCAAACATAATTTCCTCCTCAAAACGTGAAAATCCCACTGAAAGCATTTGCTCTCAGTGAGATTTCTTCAGGATTTGTCCACAGCATTGTGGACAAATTGTGCGACTATTGACTTGTAGAGCATCTCTGCGGTACACCCGCTCACCGCAGCGGTCGCAGAGTGTGGTGTACTCCTCGACGCAGGCATAGCAAAGCGCATCCCCGCCGAGAAGGATACGCTGCATGCTCGGTTTGCTTTTTCCGCAGCAGGAGCAAATAAAGCACTTTCCCGCCACGATTCTCCCTCCTTTCCGTTATATATAGATAATATATCAACGAAAAGTCGGTTGTTGCGGTACTGCGCTACTGCAGTCTGCTGCCCTGCATATTCTCCAGATACTTCCTGCGATACCGAATCGGCGGCAGACCGACCAGCTTCGCAAAAATGGCGTTGAAGTGATTGACATTGGTATATCCGACAATAGCGGCAATCTGCGTTGCGCTGTAATCGGTCGAAATGAGCAGGTTCTGCGCCTCACCGACACGACAGCGTATCATATAATGGATGGGCGACATACCGGTGATCTCTTTAAATATATGCGCCAGATGATACGGCGACATGGACATCGCCTCTCCAATATCCTCGAGCGTCAGCTGCTCGGGAAAATGCGTGCCGATGTACTGCCGAATGCGGTTCGCCAGCACCAGATTATGCGGCTGATCGGCGGCGCGCGCATCCGGCGGCAGATTGGCCGACAGCAACACCAGCGCCGGCAGCAGCTGCGAGACGATTTCATCCGAGTAGGACGTTCTCCGTTCCGCATGCTCGTAAATCAATTCGCTGAGTGCTTGCATGTGGTCGATCTCGTCCATCGCCGGACGCACGAATCCGTTTTCTGCCCTGGTGAAATGCCCTTCCGGCAGTCCGCGCAGCTGCAGACCGGAAATGCCAAAGCAGAATGTGCCGATCTCGTGCTGTAGGGACGAGGTGACCTCATGCAGATCACCTTGATTATATAGTAAGATATCACCCGTGCGGATCGGATAGCTGTAGCCGCCTGCGATGTACTGACCCGCCCCCTGATAAACATACAGCATTTCCGTGAACCGCTCGTGCCGATGAATGGCGCGCGTGATAGCCGATGCCGCTACGATCTGCTTGGTGGCGTACAGCAGACTCGGCATCTGACCGGATACAAAACGTATTTCTTCCGCCATGCTCTTTCCCCCTGTGTAAATATGGGTATAGTATAGCGTATTTTTGCACAGACCGCAAGAATCCGTATAAACCAAATTGCTACCCCTGCTTTTTGTGCAATATTTCAATATTTTCCGCAAAACAAAACGCAAGAAGAAAGAAACACCATACCCGCCGGAATAGTATAATAAAATCATCAAAAAGAACAAAAACTTCACGGAAACAGCGAAAGGAGTTTTCAATTATGAGCATTCAAATCTGTGGCGCACCCTGTTGCTGGGGTGTGGACGACCCCAAGAATCCGTATTTACCGCCCTGGACGCGCGTACTGGAGGAAGCCGGTAAAGCCGGTTACAGCGCCATCGAGCTTGGCCCCTACGGCTACCTGCCCATCGATGCTGAGCTGGTCGCAAATGAGCTGAAAAAGAACGGTCTTGCCATCGTGGCAGGCACCATTTTCCACGATCTGCTCGATGCGGACAATCAGGAGAGCGTGCTGCACGCGGTTGACGACATCTGCCGCCTGATCACCGACCCCAAGCTGCCGGTACTCAAGACCCACGACGGCCAGAAGTTCCCCACGCCGTACATGACTGTTATGGACTGGGGACACGACGAGCGCGACTACGCCGCAGGCCATCCGGACACCGCACCGCGCCTGTCGGATGAGGAATGGGCGCAATTCATGGGCAACGTCCGCGCTGTATGTGAACGCGCAAACAAATGGGGCGTTCGTCCGGTTATCCATCCGCATGCAGGCGGCTACATCGAGTTTGCAGACGAGATTGCAAAGGTTGTCCGCGATATTCCGTACGAGGTTGCCGGTCTGTGTCTGGATACCGGTCACCTGTACTATTCGCACATGGACCCGGTGGAGTACCTCAAAAAGTACGCTGACAAGCTGGATTACGTCCACTTCAAGGACGTAAACGAAACCGTTTACCGTCAGGTGCTCGATGAGCGCATCCGCTTCTTCGACGGCTGCGGCAAGGGCGCGATGTGTCCCATCGGCACAGGTTCGCTCGACTATCCGGCCATCAAGCAGGCGCTTGCAGATATCGGTTATTCCGGTTACATCACCATTGAGCAGGAGCGCGATCCGCGCAACTCGGACACCAGCCTGCGCGATGTCAAGGCCAGTGTAGACTATCTGAAGTCGGTCGGCTACGAAATCTGATCACACCCGAGCGAGGAGCACGGCTCTTCTCTCCCGTGCTCCCGCTCCACTCTCTCAATAGTTCAAACACAATATTTTAATATTCATGTAGTTTTTAAGGAGGATTTCTTTATGTATTACGGTGAAAAACGAGTAGACAATCCCATTCGCTGGGGCATGGTCGGCGGCGGCCGCGGCAGCCAGATCGGCTACATCCATCGCTCGGCTGCACTGCGCGACTTCAACTTTGAACTGGTTGCCGGTGCGTTCGACATCGATCCCGAGCGCGGCAAGGACTTCGGCAAGCAGCTGCACGTTGACCCGGACCGCTGCTATCCGGACTACAAGACCATGTTCGCCAAGGAGGCCAAACGCCCGGACGGCGTGCAGGCCGTTTCCATCGCAACGCCGAACGGCATGCACTACGAGGTCTGCAAGGCTGCTCTCGAAGCCGGTCTGCACGTTGTCTGCGAGAAGCCGCTGTGCTTCACCTCTGAACAGGCAGACGAGCTGGTCAAGCTGGCAGAAGAAAAGCACCGCGTTGTCGGCGTGACCTACGGCTATTCCGGCCATCAGCTGATCCAGCAGGCGCGCCAGATGATCAAAAACGGCGATCTCGGTGAAATCCGCGTTATCAATATGAGTTTCGCGTTCGGCGGCTACAACTTCAAGATCGAGGACAAGGTGCCGTCCGCAAAGTGGCGCTTTGACCCGTCCAAGGCAGGTCCGTCGTTCGCACTCGGTGATGTCGGCACGCACCCGCTGTTCATCATCGAGGCGATGATCCCGGATATGAAAATCGACAACCTGATGTGCACCAAGCGTTCCTTCGTTGAGGGCCGCGAGCTGGAGGACAACGCCTTCGTTATCATGAACCTCAAGGGCAGCGAAAATGTGCAGGCTGGCGCGCAGGTATACTGCTGGGCAAGCTCGATCAACAGCGGCGCACGCCACTACCACAAGATCCGCGTGGTCGGCTCCAAGGCATCCCTCGAGTGGGATGACGAGCGCCCAAACCAGATGCTGTACGAGGTAGAAGGCGAGCCGTCCCGCGTGCTCGAGCGCGGCGCAGGCTACCTGACCGACGAGGCGCGTGTCGAGGATCGTATCGGCGGCGGCCATGCCGAGGGTCTGTTCGAGGCGTGGAGCAACCTGTATGCACGTTTCGCAGTCGCTATGGCTGACGCGGACAAGGGCGCTTACGGCGACTTCTGGTATCCGGATGTCAAGGCCGGCGCACAGGGTATCAAGTGGATTGAAAAGTGCGTAGAATCCGCAAATAACGGCTCTGCTTGGGTCGATTACGAATAAAACCAACGCTGTTTTCTCAGCACCTCTCTCTTCTCTCCGGCAACTCTCTCAAAAGTAAAGAAAAAAGATAAAGAACTGATTTTGGAGGAAAAGATTATGAAAAAGAGATTACTTGCTGTATTGATGTCCAGTGCAATGCTGATGAGCGCACTCGCAGGCTGCGGCGGCAGCACCGCAAAGACAAATAACGGCGGTGACACGGCCGACCAGACCACACAGCAGGATTACCATATCAAGGTCATTCTGAAAACGCTCGCATCCGAGTACTGGCAGTATGTCGGCAACGGCTGCAAGCAGGCCGGCAAGGATTTGGGCGTAACTGTTGATGTTCTGGGTGCAAGCTCGGAGACCGCATATGACGAGCAGCTTTCCATGATCGAAACCACGCTCAGCGCGAATGACTGTGATGCAATGGTGGTTGCGCCGCTTCAGGCGGAAACCGTTGCAACACAAATTGCAAATACCGACCTGCCAATCGTGGCGATTGATACCGCCATCGACTCGGACAAGGTGCTCAGCTTTGTCGGCTTCAACAATGAGGAGCTGGCCGCAATGGGCGGCAAGGCCGCTGTTGAGGCAGCAAAGGATAAGGGCTGGGATAAGATTACCGCCATCGGCATCATGGGTGTGCAGGGCGACTCCACCTCGGAGGCACGCATTGCAGGCTTTAAGCAGGGCATTGCAGAAGCTGGCGGCGAGTATCTCTCTGCGGAAACGCAGTACGCAGACAGCGTAGCGGACAAGGCCGTTACCTGCATGGAGGCCATCATTCAGGCACATCCGGAGGGCGTATCCATCATCGTAGCGAACAACGATGATATGGCAGCCGGTGCCGCTCGTGCAGCAGCCGCATTTCCGGCGTACAAGAACACCATCTTTGTCGGCGTCGGCGGCAATCTGGCGGGCATTGATGCTATTCTTGCCGGTCAGGAGACCATGACCGTCGCCGTTGACGGCTACGATGTTGGTTATCTCGGCGTGCAGGCCGCAGTCGATGCGCTCAACGGCAAAAAGCTGGATGAGTTCATTGCAACTGATGCTACCGTTGTAACGGCTGACAACGCCGCAGAACGCCGCGCTGAGGTAGAAAAGCGCCTGGGAACCTCTTAATCAAACTCGCACCAACGAAATACCGCGGAAAACCGCCTCTTCAAAAGGGGGAGGCGGTTTTCCGCGCCCAAAAATCAGCCCACACAGTAAAAAAAAACAAGGGGGAAAACAACAAAATGGCATTTACTGTCGCAACCTTTATCGCGTTCACCGTGCTTGTCGCGGTGCTCTCGTGGTGGAAAACACGCGATGACGACCTGTCCACCAAGGAAGGCTACTTCCTCGCAGGACGCGGACTGCCCGGCATCGTTATCGCCGGTTCTCTGATGATGACCAACCTTTCCGCAGAACAGCTTGTCGGCACGAACGGACAGGCGTTTGCGGGCAACATGAGTACGATGGCATGGGAGGCCACCTCGGCGTTCGCGCTGATCGTGCTGGCGTTCGTGTTCCTGCCCAAGCTGCTGCGCGGCGGCATCGCAACCATCCCGGAGTTCTTCGAGATGCGCTACGATACCTTCACCATGCGCCTGTTCTCGCTGCTGTTCCTGATCGCGTATGTCGTTACTATGCTGCCGACCATCCTGTATTCGGGTGCGGTCGCACTGGTTAAGATTTTCGACCTCGAGAGTATGTTCGGCATCAGCTATTTCAGCGCCATCACCATCATCTGCATCGGCACCGGCATCATCGGTATGTGCTACGCAGTATTCGGCGGCCTGAAAGCCGTTGCCTACTCGGATACCATCAACGGTGTCGGCCTCATCATCGGCGGCTTTGCTATTCCGATCCTCGGCATTCTTGCCCTCGGCAAGCTGGATGGCGGCGGCTTCATGGCTGGTCTGGATCACCTCATCTCCGCAACGCCGGAAAAGATGAACGCATGGTCCGCGCCGAACGCACTTCCGCCGGAGGTACCGTGGCCGCTGCTGCTGACCGGTATGTTCGTCAACAACCTGTTCTACTGGGCGACCAACCAGTCCATCATCCAGCGTTCGCTGGGCGGCAAAAACCTCGCCGAGAGCCAGAAGGGCGCGATCTGGGCCGGCTTCTTCAAGTGCCTTGACGTATTTGTCATCGTTCTGCCGGGCATCATCGCGTTCCAGCTGCTGGCTGCAAACGGCCAGATGGACACCTCGGTCGGCATGGCGGCTGACCAGGCGTACCCGCTTCTCGTTATGAAAGTGCTGCCCAAGCCGCTGATGGGCTTCTTTGCAGCCGTTATGTTCGGCGCGATCCTGTCCTCGTTCAACTCGGTGCTGAACTCCGCATCCACTATCTTCACGCTGAACGTTTGGCAGCCCATCTGGGGCAAGCAGGCCTCCAACAACAAGGTCGTTAAGGTCGGCCAGATCTTCGGTACGGTTGTCGGCGTGGTTTCCATCGCCATTGCACCGTTCGTTATGTTCTTCGGCACCGGCATTATGAACTTCATCAATGAGTGCTGGGGCTTCTTCTCCATGCCGCTGCTGACCGCGGTTCTGTTCGGTCTGCTGAGCAAAAAAGCGCCTGCTATCGCCCCGAAGATCGTTATTCCGGTCCACATCGTGCTGTACGGTCTGACCAAGGTCATCCCGTTCTTCAGCCAGTTCCACTATCTGTATGTTGTATTCGCACTGTTCGTTCTCGAGTGTATCATCTATGCAATCTGCATCAAGGTAAGTCCGCGTCAGCTGGCGTGGGAGATGCCGGATGCCAAGGTCATGGATATGACCCCGTGGAAGAACGGCAAGGTCTGGGCGATTGCCGGTGCGGCAGTCGTTGCGATCATGTATCTCATCTTTTCGCCTCTCGGCATCGGCGCATAACGTCCGACTCCCCGTGCGCTGCTGCCGTTAGACAGCGCCGCTGTGTCCCTCCACAGTGGTGCAAAAGGCTCCTGTGTCATAAGACACAGGAGCCTTTTGTTATTGCTCACACCAACTGTTCAAACCGATCAAAGAACCGAAACAGCGTATCGCCGCTCATGGCCAGCGCACGGACACATATGCCCTGCACCGCGCGGCTTGCACCGGACATGCCGCCCGAATAGTCCGAACGGTATTTCTTGTCCAGTTCGTCTACTGCGGTGTAATCCTCGCCTGCCAGAACGTTCGCCTTGCTGCCGTTCATGCAGATGAAGTGTCCGGTGCCGCCGTTTGCATAACGGTCGCCCGCGAAAGAAGCGCCGTCCGAGCCGCCGGTATTGCGTACCGAAACGCGCATCGCGGTTGCCGGACCGTAGTCCACGATGTTCTGTGCGGCGGTGATCAGCGTATCCAGATGACCGAGCAGATCGTGAATCTCGTAGTCATCATGGCCGCTCCAGACGACCAGTTTGTCGAGGTCGATCTCGCCCGCTTCCGCCAGTGCAGTTACCTTATCGCGGAAGATGCGCAGGCTGGAAAGCAGCACGCGAACGTCATTGTTGACCAGAGTCAGCGAATCTGCAACGCTGCGACGATTGCAGCCCAGCTGGTCAGACGAATAAAGAACGTTGTGTGCCTTGTCGAGCAGCATCATGCAGCCCGGCGTATGACCCGGAATGTCGTAGTTATCCAGCACAACGCCGCCGAGATCAAACTGATAGCCTTCGCTGATGCAGGTAAAGCCGCCTGCCGTTACGGTCTTGTCGTTCACATACTTCAGCGCCATCGGGATATCCTTTTCGTTGATGTAGACCTTGCGGCCTGCCTGAACGAAATCGCCCAGTTGTGTGGTATGATCCGGATGACCATGCGAAATGTAAACATCAATGTTATCCGTACCTGCCAGCTGCTTACAGTATTCATACAGGTTATTTGCACCTGCCGATGCCATGCCTGCGTCGATCAGCAGTGCGCCCTTGGAGCCCTTGATCAGATACATCTTATCGCTGTCGTAATCGATAACACTCCAGACCTTCATGCCGTCCATATCGTACATCAGACGGCTCTTGTGCTCCAGTTTGGACATACGATCGATCGTGTAGGTAAAGGTTACAACATCGCTATCCTCCATGCCTTCCTTAGAGGCATAGGCTTTCAGTTCTACCTTGGTCTGCTTTGCAGTACCGTCCCAGTTATCCGTATCTGCACCGATGGTGATCAGTTCTTTCACTTCTGCACCGCCGAAACCAGAATCAGCCTTGAACTTGGTCTGATCAAAAACCTTCGCCGTATCCGAAGTCTTGGGGTCAGAACCATCTACTGTGTACTTGATCTCAGCGCCATCGGTATCCGAAAACAAAGCCATATACTGCGTTACCGTAAAGTTGCCCGGCGTATCCGGATAGTACGGGTCGGTATAGCTGTCATAATCCGTGTAGGTGTACGGTGCTGCGACCTGATTGCTGTTCTTCTTGCTGACGTTCAGTGTATAGGTCTTGCTGTCCGAACCGTTCTTCGCCGTTACCTTGATAACGAAGCGCGTAGTACCGCCGGTGAGTGTGCCCTGATAAGCCTTGCCGGACTCTACTGCATTGCCGTTCACGGTAATCTTCGCACCGGAGGAAGCTGCGGTCGGAACGATCTCGATCGAGGTCGTATTCTCGTCCACCTCAGCGACAAAGCTGGTCGTGGTCTTGCAGGTCGGCTTGGTGCCGTCCGTCGGGTACTGCCAGTTTACATTGATGCCGAAATTCGGGTCGTTCCACAGCAGATTGCCCTTCTCGCCCTGCTTGTGTACGGACAGATTGGACAGGTCTGCAATCTTATCTTCGTTGCCGTTGCGATAGCCGTCGGACAGGTAATTCTGCAGGTTGACATTGATGCCGACCCAGTTGATGTCCTTCAGGCGGTCGCCGACGACCACGGTCTTGGTGTTCTCGAGGTAGCCGTTAATGCTGTCCAGCGTGCGCAGAGTAGGCGTCATAGCATCTGTGCCCTCATCAACAACCTTCTGTACAGCCGTCTGCAGGATATCCAGATAGCTTGCCGTACCGTCCAGTACAACATCGTTATGACCGGTGAGAATGCGCTTTACCGTGCCGAGGCTGTCAACGCGCTCCAGTGCGATCTGAAGCGAGGACAGGTAAACGTCCATCGAGTCTGCGAAGAACGTCGAAGACAGGTTTGCGAACTGCATCCAGAACGAATCCATGATGTGTGCACGGTTGTTGCCGATCTGGTCGGTCGTGAACAGGTTGCCGGTCGCGGTATCAAACAGCATGATGCCTGCTACCTGATGGCCCGGCAGCTCGATCACGTTAAACTTGGTGCCGCCCATGTCGTAAACGTCACCGTTTTTCAGGGTTTCCAGCTGTGCGTCGTAAGCTTCGCTTGCTGCAGCCTCATCCGCAAACATTTTCGACGATATGCCGAACCGCTTGACATAATCACGCAGAACCTCGATACCACGCTCATTGACATAAACCTTAGCGCCCAGCGCCTTGTTTTCTGCGCACAGGAACTGGTGCGTCATCTGCACGTGGTCGGGATGCGGGTGACCGATAATCAGGTCGATCGGCTTGCCTTCGCCGACGATCTTTCGTGCGGTCTCGTACAGGTTTGCCGCGTCATCTGCGTCAAAGTAGCCGGCATCCAGAACCATTGCGCGGTCGGTGCCCTGCACCAGATACATCTTATCGCTGTCGTAATCCTGAATGAGCGTTACGTCCGGAACCTCGTTGCCGTTCCAGTCCTTGGGTGCGCCTACCTTCAGCTCGTGGTGCGGAATGCTGGTAACATCATAATTCCAGTTTGCAACACTGCTGGTCCTGCCGTTCTGCACCGCGATCGCCTTGACGTTATAGGTCTTGGTGACCGGACCATCCGCACTTGCGGTCGGCTGGGTGATCTCGATCTGACGATACTGGTAGGTTTCAAACTTTTTGCTTGCCGTGGTCGGAACGGCTGCCTTGTCCGCGCCTTCCGCGATCTCGTAGTAAATGTCTGCACCGTCCTGTGCGGTCAGCGTGACAAAATAGGTCATGTCATAGTTGAATACGCCCAGACTCTTGGAGGTCTCCTGCCCCTTGGGGCGCGGGTACGCGCTCGGTGCTGCCGGTGCAGACGAGCCACCGCCCGAAGAACCGCCGGAGGAGCCGCCCGTGCTGCCGGTCGTCAGAGTAGAGTTATGGATCTTGACCACCTTGCCGGTGATTTCGCAGCCGGTCGCCTTGACTTCGCCGGCCTTGCCGCCGAGAATGACCGTGCCGCTCAGCTTCGCCTTGTTCATCGTCACGCCGGAGGCCTTGACGATGACAATGCCGGTGCCCTTTGGCGTTACCGTGCCGGACTCGGTGATATAATCCGAAATCATGTTGTCGAGCAACTTGACTACTTCTGCGCGGGTGATGTTCGCCTGCGGCTCAAAGCGGTTGCCGCTGCGGCCTGCGATGTAGCCGTTCTCCGCAAACGCTGCCACGTTTGCCATCGCCCACGAGGAAATGCGGCTGTTGTCCGCAAAATTCGTCGAGCTGCCGCCTGCTGTTACCGACAGCGCGCGTGCCAGCATGCTGACCGCCTCTTCGCGGGTGATCTTGTCCTTCGGGCGGACATTTTTGCCGTCGCCCTGCATCACGCCTGCCTGCGCCACACGCAGAATCGGGTCCGTGTAGTACGCCGTACCCAGATCAGCGAAAGTGTTCTCCGCCTTGGTCTAGTAGTCCATCACGCGGTCTATTATGACCGCCATATCCGCTCTTGTTATCGGGCTGTTCGGCTCAAAATCGCCGTCGTGGCTCTGCATGACACCGCGGTCGCTCCAGCGGTTGATCTCGTCTTCCGCCCAGTGTCCGCGGGTGTCCGCAAATGATACGGCAAAAGCTGACGGCAGCATCGTCAGCAGCATTGCCACAGTGATAAACCATGCACATATCCGTTTGCGTTTCATTTTCATTCTCCCTTCTTTACTCGTGTCGGCCGAATTTCATCGGTTTCCCTACTGGCATTATTGTACCGTGTTCGTACCAAAGCGAAAATGAAGAAAAGCCAGAATTGTTGCACGATACGCAGGAGTTTTGTGCGCTCGTGTTCGATGTTGTACGATTCCTATTTTGTTTATTGTACAATTGATAGAAACCTGCATTATTCGTCAAAACCGAACACACTCTGCAGACTCGGCAATGCCCGCTGTTTCCACTTGCGGCCGATTGTTACCGGATTGATCCCGCTTGCGCGCTGATATTTCATCAGCGCATCATACTGCGAGCCGGAAAGTTCCGCGCAAAGCGCACGGCGTGCCTTGCAGGCGCTGCCCATGCGTGAGGTCTGCGCAATCCATGTGCCCAGCCGCTTCCTCTGCACGGATTTTCCCGCTTGGGCAAGCTGCTCCTGCACCGCCGCAAGCGAGTAATATGTTCCCGCCGGAAAGCAGTCCTGCATAGCTTTGCACAGGATACACGATGATTCCTGCAGGAACCGGTACAGCAATTCCGGTGAATACGACAGATCGGTTATGCCGAAGTGCTTTTGCAGCATGGCGGCGCCGTATTTCGCCTCCAGCCGGAGTATACCCTGTGCCTGCTGATAGTCGGTCAGCTGTGCGCTGTAATCGTCCCGCATCTGATCCGCTTTGGAGTACAGCGAGATGGCATACTCCTCTATGCTGTACGTTAAATCGTAGGAATACGCGTATCGAATGGGTCTATTCCGCTTTTTGTTGTCAAACCGCGGATAGGTCTGTTTAAAGCCGTTCGGCACACCGCCTCTGTGCGCTAGCGCAATATATGCGAGCGGGTCCGACGTTTGGGCGTTCACACTGAAATCCACCCGCGCAAACATGAAGGTCTCCGGTGTGCCGAGCTGTGCATCCCGCAGTATATCGCGCAGATTGCAGTCCAGTGTTCTCATATAATCTCGGCACGGGCTGAATAATGCTACTCTCTGTATCTCCATATAGAGCAGCGAATTGAGATTGATTGTTAATTTGATAAAGCCGCAGTTTCGTGCGGCCCGCAGGCTGATCATCACGCCCTGCGGTGCGTACATGTAAAAATAGTATTCATTTTCTGATTTTCGATAGCTGCCTGTTCCATATCTGTCAGACAAGCCATACAGCAGACTGCGATAGCTGCTTACTTCCTCAAGCGGAATCTTCCGCTGTAACGTGATTGTATGTATAGAATGATAAATGTCCATCTCATATACCTTCTTCTTTTATAATTTTATCAGACTGTTGTGCACAGATAAAAAGTTATATCGTCCGAACAATACAGTAATAAACAGTAATCATTCAAGAACGATATTTGTTATACAAGATAGAAATATATAGCAATTACTATCCTGTCAGTTTATACTATAACTGAGAATTGAAAATATCCTATGGATAGATCATTTCTATCCTATAGGATTGGAATAAATATACTTTATATATAGAGGTGATACTCTTATGATTACATTTAAAGAAACTCCTCAATTTCTATCACCTTCCGAATCGTTTAAACTCCGAAAAAATATTCAAGAGGTCGAAGATGATCTGCGGTTTTTCTTTGCTTGGAAACCATCTAAATCTAACGCTAAGACTCTGCCAAATTGGCTTGATAAAAAACTAAAAAAATTTCCGTATCTGCAGAAACATACAAAAAATTTCCTATCTTTTCTGCACACACAAACCTCAACTTTTAACGGAACACAACAATCCTTATACGACATTTTGATCAGCTGTGTCATCACAGACTGGATCATGGCTGCGCTTCAAAAATATGAAAAGCAGTACCGTATAAAAGAATTTCGCACTGTCCTGCACCCACAAACTACTGAAAAGGATCCCCCGAATAACTATATTCTGGAATCCAAAGCCTATTTTGATTGGCTGTTCCCCAACCTATCCGACAGCATCAAAATGTCAAATCTCCGACGCAAACCGCTGCACAGCTATTATAACGACACAGACGACAATTCGTTCCTGCCGCGAACGCTGGACATGGAATTTCTCCAAGCAATAACCGTTCTGTATAACAACTATCTGCGTAAAGGCGATCTGCGCTATATGTTATCACCTGCCTGTTTCCTGCCTCTGATGAAACAGCACCCCTATTTCGTCTATTCACTTGAAAAATATTTTGGTTATTACCAGACACATTGCAAGCGAAATGATTTCTCTCTTTCTACATGTGACGAACTTATTCGTTCTCTATATGATGATTATGATTATTCTCCACATATTTACAATTACTTGCAAGCCTTCTATAGGTCTGTCTGCGTTTCATATACGGATCTTCTATCTTACTATGAGGATTTCTCCATTGTATGTAAAAAAAAATCAGCTACGCTATGATGACTTTGATTTATACGATAATCTTCAGACTGCTCATCAAGACTTCTCTACTTCTTATGAAAATCTTCTGGCCTATTATAACGATTTTCCGGTCGTATGCGAGGATTTGCCAACCTCTTATGACGATATCACAGATTTATATGAAGCCCTTCAAACAGAAACTTCATACGATCTCAAAGATGCAACCCGTGATTACTATTATTCGCTTTTCCAACTTGTTCAGCTGCTGCGAGAATGGCTCCGACTATTTTCCAATCGGTATTACAGTTTCGCATTTCAAGATGAAGGCAACAGCAATTCACTTCTCCGCTTTCAAAACGCCGATGATGCTGTCGCAATCGATCCATTGATATACAACTGCTTTACTACAAAAGAGCGACTTAAGCATTACCGCTTTGCCGTTAATCTTCTCAAAAAGCGTGGTCATTCACTCTCTCCCGACTTGGACAAGCAACTCTATTATTCTTTTTTCTGTACAAGCTATGATGAGGATCGATACAAGATTCTTTGCAGCTTAAAAAAGCAACTACATAAAAACGATATTCCTACCAATATCAGCAAACTATTTTACCTTTGCTTTTCCACTCTTGAATTCGTAGAAAATCCTCAATTCTCCGCATTACGCCAATTCCGTGAACTGGTTTGTTCCCCAGAGATCACGCGACGATTGGCCTATACTTTAAATGAAGCCAGCTTAAAAAAAGTATCCTCGGATTCCAATAAAGATACCGATACCAATCTGCATGTTTATTTGCAAAAACTGCAGACCGCATTGGAATCTGCAAAACGCAGCCATCAGTATGATGATATCTTCTGTACGCTAAGTGCATTGTTCTCGGATTCGAAATCATTTAAAATACCGCCAATTCCATCAAAACTGATGGATAACAAAACATTGAACAAAGAAATCAGCAAATACCGCAAACAGGCACAGGCAGCCAGAAAAGAGCTTCCCTCCTCTGTTGCCTCTTTTGTTGCAGCACTAAATGATTTTACCGCTGACGCACTCGAGCTGTCTCTGGAGCACAAGAAACAACGTCACTCGTATGGATATACCCACCCCTTCTGGTTTCAATGTGAGCCACATGCCCTCGATATGCTTGAAGGGGATCCTCCATCTGTTCCGATACTGTTTGAACCGAATGACTATGTGACCGGACCCTGTACCAAGATGTTTTTTACCCGTCTTCATCGTATCATTTGGCCAAAGGCATCTTCTGATCCAAACACATCTTACTCCACCGCGGACTATTTCATCGGTGCTTTTGTAACAGCGCATCTTCTGGAACAGCAGATGGTCTCTGCTCCATCACCTGCACTTGATGAAGTTTACTTTCCGGGGGATTCTTTTCTGGACGAAGATGAAGAATCTGAAGTTACAAATCTCTGGCTATGGGCACAGAACTTTTTGAAAACCGCGCAATCTTATCCCCAGTATGTGGATAACTATGAAGGACATGCAGCACAAGTACCTCACAAACTGCCGCTGAAGATGTCCGGTACCGATTTTCCATTACTGACCCATACAATCCAATGGTTCTATCCAGAAGATACTCTAACTAACCTGATGTACGATATATTGCTTTCCACAGAAGACAAACTGCTTGATTCATGTTGGTTCTTGTTGCCGTCTGATCAGCTTATCTCACGCGCTGAAGACTATCTTTCAAAAGGTGCTGATTACTGGAACTCCATTCGCCAGAATCAAGATCCTTTTGCGAATGATTAAACATTCCCATTTCCTATTTTTCACTGTGACCGTCTGCCTTGTGCAGACGGTCGTTTTTTTCATAACATAAATTTACCTGCTGTGAGCACACATCTTCTTTTCTCCCTGCTCATATCATTACACATTACATTTCCCGAACAATATTTCTATTTAAAATCGTATTATATCTATTTTTACTTTTTTTCAAAACTAGCTGTTATATTTCCCCTGCTGTGAGCACGTTAACTCGATTGGAGTTCTTTCATTATGTATAATAAAATCACAAACAGCGAAAAACGTTTTTCAAATCATCAACCCCACAAAAAGGAGCAAAATCATGAACAAAGAAGAGCTTATCCGTACCCTTGCCGCGCATGCGGCTGACGCTGTCGTCCTGCTTGAAAAAATCTGGCCCGACGACGCATTTCCCGCCAAGCTCTGCGATCGTGTCGATGCGAGCGATTACTTCATCACGAACCGCGGTGCGGTGATCGCCAGCGACATGCGCGTGCCCTTTCTCGCCGAGCAGGTCGGCGCGGTCGGCATTTCGTCCGATGATGTGCACGTACGTTGGAAAATTATCACAGTATACTGGCCGTACCTCCGTCTATCGTACGCCGTCCGCACGACCGCATGGGACAAGAAACCGCGCTTTCCGGGTCTTGATCTCAGCGACCGAGAGGTTGACCTTGTATACGAGATGTGCGACACCTTATCCCGCAATCGTGCGTACATTGAGAAAGATTTTTCGACGGAAAAGACGCTTTTTGCCGACATTCTCAGCAACACGTACGCTGCCAAGTCGCTCGGTGCTTTCGACGAATCCCGATTCATCGAACTGCTGCAGAATGACCCGCTTGTCCTGCCGGTTCTCGAGGCCGTACTGCTCGCAAGCGTATGGAGCGAATCGACACTGGAAAGCGTCCCGAATTTCCTTATGGTTTTCGCACTGCCGAACGCGCAGGCCCTTTCGGTTCGCGAAAACCTCGAGGAACACTTCCATACGGTTGACCTGCTCCGCTCTCCATCTGCACCGTTCGAGCGCCCACTTACGCTGCGCCTCGAAAACAGCCAGCCGCCGGTGTACAGCCCCGCTGCAAGCGGGCGTCTTGTCCTGCTCGAGCCGATCGGAGACGCACCGCGCAAGCTGCTGATTGACACGATCGAACAGCATTCGCGCATTCGGCTGCTTACCAGCAACGCCGAGGCACGCCCGTTTGCCGCGTTCCCCATCGTCATCTCCACGCGTACCTTTCCGGCGGCGTATGCGTACACCGTCACTGTGCCCCAACAGGCACACTCTCTACGCGAGTCCGACGCAGACTGCCTTCGCCTGGCGGCTGCCAAGCTACTGTGCTGCATTTCTGGAGCAGCAGGCACGCTCAACGAGGCCATTGATGATCTTGCCGGCAATCCACACGCCTACCGGCTGAATCTTCCGGAGCGCTGGATTACCATTGCACGGCAGTTTATCCGCCACGCTCTGCTGACCAATGAAAACAGCCGTGCTGCATTCGACCGCATCTCCGGCGAGGCTGAGCGCGTCGCAAAAGAGGCACAGCTTTCCCGCGCAGAAACAATCGATAAGGGTGTTGCCTTCCTGCTCGAGCCGGAGCGTTACAAGGACGCGATCCATCCGCGGCCGCAGTCACTCGAGGAACTTGCTGAGACAACGGCGTTCGAATACACGTATCAGAACAAGCCGCTGCTAGTCTATCATCCCGACCGCTTCGCTGGTCTGCTGCAGCGTGCCGGAGTCGGTCCCGAGCTTGTCGAAGATGTTGTACAGGCATTGAAGGACCGTTCGCTCTGCACGTCTGAAAAGATAAAAATCAACACTGAGGGGGCTGGCAGGCGCTATCTTGCAATTCCAACGAAAAAGTTCATAAATTCCAGCATTCCATCCATTCCGGCGGGCAACGAGGAGGACAATAATGTATAATAAGGATATATATCCTGCACTGCAGACATTCAGTATCGAACATCTGCGCGATGAACAGGAACGTGCACTGACGCCGATTCTTGCCGGACGTGATGTCCTCGTTCGGCTGCGCACCGGCGGCGGAAAGTCGCTGCTGTATCATCTGCCCGCACTGCTCGATGAGCCGGGTTCGCTCACGCTTGTTTTCTCTCCGCTTCGCGCGCTGCAGCGCGATCAAGTACAGGCACTCGAGCGCAGAGGCGTGCACGCCGCCCTGCTGAACTCCGACCTCAGCACGTCCATGCACGCTGATATTCTGCGAGACTTTGCCGCAAACGGCGGCCTTCTCTACCTTGCGCCGGAGCAGCTCCGCCGTGAGGATGTGCGCACCGCACTTGTCGCCGCGCATGTGCGCCGCGTGGTCGTTGACGAGGCGCATATTTTGCCGCAGGTCGAGCACGCCTTTCGCAAGGATTACCGCCGTATCGGGCCGTTCATCGAGTCGCTGCCCAAGCACCCGCAGGTGCTGGCGTTCACCGCGACCGCCACGGTGTCTGACCTCAACTACATCGCCGAGCGGCTGTGTATGCGCGACCCTAAGCGTCTGCTGTTTCCGGTTCGTCGGAAGAATGTCAAAATTTATGTCAAGAAAATTACCATCCGCGATAAGACCGGAAAGACCCGCAAACTGCAGAACGCGCGGCTCATCATGCTGGACAATGTACTGCGTAAGTACCGCAAGCACGGTGCCACGATCATCTACTGCCCACGCGTCAAGGATGCCAAGCGCACCACCAAATGGCTGCGTTCTCGTGACTATCCAGTGAAGGCTTATTACGGCAAAATGAAACGCTGCAAACGCGCCCACGTGCAGGACTACTTTCTGACGAAAAAGCGCCCGATCATCGTAGCTACGAACGCCTTCGGTCTGGGCATTGACCGTCCTGACGTGCGTCTGGTCGTGCACGCCGGACTGCCCATCGGCATTGACGCGTACACGCAGGAAATCGGCCGCGCCGGACGCGACGGAAAGAAAGCTCGCGCCGTACTGCTCTACGCGCCGTCGGACGAGTATGTGGTGAAAAACCTTATCCACAGCAGCCGCGACCCCGAAACCGTTTCCCGCGGCAAAAAGCGTCTGAAGGCGCTAAAAAAGGTTCTGCGCGAGCCGAACAAGGTGTGGAAGGGTATCACGAAGTACTTTCGATAAGCGTATCAACCACGCCTGTCATTGATATAATATTTATATGTATGAATGATTAAACCGCCCGCATCACGGCAATCCTAACTACCAGAAGGAGGAATTTCCATGACCAACAATTTCCTGTGTGCGCAGATCTACCAGATTCTCGCACTCAACGACGAAATGCTGAGGAGCGGCTGCATCACCCGCGACGAGCACGATTTTGTCCGCCATGTGCAGACGGACAAGCTGACCCGGCTGCACAGCACGCCGTAAGGAGGCCGCCCAATGGACGTCCGCAGACTGGACGAAATGCAGGCACAGGGCCGCAGTATTTTCGATACCGAGCTTGCTGTGGCGTACTACGCCCGCGTTTCGACCGACAAAGACGAGCAGATCAACAGTCTCGGCAACCAGAAACGCTATTTTGAGGACTATATCGCCGCAAATCCGCACTGGACATTCGCCGGAGGCTATGTGGATGAGGGTATCAGCGGCACGTCTGTCGAGGGACGCGAGCAGTTCCTCAAAATGGTGGAGGATGCCAAGCGCGGCCGCTTTGACCTCATCGTCACCAAGGAAATCAGCCGTTTCGCCAGAAATACACTCGACAGTCTGCGCTACACGCGTGAGCTGCTGCGCTGCGGCGTGGGCGTGTACTTTCAGAACGACAACATCAACACCTTTGACAAGGATGCCGAACTGCGGCTCACCATCATGTCCTCCATCGCGCAGGACGAGGTGCGCAAGCTGTCCGAGCGCACGCGCTTCGGCTTTAAGCGTGCGCAGGAGAACAGCGTGCTGCTTGGACAGAACAATCTGTTCGGGTACAACAAGGTTGACGGGCGATTGGAGATTGTCGAGCCGGAAGCCGCCGTCGTCCGTGAGGTGTTCGAGCGCTATGCCGCCGGGGACCTCGGTCTTCGCGCCATTGCCAACAACCTGGACAGCCGCGGTATACGCGGACGGCAGGGCAAGCCGCTTACCTACTCCACGCTGTACGGCATGATCCGCAACCCGAAATACAAGGGCTGCTATGCCGGTCGGCGGTACGCCTCGCGCGACTACCGCGACAAACGCAGCTACCGCCTGAGTGCAGACAAATGGCTCGTGCATAAGGACGACCGTGTGCCTGCCATCGTGCCCGAAGCACTGTGGGAGCAGGCTAACCGTCTGCTTGCCTCACGCGGCAAGACCATGAAGGCGCACGCGCAGGCATCTCAGAATCGCTACGCCTACAGCGGCAAGCTGATCTGTGCCAGGCACGGCACAACTTTCCACAGGCATGTGTATAAAAGCAAAAGCCGCGGCGAAATGGAGTGCTGGAACTGCAGGCTGTACCGTGAAAAGGGCAAAACCGGCGGCTGCAATTCCCCGACGGTTTACAGCCACGAGCTGGACCGCATTTTGGAGCGCGTGTTCGAGCAGGTGACGGACGAGCGCTCAGCCGCCGTGCAGGAGTACATCGACAATCTCCGCGCCTTTGCCGCCCGGCAGGACAACGCACCTGCGCTTGCTCAAGTCGAGCGGGAAATCGAAACCGTCACCAAACGCAAGGACAAGCTGCTCGATCTGGTGCTTGCGGGTGCGCTCTCCAACGACGAATTCAAACAGCGCAACGAGGCCTGCAACGAGCAGCTTGCCGCCCTCGAGCAGCAGCGAACAGAACTACAGAACGCAGACAAGACACTGGAAGAACGTATCCGGCGGGTGGAAAACCTGCGCCGCACCATCGAGGAACGGTGGCAGATGAGCTGCGGGTTCTCGCGTGAGATGTCCAAGGCGCTCGTTGACCATATCGTCGTGGACTCGGACGAGAGCAAAACCCGTATCTCGCTCGATATTTTCCTCACCACCGGTGCAGAGCCGATCGTATCTGAGACGCAAACCTCTAACGCGCAGCTGCAAATGCGCTTTCAGCGGGCGCGATCCGGTTATCAGGGTGAGTACACGGTGACGTATCTCGTGCGCTGGCATTTGGAATAAAAAGCAGTGATACCTTTCCAATTTGGAAGCATATCACTGCTTTTATCCTTTTTTACAATTCCAGCGGAGCCAGTGTTGTCGTATCAATCGAGCGAATCGCCGACCGCAGCGGCAGCACCGCCGACGGCGAAACCGAAAGCTCGTCGATACCCATCGACAGGAAGGTTTCGGTCAACTCCGCGTCCGCGCCGAGTTCGCCGCAAATGCCGATCCAGATTCCGGCCTTGTGCGCGTTCTCGGCTGCCATGCGGATCATGCGGAGCACCGCCGGATGATGGGCATCAAAAAACCGGTCGAGACCCACACCCTGTCGGTCAACCGCCAGCGTGTACTGCGTCAGATCGTTCGTACCGACCGAGAAAAAGTCTACCTCATGTGCCAGCTCTGCGCTCATCATGACGGCGGCCGGTGTCTCGATCATAATGCCGAGTTCCACCTTGTCCGCCATCGGCACACCTTCCTCCGCGAGTTCCGCACGAATGTTGCGACAGATGCGCTTGATCTCCTGTACCTCCCAGACCGAGGTGATCATCGGGAACATGATAGCGATTTTGCCGTACGCCGATGCGCGGTACAGCGCCCGCAGCTGTGTGCGGAACACCTCCGGACGGGTCAGACAGATGCGGATGGCGCGCAGACCCATCGCCGGGTTTTCCTCTTTGTCGAGGTGGAAATAGTCCGCCTGCTTGTCCGCGCCGATGTCCAGCGTTCGAATGATAACGCGCCTGCCGCCCATGCGCTCCGCGACCGTCTTATAAGCCTTGAACTGCTCGTCCTCGGTCGGATAGTCGCTGCCCTGCAGGTACAGAAATTCCGAGCGGAACAGGCCGATGCCTCCGCCGTCATTCTGCAGAACCGCATCAATATCTGCCGGAGAGCCGATATTGCAGTAAACCATCACATTTCGGCCGTCTTTGGTCACGTTGGGCTTGCCCTTGAGTTGATTGAGCAGCTCTTTCAGCGCCTTCTCCTTGGCCTGCTTTTTGAGCAGACGCTCGCGCTCGGCATCATCCGGCTCGATAACCGCCTCGCCGGTCTGGCCGTCAATGATGGCGTACTTGCCCTCCATTTCCGGCTGCAGCGCATCTCCTGCACTGATAATGGCCGGAATGCCCATCGTGCGGGCCAGAATCGCCGTGTGTGAGTTCGCCGAGCCGCCTGCCGTGATGAATCCCAGAATAAGAGCCTTATCCAGCTGCACGGTCTCGCTCGGCGCAAGATCATCTGCCGCCACGATACACGGCACATCGGACACGATGCCGCTTTCGCCTTCGCCGGTCAGAATGCCGATCACCCGCGCGGAAATATCGCGGATATCCGCCGCACGCGCCTGCATGTAGCTGTCGTCCATCGCAGCAAACATTTCCGCGAACTGTGCACCGGTGTCGCTGACGGCGGCCTCGGCGTTTACACGGTCGTTCTCAATCATACCCTCGATGCTCTCCACGAAATCCAGATCGTCCAGCATCATCTGGTGCGCCTCGAACAGCATTGCCGCGTCCTCACCGGCCTCAGCAAGTGCCTTGTCATACAGCTTTGCGAGCTGCTCCTTCGCCGTCTCCCGCGCTGCACGGAATCGCTCCAGCTCTGCCGCAGTGTCGCTCACCTCATGGCGCGGAATGACGCCGCTTGCTCTGCGGTAAAAGCTGATCGGGCCTGCCGCTACGCCTTTGGATACACCTTTGCCGAAAATCTGCTCCATCTCGCTCACTCCTTACAGGTTCGCC
Organism: Butyricicoccus sp. AF18-9LB; assembly: GCF_027684505.1. Taxonomy (NCBI): domain Bacteria; kingdom Bacillati; phylum Bacillota; class Clostridia; order Eubacteriales; family Butyricicoccaceae; genus Butyricicoccus; species Butyricicoccus sp. AF18-9LB. The sequence goes on from NZ_JAQCWA010000001.1 coordinate 356,900, forward strand.
TTGAAAAATGCCTCGATCTGCGCTGCCGCTTCCGCTTCGTCCTCGCCTTCCACTTCCACACGAACGGTATTGCCGTGCTTGATGCCCATGCCCATGATGGCGATCAGGCGGCGTGCATCCGCTTTTTTATCGCCGAAATGCAGGAAAACCTTGCTCTTGAACTTCGCGGCCTCCTTCGCCAGCATGCCTGCCGGACGTGCATGAATGCCAATGGAATCCGTAATGGTGTACTCAAATGCTGTCATGATGAAAACTCCTTTTTTCTTCATTCAAATGGTGGATTGCGGCGAGAAATGCCGCTGCAGCCTGCGGTTCGTGTCCATAAAAGTCCACTGCACCCGGTCGGTGCGGCGGCTTGTCCTCACTGAGAAATCCGCTGCCGCCGGTGACGACCAAACCGTGTCTGCGTGCCAGTGTGTGATACCGCGCGGTATCTGCTCGGCTGTGACTGCCGTATGCTGCAATGCCGTCGAATGCCGCCACCGGAAAGGTGTCGTCCATCTCATTCGGCGGCACGAGCACGGCCAGTCCGCCTGCTTCGTGAATCGTGTGAATCGCCTGCTCGGCTGCAAACGACTGCACCGAATCGTTCCGCGTCCGCTCGATCTCGAACAGCGCCGGACAGGTGATGTCAATGCCGATGCCGAGCGTGAGAAAATCCTGTTCCCGCCAGCGGCAGTCGAGTTCAATGCCAGGCACAATGCGCACACCGAGCTGTGCGCCGCGCCAGATACATTCCGGCACACCGCTGACCGCCCGCCGGTCGGTCAAAGCCGCCAGCGTCAGCCGTTCCTCACAGCAGCGTTCGGCCAGTGCACGCGGTGAAAGCTCACCGCCTGCAGTCAGGCTGCTGTGGATTTGCAGATCGGTTTGTGCCATGGAAAGACCTCCGCCAAGGTTCAGGATACGGGAAGGATTTCGGAAGGACAGGCTGCGTCCTCCGGGATAAACCAGCGCTGATGCACGCGTACCGCGCCGAGAATCGCATGATTTTCGCAAAGCTGCCGCAGTTCGGCGGCGGAAATGTGCCATAAAACCGCAGCTTCCGGAATGGTCATAAACGGCATGTCTCTTCCTCCTCTTGTGTTATTTGAATAGGTGATAGACCGCCTGTGCCACGCCATCGTGGTCGCAGTCTGCAGTGATGTATTTTGCCAGATCCTTGAGCGCTGCATCCGCGTTGCCCATCGCCACCGGCATCCCGACTGCGCGGAGCATTTCCGCGTCATTGTCGCTGTCACCGATGGCGACCATTTCAGCGGGCGTCACGCCGAACATCTCGCCTAAGCGAGTGAGTGCGCGTCCCTTATCCGCACCGGCCGGCAGAATCTCAAAGTTGTCCGAGCCTGAGCTTGTAATCGTTAGACCCGGCAGCGGCCGAATCTCCGCAAGCGCCTGCTCGAGCACCTCGCGTTCGCCGAGTGCGTACACCTTGGTGACGTTCAGATGGTTTTTCCGAATCTCACCGGCGATGTCCTCCACGACAATTTTATTCGCATGAAAGCCCTCTACGCGGTAATTTGCGACAAAATCGCGGTTAGAATATTCATTGATATAGATTTTGCTGCCAACATAGATCATCACGCGCACCGGCCGGCTCTGCACCGCCTCGACCACCTTTGCACCGATTTCGCACGGCATGTCCCAGCTTTGCAGAATGCGCTCATCCGATGCAGTGGCAATCGCCGTGCCGCCCGCCGTGACCATCAAATCCTCGCAGGGCAGCTCACGGGCGAACTCCGCCGCTTCGCCGACAATGCGTCCGGTCGAGAGCACAACGTGTACGCCGCGTTCCTTGACCCACCGGAGCGCCTGTTTGACCTCGGGCGTTACCTCCTTGCGGGAGTTCAGCAGTGTGCCGTCCAGATCGAGCGCGAGCAAACGGTATTTCATGCCTGTACCTCCCCCGATATGGCGATAAATGGCGCACGCCACGCCGTCCTCGTCGCACGAAGCGGTCACTTCGTCGGCGGCTGCCCGTGCAATCGGAGAAGCGTTGCCCACTGCAATGCCCAGTCCGGCGGCGCGGAGCAGCGGCGCGTCAATGTCGTGATCACCGAGCGCCATCACCTCATTGGGCGAGATGTGCAGCGAATCGCACAGCACATGCATGGCCGTGTCCTTGCCCGCGCCTGCCGGTATGACCTCCAGATATTCGTCCTTGGAGCGCACAAGCGTCATCGGCAGGTGCTTTGCCTCCAGTACCGGAAGCATTTCGTCAATCTGCGATTTCTCGCCCATGCAGAGCAGTTTGTGCGCGCCTGCGTCGCCCCAGTCTGCAAACAGCGTCTCCAGCGGCGCGACGGTCGGCTGTACGCCGGTTATCTGCGCCTCGGCGCGGCTCCACTCGTCCTTGGCGGAAATGAGCCAGTCGAGATCGCGGTAAACGCTCAAGTGGATACCTCTCGCCTGTGTTTCCTGCAGGACAGCCTGCGCACATGCGCGGGTCAGGCGGCTGTCCGCCAGCCGGTTTTCGCCCGAGAGAATAAGTCCTCCGCCGCAGCACACCAGCGGTCCATCCACGCCGAGCGCATCCCGAATCGGGAACACCGCCCGCGGCGGTCGTGCGCTCATCAGGCAGATGGTCACGCCGTTCTTCGCCGCAAACTGCACAGCCTCGCGGTTGGCGAGCGGCAGCTTGTGCGCCGAATTCAGAAGCGTGCCGTCAATATCCATGCACAGCAACCGATATTGTTGTTGATTCATTGCATTTCTTCCTTTATGCCTGCTCTGCCGCCGACAAAATGTTGGCGACATTGCGGTTTCCGTTGCGGATGCCCAGTCCGATCACAGCCGCGCAGACCGCGCACACCAGCGCGATAATTACGCCGCATACGCCGCCCGCAAAGCGCAATCCGCTGCCCGCGATGCCCCACCATGCCAGCACCGCCGCGCAGGAGGAGAGCAGTATAGCGATTCGCTTCCAGAGGGAAAGCTGCCGAAGGGCCTGCTGCTGCTGTTTGGCCTCGTGCAGTAATGCGGTCTTGTTCATTGAGAAAACTCCTTTCCTGTACGGCGGCCGCTGAACGATTTCGTTCAGCGGCCAGAGGGGTGAAAGTGTGATATAGTCTGAGTGAAACGATTTTAGTATGCAAGCTGCGGATCAAAGAATCCAACCAGCACGCCGACCAGCGCAATGCCGACCAGCACGAGCATAACGGTCGTCGGTGCCATTTTCTTCTTACTCATCAGCCAATAACAGAGCATAACGGTAGCCAGCGGCAGCATCTTGGGGAATATGGTATCCAGCACATCCTTCTGGAGCGATATATCACCGGGCAGGACGAGCGGCGTCGTGATCGAGATCCAGCTTGCAGCAACCGCGCCGATAACGACCGTGCCGAGCATGATGATGCTCTCGCGGATGGCGTTCGCCTTTTCACCGACGATCATCTCAACGGCCTTGCCGCCGAGCTCATAGCCCTTGAAATACAGCAGGCGCATGCCGAGCGTCAGAATGACATTGTACGCGATGATGTAGAAGATCGCGCCGAGCGGCGAGCCGCCAGAGGATAAGCCGAGCGCAACGCCCAGCAGAATCGGAATCAGCGTGCCGACCAGCAGGCTGTCACCGATACCGGCCACCGGTCCCATCAGACCGGCGCGAATGCCGTTGATCATCTCGCCGTCGATGTCCTCGCCGTTGGCCTTGGCTTCTTCCAGACCGGCGGTCATGCCGACGATGACGGTGCCCAGCTGCGGCTCGGTGTTGAAGAATGCGGAATAAGTCTTGAGGGCTTCGGTCTGCTCCTCCTTGGTGTCGTACAGCTCCTCTACCAGCGGCAGCATGGCGCACAGGTAGCCGAACGTCTGCATATGCTCCTGCGAAAAGCAGGTCAGATGGCCGTAAAACCAGTTGCGGAACGATTTGTTCAGCGCTTTCTTGGAAAGTTTCTTTTCTGCCATGATCAAATCTCCTCCTCATCGTCGTCAAATTCCGCTGCGGCAGCAGATGCAGCTGCGGGAGCGGCTTTCTGCAAAGCAAGGATCTTAATGCGGTAGTTGATGACCGCAAAGAAACCGCCGACGATAGATGCCGCGATCAGGTTAAGGCCCATGCACGCGGCCAGCGTGAAGCCGAATACGAATACCAGAATATCAACCGGCTTGGTCGCAACCTGCTTGAGCAGGATGGCGATACCGACTGCCGGAAGCAGCGAGCCGACGGTGAACAGTGTTTTCATTGCAACGCCGTCCATTGGCAGGTAGGCCTTCATCAGATCTACCATACTGGTGCCGACCTTGGTGATGATAAACGTCGGAATAAACGAGCACAGGATGTGGGAAATCCACGGGAGACCCATATCGACCACATACAGCTTGCGCAGATCGCCCTTTTCCAGAGCGCGCCAGCCCATATGCTGCCAAACGAGGTTTACGGTAGCTGTTCCGTAGAACAGCACGGTGCCGATGGTGCCGACAGCCGAACCGAGCGTTACCGCCATTGCCTGTCCCTCAGCGGATGCGGGATTGAGACCCATGGAATGCACGGCAACCATGGAAAGCGGAATGCCGATGTAAGAGATCGCGCGAACGTCAGCGGAAACCGTGCCGCCCGGCGTTACCAGTGCGATGTATACGACCTGAATGGCCGCGCCGAGATAAATGCCCGTCTGTACATTGCCCATGATGAGGCCGACGATCAGACCCGCTACCAACGGACGGCCCAGTGTGTAGTTACCGAACACCGTACCGCCCAGACCGGGCATGGATGCCAGACATGCGAGCAATCCGAACAATGCAGCCTGCCAAACTTGAACTTGCATAAGTTCTCCCTCTTTTCTTTTTTATTTTGTGAAATAGAATTTAGTAGCCGAACTGACCGCGGAACTTCTTCCAGTTGCCGATGGCGGCCTCCTTGATGAGCGCGAACTCTACTTCGTAGCCCTTCTGCATAATGGCCTCGAGTGCGTCCGCCTCCGGCTGGGTGATCGCCTGATTGTTGCCCAGCTTAGTCGCGCCCGGGCGGTCGTTGCACGGTCCGATGATAACCGTCTTTACCTCACCGGGATCAAAGCCGTCGTCCACGAGGATGCTCTTCATCGTGATCGGGTCCTTGGTGATGAGGAAGTAGCGATCCTTGCTGGCGAGCACCTTGCCGCACTTGGCGCGCCACTCGTCGAGCGTCCACACGAAAGTTTTCTTGTCGCTTGCGTTCTTGTACGCCGCCTTGAGCACCGGCGTGGTAGCCGCCTTGTCGTTTACGGCAATGAGGCCGTCGCAGGGATACTCGAGCGCCCAGCGCGTGCAGGTCTGGCCGTGGATCATACGGTCGTCAACACGAATAAAAGAGATTGACATAACTTTTTCCTCCTTATACTACTCTATTGTGGTTAAATATCGTCGTCTTCATCGCCGCCGAGATCAAACCGCTTGATCTGGTCCTTGGCCTCGCCGGTCAGTTCCTGTTCCAGCTCATCGAGCGGTGTCTCCGCATCCGCGAAGGCGGCCGTCAGCACGAGCGGCAGGTTCATGCCGCCGATGGCAAGCGTTTTGCCCAGCAGACCCTTTTCGGTGAGCACATCGAGTGCAGTTGTCAGCGGCGAACCGCCGATGATGTCCGCCGTGAGGATGATCTCGTCCTCTGTGGTAATGTCCTTAACCAGCTCTGCGAAGTTGACACGGAAGGTGTCCACATCCATGCCGTCGAGCAGGCTGGTCGAGCGGATGTCCTCGCGGTCGCTGCCTGCCATCATGCCGAGCGCGTTGTGCAGACCCGGTGCAAAGGTGCCGTGACTGACCAAAATCAGATATCTCATTTTCCGTTCCCTCTTTCCTGTTTGTTGAGCATAGTATACCGGATTTGAGGAAGCGTGAAATCTGTATTTTGTCATGACCCTCGTGTGATAATCGTCCTGTTTTTCTATGACAAATGTCATGCTGATTATCAAAATATGCAAATAAAATGCGCTCTGTCTGTGCGTGTTGCACAAACAGAGCGCGTATCGCGTTCGATATCGTCAGTTTTTCTGTAAATATTCCTGCACTTCGTGCTGTACTCTTTGCAGCTGGAGTGACAAATTATGCTCATCCTCCATCGCGGTCTGTACCAGTCCTTCGGTCAACAGCAGCGCCTGATCGTAATTGCGGAACCGCGGCGCCGCCACCGCCTGCTCCATGACATCCGACAGCATTTCCACGCCGGACCGGCTTTCGCCTGGTGTGTCCTGCCGGAGAATTTGGCGGGTTTTTTCCGAGTCAGTCACGCTCCGCAACGCGGACACACTGTGCGAATCCGTAAACAGCATGGACTGATTGTCCGCATTAGCGGTCAGCTCGCGCAGAAACTGCCACGCGAGCGTCGTATGTGCCGAGCGGCTGCTGATACCGGCCAGCACGGTGCTCAGCTCCGAGCTGTTGCCGCCTGCCGGACCGTGCGGCATGGGAATGCAGTCCCACAAGAAATCCGAGTACCGCTTGATGCGCCACGGATACGGCTGATACGTCCGGTAATCCGAGAACAGGAACGGCCGGAACGCCACCCTGCCCTCGTCAAAGTCCCGCGCAGAAGGCGCGGTCTCTGCGGTGAGCTTGTCCAGCCGCTGTGCAAACGCCACCGCCTGCACGGCTCTTGGCAGAGAGATCAGACAGCTGCTGCCGCCCTCAGTGAACAGCGATGTGCCGTTCGCGATCAGCGCATCCTGCCAGGTATATCCATAGCAGCCAAACTGATCGATTTCGCCGTCACTATCCGTGTCGTGCGTGACCTTGGCGCAGATGTTGTAAAAATCCTCCCACGTCCAGTCACCGGACGGCACAGCAATGCCTTCGCTTTCGAGCAGCGTCTTGTTGACACACATCAGCGTCGGTACGCACTCATACGGCAGCGCGTACTGCACGCCATTCTCCGCGCCGCTCTGCAGCGCCGCCGGATAGAAATCCGTGTCGGACACCGCCTCGTCCTGCGCAAGATAGCCGTCCAGCGGCGCGAGTGCACCGAGTTCGCACAGCTCACCGAAATCCTCCGGCAGCACGAGGAACACATCCGGCTCACTGCCGAGCAGGTACTGGTCGATAAGCCACTCCGAGTAATCCCGTTTGAGGATGCCGCTTGTGTAGGTGACGTGCACATTCGGGTGCTCCCGCTCGAACCGCTCGATCGCCGCGTCGATGACGGCGTAGCAGTTGCCGTTTGGCGCATCCCAGTAGCTGCCCGCCATAAAGCCGAGTCGCAGTTCGACTGGACGTGTGCGGCTGTAAACGACCATCGTCAGGCACACCGCTGTCAGCACGATGATCGCTGTCAGACGCTTCGCCAGCCCCTTCATTGCGGACCTCCAAACGGACGGCCTGCTACGCCGGTCTGCACCGCCCAGATGGCAAGCTGCGTGCGGTCGCGCAGATCCAGCTTGCTGAGAATGCTGCTCAGATAGTTGCGCACCGTGCCTTCGGACAGGCAGAGCGCGGCCGCGATTTCCTTGTTAGACAGTCCGGCACCGACCTCACGGATGATGCGCCATTCGTTATCCTGCAAATCCTCGGTCTGCTTTTCGTCCACACCGATGGTGAGGTTGCCCTTGGCCATCCGCGCGAACATCTGCAAGGCTTTGCTTGCCACATCCGGCGCGATAATGGAGCCGCCGCGCACGACCTCGCGCACCGCATTGGTCAAATCCGCAACAGACACACCCTTGAGCAGATATCCGGACGCGCCGAACCGCAGAGCGTTGAACACATACTCGTCATCGTCGAACGTCGTCAGCACGATGACCTTGATATTCGGGTATGCCGACTTGATAAGGCGCGTGCACTCCACGCCGTCCACCTCGGGCATGCGGATGTCCATCAGCACAACATCCGGCCTTTCGCTGCGCACCAGTTCGATGGCCTCGCGGCCGTTCTTCGCCATGCCGACAATGGTAATATCGCTCTGTGCGTTCAAAACAAAGCCTAAACTCTCCCGAATCAGCTCCTGATCGTCTGCCAGCAGCACTTTAATCATATACATCACCCCATCTTAACGGAATTTCCGCGTGCAGCTCAAATCCGTTTTCACTCTTCACCTTTAACGTGCCATTTAACAGCTTAAGCCGCTCGCGCATGTGCCGCAGACCAAATCCTGGCTCAATTTTCGTGCAGCCGCAGCCGTTGTCCGTTACCGTTATGCCAAGCCGACGCTCCTCCGCTGCAATGCGCACACGCACCGCGGTTGCGTGTCCGTGCCGGATAGCATTCGTGATGCTCTCCTGCACGATGCGGTACACCGCGTCCTCCTCGTCCGGCGACAGCCGCAGATCCTCAGCCTGCAGATCGAGCATAATCTCCGCCTGCGAAGTCGCCTGCATTTCGGTGCACAGCTTCGCTATCGCATCTGTTAATTGCATGCGTTCAAGTGCATCCGGCCGCAGTGCCCGCACCGAACGGCGCACCTCATTCATGCCCTCACGAGCGGTAGCCGCAATGCGTTCCATCTGCTTTTTCGCCATCTCGGGCGAGATTTCCAGCATTTGCAGACATGCGTCTGCACCGGCGGTAATGCCAGTCAGTGCGTGGCCGAGCGTGTCGTGAATCTCGCGGGCAAGGCGGTTGCGCTCGCGCGTTTCGGCCATGCGTTCACTCTCGGCGGCGTAAGCCTTGAGCTGCTCGTTCATAACCGAAAGCCGATCGTTCGCCTGTTCCAGTTCGCCGTTCAGGCGGCGTATCGCCGAGTTTTCCTCGGTCCGCTGCCCAATGAGCACCACCATGTACACCACGAACAGGATAAGGTGCAGTGCACCCAGCAAATCCACCGTGCTCTGCAAAAGCTGCCGCGTGTGCATGTCAAAATACAGCAGATATCCCGAAAACGGAACCGTGTGCAGCGCTCCCTGCAAGGCACCCAAACCGGTCAGCAGGAACAGCGCCGTCATGACGCCGAGAAACCGGCGACGCGTTCTGCCGTGCAGGCCGTCGATCAAATCCACAACCACATACAGCAGCAGGCCGTTGTAGTCCAGATGCAGCGCAAAAATCACGCACAGCGCGAATAACGGCTCGGTCCAGCCGACGAAATGATAGCTGCGTCTGCGCAGTACACCAACCACAATGAGCGCCGCCATGCTGAGAATCGCTACGGTCAGCGTCCACGGCTTGGCCGGCAGCGCGCTTAAATTCTGCGTGAACGCCACACCGTCCGACTGCCGCGCCGCCAGCACCGGCGTCATGCCGAACACCCATGCGAGGAATACGCACACGGTGATATTCAGCAGCAGCATAATCCGGCGGAAAAACTGCAAACTCTGTGCCATACCGTCCCCCCTACTGCCAGCCGTCCATGTCGTAGCTGTTTACGTTGTCCCTGGTCACCAGTGCTACCGGAACCGTAATTTCCTTTTCGTAGTCCTCGCCGTTTAAGATGGCGTAGACCGTCTGCGCGGTAATCTGCCCCAGCCGAATGGGGGACTGGGCCGCTGTCGCCGTCATAGCGCCCTCGCTGATCATGCTTTTCGCTTCGGGAGCACCATCCACGCCGTAAACCGCCGTATCCTGCAGCATGCCATGCTCCTGCAGAGCCGCCATCGCGCCAAGTGCGCTCGGGTCGTTAAGTGACATCACGGCGTCCGGCACAATGCCCTGTTCAAGCAGCTTGTCCATCTCCGGCATGGCGACTTCAAGCTGACCGGCGCTGTCCGCGCGACCGATGATTTGATAGTTGACGTCGGATGCCAGCGTATCGCAAAAGCCCTGGATACGGTCTCGGCCGGACTTGGTAGATGCGTGCTCAAGCAGCACGACCTTCGCGGAATCGCGCGTGTTCATCAGGTGCTCCGCGCAGAGCACACCCGCACCGTAGTTGTCGGACGCGATCGTGCACGCTACCAAATCCGGGTTGCCGACCTGCGAGTCGATAACTACGACCGGTACGCCCGCCTTCTGTGCCTCCCGCAGTGCCGGCTCGATCTCACGATAGTCCACTGGATTGAGCACCAGCAGGTCGATATTTTCGTGCAGCAGATCGCGTATCTCCTCGTTCTGCCGCTCCTGATCGAGCGCCGGATCACGCGTCAGCAGAATATCGCCGCGGCTTTCGATCACCAACCGCAGTTCCTCGTCAATGACGCTGTAAAACGGGTTGTTCATCGTCATGTACGTCGTGCCAATGCGGAGCGGCTCGTCCGCCTGCGATAGGGCCTGATGCGTCACGGCGGCAAGTCCGGCCGCCAGCAGCAGCGCCGCTGCCGCAAGGATTGGTCTTGTGCGCAACGGTATCCCGCCTTTCCCCTTAGTAGTTGATACCATTATAGCATAAATTTTTCCGGTGAAAAAGACGGATGTGATGGGTTTCTTGCGGCTTTGCTTCTCTATTGGTCAATCACTTGATTTTCCCTGTCCATCTTGACAAATCCGCACTTTTACCGTACGATAAGCGCAGAAATCATCCTGCAGATCACATCCTTTCGTTTGATAAGATACACATCTCACAGGCGCAGGTATCCCGATTGGAGAAGGGCGCACTGGAGCATATCCGCAAGCAAATTTAACAAATTGAGGATAGAGAATGAAAGAAACTGCCCGAAGGGCGGTTATTGAATAAACGCCCTTTCGCGTTACCGAAATTCTCAATTTTCAATTCTCCATTCTCAATGAAAGAAAAAACAGCAAGTCCGACTGAACTTGCTGTTTTTCTTTACGCTGCCTGACTTTCGCCGGAGGCATAATCAATTTCCACGCCTGGCTGGACGTTATAGCAGTACACGTTAAAGCAAATGCCTTCGCCGTCGTCCTCGACTGACCACGCCTCCATCTGCACGCCCGAGGCAACAAGATTGCTGCCCTCAAACACCGGCGTGACCCGATAGAGCACATGGTTGCCGGTTTCCTTCACATAGTCAGCGACCATATTCTCAAACGGCAGCATACCCTCGATATTGAGGTATCGCGTGCCGGTGATCAGATTCTGCTTGTTGGCATTCTCGGCGGTAAGCTGCCAGCCGATCAGGTGACAGCGGTTATACAGGTATTTGCCGTCCACACAGTCATACTTGACGGTATGCCATCCGGTTGGCTTGACCTGACCGATCGAACCGCGTTTTTCTCCATCTGCGGGCATCAGATCCTGTCCGACATTGGCGTATGCCGTGCCGCACCGTCCGAGATAATCCAAATCCGAATATTCCTCAAACGATCCGGTCTCCTGTTTGTCTGCGTCGGTGAAGAATGGCTGATTGCCATCGATCTCGACATAAGCAGAATCCGAGTAGGCGGGCAGATCGTCCATCGAAACCATACTGCTCGACGGCATGGGCAGTGCACAGCCGGAAAGCAGCAGGCTGAGCACGAATACAATCGGCGCAAACGCGCGGGTCAATTTTCGCATTTAACAAATACTTCCTCTGTTATTTTCTCATGCGAGGAACCGGCAAATTCGGTCTCGCTTTGCTTCGTCCATCCGGTTTCCGGCAAGGTGAAATACCGGTCGGCGGGATAGACACGATTCCAGTGATATACTATCACCTGCTGCACCCTGTTTAAGTATGGTGCAGGATCGTGCACCTCAGCGAAGCAGTAATCGTCCTCTGCCGCCCGCTCGAGGCAATCCTCAGCGATGCAAAGCCGTACTGCCGTATCCGCTCCGAACAGCTTTGCGGTGTACGGACTTATCCACAGCCTGTGCATACCGCAGTGCCTAAGAATGTGCTCATTCAGCACACGGTCGCGGCTCTGGCGGCGATGGTTAAAGGCCAGGCCGCCTTTATCATCCACACATAAGATCAGCTTCATAGAGTCCTCCCTTCATCGGGTATCGGATGCACTGTTGACCGGCGTAACGCTGTATGTGATGTGTCCTGCCAAAATACCCTGCCGTCCGATATACGAGCACAGTGCTTCGGTCAGTCTCGGGGTTGCCTTGCTGTGATGCAGCCGCACAACTACCACGCCGGACGTGGAGGCGAAATACTGTACGGTCTGCGTATACGCTTCCGCCGCATTTTTCTCGGCATCGCCGCTGTCCAGACCGGCATCCCACAGGCGGTAGCCTGCACCGATGAGCACGCTGCGCTGTGCTTCGGTGAGCGCGTCGCTGCCGCTCTGGTTGGCGGCTATGCGGGCTGCCACACCGGTCAGCAGTGTCAGGCGCTCGTTCGCAGCGGCAAGGTCGGCCAGCATGTCTGCTCCTGTGGTTTTGCTGTCCGCCTGTAGCAGAAAGGCTGCCGTATGTCCTTCCGCTGCGATTCGGCGAACCAGATCATCGTCCCATTCGGAGGTATCCGTCGGCAGGAAAAACGCCGCCTGCCTGCCTGCGTCATGCAGATTGTCCAGAACAGCCGCCGTGTTTTCGTTCGGCGCGCCGTAATAGGCAAGATACACGCGGACCGGCTTCTTCGCCGGCTTTTCCTCTACCTTCGGTATTTCGATGGTATCGTTGTCCACCGGCTTTGCCGGTGCGGGATTGGTATTCGTGTTATTGCTGCGGTCCGACCCGGAAGTGCTGCCCTTGTAGTTGTCGATCGTGTTCTCAATCACCTTGGTATGCGCCGCAATAAACGCCGAATCGCTCTGTGCCGAGCCGTCCGCGACACGCAGCACATTTTCCCCCTGCAGGGTCAGTGAAGAATAGGTAAAGCCAAACTTCGCACAACACAGCTTGACCGGCACATAAACCGTTCCGTTCATCTCATACGCGGGTGTGGAATAGCTGTTCAGATTCTGATCGTACACATAGCCTTCCGCAGTCGAAAAGCTGAGCGTTTCGTCGTTTGCGGAAAGATCGAGCACGCCGTCATTCTCCGAGGCAGACACACCGAGCGTGGTAAACACACTGTACGGCACATAGGTTTCGCCGCCGAGACGTGCAGGCATGGTGCTCTCGTCGAGCGGCAGGATGGAGTCGTTTACCGCTGTCAGCGTCACCGCATGCGCCGGTGCAGGCAGAAACGTCAGCAGCAGCGCGGCACACAGCACACAGCTGATGATTTTTTTGATACGCACTCACTCCTTTCAGCAATTCGTACGAACATATTATACCAAAGCACAGCGGGTTTGTCACCCTTTCTGCCGAAAAACACCTTGCGTTGTGAGAATCGAGTGCTATAATAAAAGAGTACAAATTCTTATAAAGAAAGAGTGAATCAACCATGCTGCAGATCACAACACAGCGCACCACTACTCCTAAGGCAAAGCCGGACGAAAGCAGCCTCGGCTTTGGTGTTCATTATACCGATCACATGCTGATCATTGATCACGATGAGGAACAGGGCTGGCACGATGCCCGCATCGTACCGTATCAGCCGCTTGAGCTTGATCCGGCAGCGATGGTTTTCCATTACGCAATGGAGTCCTTTGAGGGTCTGAAGGCTTACCGCACCCCGGACGGCTCCATTCAGCTGTTCCGCCCGGACAAGAATGCACAGCGTATGATCAACACCAACCATCGTATGTGCCTGCCGAGCCTGCCGGTAGAGGATTTCGTTCAGGCTGTCAAGGCCATTGTTTCCTTCGATCAGGACTGGGTTCCGCACGCTGAGGGCACCAGCCTGTACATCCGTCCGTTTGTCATCGCTACCGAGCCGCATCTGGGCGTTCGCACCTCCCGCACCCACAAGTTCATCATCGTATGCTCTCCGGTCGGCGCTTACTACTCCACCGGCATCAATCCGGTTAAGATCTTCGTCGAGGATGAGTACACTCGTGCCTGCCCGGGCGGCACCGGCTTCACCAAGTGCGGCGGCAACTACGCTGCATCCCTGATCTCTCAGGTAAAGGCACACGAGCTGGGCTACGAGCAGACCCTGTGGCTGGACGGCGTTGAGCACAAGTACGTTGAGGAAGTCGGCTCCATGAACTGCTTCTTCAAGATCGACGGCACCGTTTACACCGCTCCGACCGTCGGCACCGTTCTGCCGGGCGTTACCCGTATGAGCTGCATCGAGCTGCTCAAGCACTGGGGCATTCCGGTATCCGAGGAGCGCCTGCCGATCGCTGACGTTATGAAGGCTTCCCACGATGGCAAGCTGGAAGAGGTATTCGGCACCGGTACCGCTGCAGTTATCTCTCCGGTTGGCGAGCTGCGCTACGAGGGCGATGTTGCTCACATCAACAACGGTGAGATCGGCGAAGTTACCCATAAGCTGTACAACACCCTGACCGGCATCCAGTGGGGCAAGCTGCCGGATGAGCTGGGCTGGACTGTAAAAATCGACTGATTCCGATAAAAAGGCAAAGCCTTTTAGCGGACGCGGTTTGCAAGCAAACCGACATTCAATAAAAAAGAGGCTGACAGCTGTGAACTGTCAGCCTCTTTTTTACAATGCAAGCGTGTGATATGGTTCGCCGCTCAGCGTTTTCCATGTAAAAACACCGTTTTCGAGTGTCATATAGCCATGTGCGGTATCATTTTTCGGGATGGACACTGAACCCGGGTTCAGATACAGGTTTTCCCTGCCAAACGGCTCCCATGCCGGAATATGCGTATGCCCGTGCAGCAGCACATCGCCCTTACGCAACGGCGGCGGTGTTTTCGTGTTGAATTGATGTCCGTGCGTGACATACACCAGCCGCTCCCCTGTCGGCAGGACGGCATAGTCCGCGAGGATTGGAAACTCGAGCACCATCTGATCCACCTCGGTGTCGCAGTTGCCGCGCACACATAGGATTGTATCCGCCATGCCGTTCAGCATGGCAATCACCTTCTTTGGCGCGTAATCGCGCGGCAGATCGTTTCTCGGACCGTGGTAAAGAATATCGCCGAGCAGCAGCAGACGCGCAGCCTGCTCGCGCTCGAACGCCTGCAGCAGCTGTTCGCAGTAGTATGCCGAGCCGTGAATATCGGATGCAATGAGAAATTTCATGCCGCGCCTCACCTGCCTGCCTGCTTTGGCACATCCACGATGGTGCCGCCGCCTACAACTACATCGCCGTCATACAGCACCGCCGCCTGACCGATCGCTGCGGCTCGCTGCGGCTCATCAAACACCAGCTTGACACGGCCGTCCTCCATCGGAGAAACCGTCACCGGCTGCTCCGCATGGCGGTAGCGAATCTTCGCCTTGATGTGGATTGGCTCGGTCAGCTCCGGAATCGAAATCCAGTTCATGTCATCTACGATCACAGTGTTCGAGAACAACGCCGCCTCCGGTCCGACCGAAACCGTGTTCTTCTCCATATCCTTGCCGCAGACGTACACCGGCTCACCCATCGCAAGACCGAGGCCGCGTCTCTGACCGACGGTATAGCGGACAGCACCCTCGTGCTTTCCCACCGGCTTGCCGTCTAAATCGAGGAAATCGCCTGCCGGATAGTGCTTGCCCGTGTACTGCTCCATGAACTTGACGTAATCGCCGTCCGGCACAAAGCAAATATCCTGGCTGTCGTGCTTGCGTGCGTTGCAGAAGCTGAGCTGCTCCGCCAGCTCGCGGATCTCCGGCTTGTTGCGGTCGCCCAGAGGAAATTTGGTGTGCGCAAGCTGCCGCTGCGTCATCGTGTACAGCACATAGCTCTGGTCCTTGCCCGCGTCCACGCCCTTTTTGAGCAGCCAGCGACCGGTCTGTTCATCCTGCTCAATGCGGGCATAGTGACCCGTGACAACGTAATACAGGCCGTGCTGCTCGGCAAAATCCAGCAGCTTGTCGAACTTCATAAAGCGGTTGCAGTCAATACAGGGATTGGGCGTGCCGCCTGCCTCATAGGTGCGGACAAACTTGCCGATGATCTTCTCCTGAAAATCCAGTGTAAAATCCAGCACCTCATACGGAATATCCAGCTGAAACGCAACCTCACTTGCGTCCTCGATATCCTTTTCCGAACAGCAGGTGCGGAAATTACATGCGCCGAGATCCTCGTTGCGGTACAGCCGCATGGTCGTGCCCATGCAGCGGAAGTCCGCCTGCCGCATCAGGTAAGCCGCGATCGAGCTGTCTACGCCGCCGCTCATCGCAATGAGTGCGGTCTTCTGTTCTGCGTTCTGCATCAATGCCGTCCTCTCTTTCGATATATTAAGTGGTAAGTAAAATTTTCATCAGATAGCAAAAAACTCCGAAAACCATGTGGTTTTCAGAGTTTCTGTGGTCGAGGTGACAGGATTTGAACCTGCGGCCTCTTCGTCCCGAACGAAGCGCTCTACCAAGCTGAGCCACACCTCGAAATCAAGCTGCCAACGCTTTTCCGTGACAGCTTTATTAGTATATCGCAGAAATCGCTTTCTGTCAACACTTTTTTGAAATTTTCCTTAAATTTTCTCGAGCAGCTTTGCCACCAGACGGCGCAGCTCTGCGCCGCGGCGCTCGGCAGTCTCGTTGACCTCAGCGCCCGAGAGCGGCTGCATAAGCACGCCCGCCGCCATATTGGTGATCATGGCAATACCGACGAGCGGCAGACCGCAATGCGCGGCCGCAATGACCTCGAACACGGTGGACATGCCGACCGCATCCGCGCCGAGCGTGCGGAACATGCGGATCTCCGCCGGTGTCTCAAACTGCGGGCCGTTTACGCCGCAGTATACACCCTGATGCAGCTTAAGACCGCAGTCCGCAGCGGCCTGCAGGGCTTTTTCACCGAGCTCATGGCTGTAGGCGAACGTCATATCCGGAAAACGAGTACCGAGTTCAGGATCGTTTTTGCCGGTCAGCGGACTTTTACCGGTCATGTTGATGTGGTCGGTGATCAGCATAAAATCACCCGCATGATAGCCGGTGTTGATGCCGCCGGAGGCATTCGTCACGACAAGCGCCTTCACACCCAACTCTTTCAGCACATAAACAGGATATGCCACCTCGTCCGGCGCGTAGCCCTCGTAGCCGTGCAGACGGCCCTGCATGCAGATAACGCGGCGTCCGGCCAGTGTGCCGCACACCATGCGTCCTGCGTGGTCGGGCGCGGTGGATACCTTGAAGTGCGGAATCTCGCCGTAAGGTACATACGTCGGGTTCTCCACCTCATCTGCCAGCGGGCCGATGCCCGAGCCGAGCACAAGTGCGATTTCGGGCACAAACGGCAGCTTTTCTTTAAGATATGCTGCAGATTCCACTACATTTGCTTTTGTCAGCATAGGTTGTCCCTCCTTACAGCCGACGCAGGATAGCGTCCGTGCGCTTCTGCGTTTCCGCCTTTACCTTTTCAATGTCAATGGTCTTGAATTCACCATCGCGGTACAGCACCTCGCCGTCTACCATGGTCAGGCGAACGTCTGCGCCCTGAGCCGCATAGACCACGTTGCAGGCGGCATCGGTCATCGGCGTAAACTGCGGCGTATCGGTATCGATGACGCACAAGTCAGCCTTATATCCAACCGCCAGCTTGCCGCAGTCAGTGCGTCCCTGCGAGAGCGCACCGGCGCGCGTTGCGGTGTGCAGCACCTGTGCAGGCGTCAGCAGTGTGGAATCGTGATAGAAACCCTTGTATACCACGCCGAACAGGTAAATATCCTGCAGAATATTCAGGTTGTTGTTGGAGGCTGCGCCGTCCGTGCCGAGCGCGATATTGATGCCCTTCTCCAGCATTTTCGGGATGTTCGCGTAGCCGGATGCCAGCTTGAGGTTGCTCGCCGGACAGCAGGCGACCGAAACATTGTGCTTCTTGAGGATATCGAAATCCTCGTCCTCCAGCCAGACGCAGTGCGCCGCCGTGGTCGGAGAATCGAAAATGCCGTGTGCCTCCATGTACGCCGCCGGCGTCAGGCCATGACGCTGCTTGCACTCCTCGTGCTCGGTCTGCGTCTCGGACAGGTGGATGTGGATACGCGCACCCGCGTCCTTCGCGTGAGCGGCTACCGCCTCGACCACCTTGGGTGTCGAGGTATACTCGCCGTGGATACACAGATCACCGATCAGACGGCCGCCCAGCTCGCCGTTCCACCCGTTCAGCAGGCGCAGATTGTCCTTGTAGGCGGCAAGGCTCTCGTAGTCGCTGTCGTCAAATACGGTCAGGCCGCGGCTGAGGTTGCACTTGATGCCGCTCTCGCGGATCGCGGGCATCATGCCGTCGAAGAAGAAATACATATCCGAGAACGAAACCGTACCGCTCGCCAGCATTTCCGCAATGGAAAGCTGCGTGCCGTAGTACGCCGCTTCGTCATCGATCTTGTCCTCAAACGGAAATACCTTCTCACCCAGCCAGCGCTGCAGCGGCAGATTCTCCGCGTAGCCGCGCAGCAGCGTCATCGGCGCGTGGCTGTGGACGTTGTAGAAGCCGCTCATCAGCAGACGGTGTCTGCCGTCGTAACGCTCACCGTAGTCCTCCTGCGGCTCGGTGTCACCGATATAGGCGATCTTGCCGTCCTTCACACCGACGTACTGCCCGCGTTTGAGCGCAAAATTCTCATCCAACAGATCAATGTTGCAAAAAAGCATTGTTTTCTCCTTTTCTCTTTACAGAACATGGTAATGCGGGATAATATCCTCGTATTCGCCGTCCTTGTTCAAAAATCCGCCCGGAATCACACCAAGCTGTGTGAATCCCAGCTTTTTGTACAGCGCAAGTGCGCCCTTGTTGCTCTTGACGACTGCGTTGAACTGCAGCACGCGGAATCCGCACGTTTTTCCCTGTGCAATGCAGTGCTTTACCAGTTTTTCACCGATATGCTGTCCGCGCACAGACTTTTTAACTGCATAGCTTGCGTTGCAGATATGACCGCAGCGGCCCACATTGTTCGGGTGCAGAATATACAGACCGACCAACTCACCGGTTTCCGTATTGTACGCCACGCCGGTATAGGTCTGCTCAGTGAAAAAGGCATGACCGGTCACCTCGTCCAGCTTTTCCATCTGCGGAAAGGCTTTGCCGTCCTCAACGACCTCGTTCCAAATTTCTGCTGCCTGTGCAGCGTCACGCTGCTCGTACTGCCGAATTTCGATCTGCATGGTATCTCATCCCTTGGGTTTTCTCTTATTATAGCATAGTGCAGGAGAAAAGAAAACTGTCGCATCGGCTGCAAACCGCGGAAACGCGCTGACGCCGCGCGGGCGCACAGTGTGCGCCCATTTCTCTGCCTCTACGCAACGTCAGATACCTTACTGCTACACATGCAGGTTACTCTCCGCAAGCGCGGCATGCATGACAGTGTCGCGCAACTCGTTGGTCTGGAGAATATTCTGCACAGCATTTGTGAATTATCTGCGACTTGCCGAACGATAACCCATTGCGTTCTCTCCCCTCTCAACTTTTCACTCCTCGCTCTTTCTTAAGGCAACACCGCACAATTAAAGCGGCGGCTCCTTGCGCAGGCTCCGGTCGCGCTGCCGCGGTGCTTTGCGGAAATTTTGTGTCCTGACTTTGGCTTCGGTTCCTTGCGCGAGTTCCGTCCGCGCTGCCGAAGTTTCACGGTAATACATCAAGTATTACCGCAAAACTGTGCCTCGTCAGTACGCAAAATTTACTCGCAAATCACTCTTGTTCAATTATGCGGTATTGCCTTAAAACGCCGAATACTTCAAAATGTCTTTTCGCATTCGCGCGATAATCCGCTTTTCCAGCCTTGAAATATAGCTTTGCGAGATACCCAGCAAATCTGCGACCTCCTTCTGCGTCAGCGCCTTCGGCGTGCCGATGCCGAACCGCAGCGAGATGATCTGCCGCTCTCTCGGCGGCAGATGACCCAGTGCACGATGCAGCAGCATTTTGTCCACATCATCCTCGAGCGGCCGCATGACGCTGTCCGGCTCGGTGCCGAGAATATCACTCAGCAGCAGCTCGTTGCCATCCCAGTCCGAGGACAGCGGCTCGTCGATGGAAACCTCGCTCCGCCGTCCGGCGATCTTGCGCAGGTGCATGAGGATCTCGTTCTCGATACACCGCGACGCATACGTCGCCAGCTTGACGTTTTTGTCGCTCCGGTAGGTGCTCACCGCCTTGATGAGTCCGATCGTTCCAATAGAAATTAAATCTTCCGTTCCCACACCGCTCGACTCAAACTTGCGCGCCAGGAACACCACCAGCCGCAGATTGTGCTCGATAAGACGGTTGCGCGCCGCAACATCGCCCCCGCTGTTCGCCTCCACGGCGGCGGCCTCCTCCTCCGGAGACAACGGCGGCGGCAGAACATCGCTGCCGCCGATATAATGTACGCCTTGCGCTCGAAACCGCCGCAAAACCATCTTTAACCACTGCAGAATTTTCATTTTTGCTCTCCCTTTCACACCCCGATAAGTCCCTCGTACGCGCCCTGTCCGATGGAGACCGCACCGACTGCACACACACAGTCGAGTGCCGTGCCGTCCGCTCTCAGCACGCTGTCCGGCCGGAAATACAGCAGCAGACCGCCATCCGTGCCGACCGCGTGAAACGGCAGCAGACCGCAGCGTGCAGCCAGATTTTCCGACAGAGCCGCCAACTGCGCGGACGCACTGCCAAACGGCAGTTTCGTGCCCAGCAGGCACTCGGCGGCCTTGCGCTCGAGCACCACGACCGGCTTTCCGGATACCGGTTCGATCAGGTCGTTGCCCGTGTCGTGCAGCACACGCACGGCGGTCTGCCGATTGCCGAACCGGATGGTCAGCGTTTCCGTTTCGCGGTGCAGCGCGCCGTGCTTCGCGTCTCCGCACAGGAGTATCCCGCTTGCCGCGTAGCCGACAGCTGCCGCCAGCACGAGCACCTGTATCGGCACCGCAAAGTAGTACCCACACGAGAGCAGCAGCCTCCTGCCGCTTGCGGCACTCAGCGCCGCCGCCAGTCCGGCGAACGAGGCCGCGACCACGCCGTACAGTGCACACAGCCGCGCAAGGTGCCGCTCTCTGCCGAAAGCGACCATGCACAGGCCCAGTCCTGCAAGCAGGCGCAGCGGCGCGAGTGTCAGCACCGGCCAGACCGCACCCAGCACGGCATAACCGCCGCCGAGTGCTGCTGAGAAAATCAGCCGCATTTTCCGCACCTGCACGCCGCCTAAGCGAGCCGCCGCAAGCAGCGTTGCGCCATCCATCAGCGCGTTGACGGCAAACAGCACATCCAGATAGACGACCATACCGCACCTCCCGAACAAGATTCAGTATAGCACGGACAACGTGCACGTTTTGCCGAATAAAGAGCGTAAAATGCCCGAAGCCGCTCTACCATAAGGTAGAACAGCTTCAGGCAAAGAGTAGTATGTAAGTAAGATGTGGTCGAAATGAGAAAAGGTATAAAAAAACAGCAAGAGTCCTGCACCTTTTATCGGTATCAGCCCCCTTGCTGTGTCTTTATCATACTGCAAAATCGGCAGCTTGTCACCTGTCGTTTTTTACAAAATTCCCAGTAACTCTATCGGTTATTTTTGGAGTGCGTACTGTGCCAGCAGCTTTGCCGCGTCCTCGACATCGGAAACCGCACACAGCTCGCTCGGAGAATGGATATAGCGAGTCGGGATGGAGACCGCGCCTGCCTGCACGCCTGCGCGCGCCTTCTGCAGCGCCGACGTATCCGTGCCGCCGCACAGCAGGATTTCGCGCTGCGCGGATACACCGCAGTCCTTCGCCGCCTGCTCGAGCGCATCTACAACCGCCGGTGTGCAGATAACCGAGCGGTCCATCACCTTGACTGCCGGTCCCTTGCCCAGCTCGACCGCCATCGCGGACTTCATCTCCGGCAGGTCGCCGGTATCGGTCACGTCCACTGCGATAGCCGCATCCGGCTCAACTGCGAACGCTGCCGCGCCTGCGCCGCGCAGGCCAACCTCCTCCTGTGCCGTAAACACGAAGTACAGGTCGTTCTCGATTTCCTTGTCCGCCAACTGCTCCATCATCAGCAGGAGTGTCACACAGCCGATGCGGTTGTCCAGATACGGGCCGCACAGCACGCCGTTCTGCTCGAACCGCGGTGCTTCGTACACGGCAAAATCGCCGATCTGCACCAGTTTGCGCGCTTCATCGGCATTCTTTGCACCGATGTCGATGAACAGATTATCCAGTGTCAAATCCTTGAGCGGCGTCTTTTCCTCGTACGAGATCACGCCGCGCGTGCCGTTGGCAAACTTCACCTGAATATTCAGCAGGTCGCCGACATACAGGCCGCCGATCTGCGAAAAACGGATAAAGCCCTTGTCCTCAATATAGGTGGCAACCACACCGATAGAGTCCATATGCGCGGCAAACAACAGCTTTTTGCCATTCTTTGCGCCTTTTTTGCGGCAGATGAGGTTGCCGAGTGCATCCGTCGTCACATCGTCGATATACGCGCCTGCAATCTCCGCGATGGTCTCGCGGACCGCATCCTCACGGCCGGAAGGGCCGAATGCCCCCGCGACCGTGTTCCATAAATCAAAAATCTTGCTCATTCGTCGTTCCCTCCGAGTTCTTCCAGAAATGCGCGTGCGGCAGCGAGCACCGCTTCGCAGTCGGCTACTGCCGCCACCGAGGACGGCGAGTGAATATAGCGTACCGGAGCCGCAGCCGCGCACACGCGCACGCCCGCACGGCTCTTGTGGATGCGGCCTGCGTCCGTGCCGCCAGCTACGCGCGTTTTCGTCTGCCAGCAGATGCCGCGCTTGTCGCAGGCATTGCGCAGAAGTTCAAACAGCTCCGCATCGTAGATAGTCGCGCCATCCATGAACGGCAGAACCACACCGCCGCGTACACGGCAAACAGCTTTGCCGCCTTCCACCTCTGCGAGATCAGCAGCTGTCGTACCCTCGAGCACCATTGCAAATCCTGGGTCGAGCGCATACGCCATGCTTGCCGCACCGCGCAGACCAACTTCCTCCTGCACAGTAAAGCAGAACCAGGTGTCGATCGGCGGCTCGTCCTCGATGAGCTTGAGGAGCGCAGCACAGCCGACGCGGTCATCAATCGCCTTGGCCTTGATAAGACCGTCGCCGAACTCGACAACCGCCGAGTCGAACACGCCGTAATCGCCAAGCGAAACCTTGTCCTCGGCGGCAGCTTTGCTCGCTGCACCGATGTCGATATACAAATCCTTGGTCTTGGGCATGGTGCGGCGCTCTGCTGCGGTCGTCAAATGAACTGCCTTGATGCCGATCACGCCCTGCACATCACCGAAGCGAACCGGTCGGCCGATGACAACACGCGGGTCCACGCCGCCGACAAAGCCGAACTTCAGCATGCCGTCGTCCGTAATCTGCTTGATGATAACGCCGACCTCGTCCATGTGTGCGCACACAACGACCGGACGCTCGAGCGCCTTTTTGCCCTTTCGGAACACCATAATGTTGCCGATGGCATCGGTCTTTATCTCGTCCGCGAACGGCTTTACCTTCTCGAGCACAAACTCGCGCACCGCATCCTCACAGCCGGACGGCCCCGGCAGCGCGCACAGCTGCTTCATCAGTTCGATCATGCGCCCACCTCCCCGTCAAATTCGCGCAGGAATTCTGCCATCAGGTCAGCGACTGCCTGCACATCAGACAGCTCCACAACCTCGACCGGCGTATGCATGTATTTTTCCGGAATGGACAGCAGACCCATTGCGATACCGCGGCCGACGATCTGCATCGTCCACGCATTCGTGCCGGTGTTGCCCTCCATGATTTCAAGCGTATAGTCGATGTCGTTCGCCTTGGCGGTCTTGATGAGCGCCTTGGTAAAGCCGCGATGCAGGTTCGGTCCCATGCCGACTGCCACGCCGCTGCCGAGGTCGAACACACCGTCCGACGGACCGTCCGGCGTTCTGCCGTGGGTCACGTCCACCGCGATGGCGTACTCCGGCTGAACCGTAAACGCGCCGGTCTGTGCACCCAGCTCGGTGACCTCCTCCTGCGTGCTGATGAGCACTGCGACATTGCACTTCAGCTTGTCCTTTGCCGCGTGCAGCTTCTCCATCGCCAGCAGGATGGCGGCAACGCCTGCGCGGTCGTCAAGGCACTTGCTGCAAAGCTGACCGCCCGCCAGCTTGATCGGCTGCTGCGCGAACACGATCGGCGTGCCGACACGAATGCGGCTTTTGGCATCGAGCAGACCGGTGTCGATCGCCATCTGGTCGATGGGGACGGACTTGTTCTGCTCACCTGCCTTGAGCAGATGCGGCGGCATGCAGGATACCACGCCGTATAGCGGCTCGTCTGCGAGAATGGTCACCTCACCGCCGAGCAGCATGCGCGGGTCCACACCGCCGACCGGCGCGAACCGCAGAAAGCCGCCGTCCAGTACCTCGGTGACAAGAAAGCCGATCTGGTCGAGATGCGCGTCCAGAAGGACGGTTTTCGCGCCCTCTTTACCGCAGGACAAGCTGCCGATCACATTGCCGTTCTTGTCCGCGTCCACGGTGTCGCAGTACGGCCGGAACAGCTCCGCGACGGCCTTTGCCGCCTGCATTTCAAAGCCGCTGACCGCCGGCAGCGCGCACAGCGTCCGCAGCGTTTGTTCTAACTGCAAGGAAATTCCTCCTTTTTCGTCTTTTGTCGTACAGGTTCTATTATAACCGTTTCATTGCTCGGTTACAAGGCACAGCAAATGAAAAAGGCACCGAATCGGTGCCTTTTTCATGTTTATCAGATTTCCTCGCCGGTCGGGAGGTACAGCTTATCCATCACGCGGACACAGCCGTTTTCAAAGGTGGGTTCCAGCGTGATTTCACCATCCTGCTTGATGGTGCCGAGCGTCGTGCCGAAGCGGTCAAAGCAGGTAACGGTATGCTCATCCGTGCGGAGCGCATACACGCCTGCGCCGTCGGTCGGCAGTGCGCCCGGACGGCCGTTCGGGCACTTCACGCGGAACAGAACCTTGTTCGTGCCGTCCGCGTCACAGCGGATGTACTCGTATTCCTTGTCGTTAATCCAGTGGCTGTAAATGTTCTGACCGACCTCATCGAACGCATTCTGATAGGTCTTTGTCAGCTTTCTGCCGTTAAAGTTGTACAGCGCATAGTAGCCTGTATTCTCGGAGTAGATGTAGGTATCACTGTACTGATTGAGATACAGACCGCCCGAGCTGGATGCAATGCGCTTGCCGCCTGCGATAATGGCAGCCGAATTATTGCCCCACACAGTAAAGCGGTCTCCCGCACCATCACGAATCTCCATCTTGCTGCGGTCAAACGCAAAATTCATGCTCCACAGGGTCTTGCCGGTGGTGTCGATGGCACGAATAGTCTTGCCGTCCACGTTGACAACCGCCTTGCCGTCCTTGAAGTTGGTCATGCGATCATAAGTCGCCGTGCTCTTAGTGCCGTCAGCCAGCGCAATGTAGTCCTTACCGTAAGTCACCTTGGTGATGTCCATCGGACACAGCCAGCCTGCCTGCTCGCCGTCTGCGACAAGAATGCGGTAATCCTCCAGTTTTTCGCCGGTTTTGAGGTTCACCACGTCATATTTCGTGCCGTTTTCCATCGTCACACCGGCCCATACACCGAGCATAGTAATATTCTCGAAGGTGCCCTTGGTATCCTTATAATCGGTCAGCAGCTTTTTGCCCTTTGCGTTCTCGATGTGCATCTGCGACCGTGCACCGGCACCGCCCTCATCGTCCATGACAACGGCGTACTCTGCCGCAGTCTCGCCGCTCGGCACCTCGGCATACTTGGTATCATACAGGCGCAGCATGGTCGCGATGGACTGCTCGCGTGTATAGCTGTTATTCGGTGCAAAACGATTGCCGCTGACGCCGTTCATTACGCCCTGATTGTAGACCCAGTACACATCATTCCGTGCCCACGCCTGAATATCCGCGCCGTCCGCGAAAACGTGCGGCATACGGTCCTTTACGTTGTCCTTGGCATTCTTGCGCAGATTGCCCAGACGGTGCAGCATGCTTGCCGCCTGCTGACGGGTCAGCTGCTGCTGCGGTGCAAACTTTCCGCCGCCGACACCGTTTACCACGCCCAGAGCCGCGCAGAGCAGCACATCCTCATCCTTGGTATCCGAGAAGGAGACCACAGCCTTATCAACGGATTTTACGTTGCCGCTCTTTTCCCAAGTGTGGTAAACCGCTGCCGCCAGCGCGCAGAAATCCGCACGGGTGATGCTCTGCGTGTACGCCTGATCGACCTGCTCCGGCACAATGCCCGCGTTCCGCGCGGTATCCACCGCCGACTTGGCCCAACTGCTCGGCGCTTCCGCTGCCGCAGCTGCCGTTACCAGCATAGCCGCAGATAAAATCGCTGCAATCGTTCGTTTCATAGAAAATCCTCCTTTTAATTCAGCGGTCAGTGATGTGTTTTCTTTGTTCCCGGTATCGCGCGCTGTTTTCTGATCGCTGCATTGTATTTGACGTTGGTATCTGCAAAAGGTTCCCAGATTTATCGGGTAATGTCAAAAAAATCATTGACGGTGCAGGTCTGCAGCATACCGTCCGGCGTGTAGTATTCATCCCGCAGGACGCGCTGCTGCTCGTCATACCATATTTTCTCGGTTACGCCGTCCCTGCTGACGCAGACTGCGGTGTGCTCAGCGTCGTCATACGTCCACTCGTTGTCCTGCATCATTTCGTAATTCGGATCATGCACATCATTTTCCATGTGCAGCGTGGAGCCGCGTGCATCCTTCACCGTAATCCATGCACCGGTCAGCACACCCTCGAAAACCGTACTGGTTCTGGTCGTTTCTCCGGTTTTGGGATTGTATTCCGACACCGCCTGTGACTGCATGTTGCCCGCCGTGTCGTAACTCTGCTCCAGATACGGTTCTTCCTCGTCTCCGCGATAGGTGTAAGTCTCTATTCCGTCCGCATTCGCTGTGCGAATGATACGCCCCTGCTCGTCATACTCTGTGTAAGAAACCGTCTTTACACCGCAGGTTGTGGAATACCATGTCATTTGGCTGCCGCTGTAAACCTTGCGTTCGCTGGAACTCACACCGAACGGACGCTTGCAATTCAGCGACCAGATCTCGCGGTTCTGCGCATCGTAGCCGGTGATTCTGAGATAGGACCATTCCTTCTCATCCGGTATCACGCGCGTTGTCTTTTGCTGTTCAATCCGAGCAGCAGGCTGCATATACGCCAAAAGTGTCCAGTTTTCCGCTGTCGGACGGACATACCGCAGTCCGTTCATCGATAAGCCGCCGAAAACAACGCCGCAGCAGACGGCAGTGCTCGCCGCCAGCATTCCGGCTCGTTTAAGAATGTTCAGCTTCACCCAAACACCTCCTCAGCGGGTGACATCGGTGTATGTTGTTGTAATCTCACGCGAAAAACCATCCTCCGAAAAGCTATATGCATTTTTTATCCAGCGTCCCTGTTCGTCATACCAGTATTTCTCGGTCGTGCCCTCCGCCTCGTCCACACAGGTGGCCGTGCGCGCGGCATCGTCATACGTCCACTGATAGTCACAGGTTCTCATCTGTCCGCCCGCGCTGACATGCACTTGCTTTACGATGTTGCCATGCGAATCCAGTATGCAGTACTGCGAGGCAAGATAGGTACCATCGTCTTCGTATATGTCCATATTGGTGACGGTACTGCCTGTTTGCGGGTCGGTTTCGGTGATCTTGCGGCCGGTCAACGCGCCCTGCGCGTTGTGCGTTTCCTCCAGATACGTTTCAGTCGCATCGCCGCGGTAGTAATACGTCGATATGCCGCCATAGTCGGTTTCCATACGGATAAGCCGTCCCTGTTCATCATACTGGCAAACCGAGTCCGCTTTTCCGCCCTGACCGAAGAAATACCGCGCCGATATATTGCCGATGTACACATCACGGCTGCTGCCGACCGATGCCAGCTTGCCGAATGTCGTGCGCGACCAAATCTCGCGGTTCTGTGCATCGTATCCGGTGACAGTGTAGGTCGGGTCGCCCTCACCGAAGTCCATAACGCACTGCTCGATGCGTTCCGCCGGTGCGACCCACGGCAGCAGCCACCAGTTATCTGCCGTTGGCCTCATGTAGCGTAAGCCATTCACCGCCAGCGCCCCGAAAACACCGGCTGTACAGGCGGCAGTTGCCGCCGTCAACATTCCCACACGTTTGAGCAGATCTCTGTTCATAAACATCCGCCTTTCTCTATCTAATTGTCCTGCCTGTCTTATCTGGTTTCAGTATAGCATAAATTTTTCCGGAAGGATATATCTCTTTGTATTTTGAAACAGAAATGTATCATGCAGCGGCAAAATCGTTTGTCCGCGTCTGGTTGTCGGTGATGCGAGAGCGCACTGTACTCCCCTACGATTGCGCGTGTGCAGATGAATTTACAGGCGGTGAGCCGAAAGGTCGCACCCCAGGGCACCTTCTCTTGCCCTGACGGGCAATTCACCTTGCCGCACCCTATGGTAAAGTCTAACATCGGATATAATTCGCGTATGTTATGAAATAAACGCAAAAAAATCCCGCAGAGAAAACCTCTGCGGGATTTATTATGCTATTTCAGCAAGCGCTTTGCGCGATCTTACGCCTCGGGAGCGTACAGATCCTGCAGGCGCTTCAGGTGAGCGTAACGCTTGGTAGACTCTACCTCGGAACGCTCGAACAGGCCCTCTGCACGATCCGGGAATGCACGGGTCAGTGCGGAGTAACGAGCCTCGTTCATCATGAACTTGCGGTAATCCTCGGTCTTAGGCTCCTTGGACTCCAGAATGAACGGGTTCTTGCCCTCGTCAGCCAGCTGCGGGTTGAAGCGGAACAGGTTCCAGTAACCGCAGTCAACAGCCTTCTTCATCTCAGCCTGGCAGTTGGTCATGCCGCCCTTGATGGAGTGCATCTCACACGGAGCATAGCCGATTACCAGCGACGGGCCCGGATAAGCCTCAGCCTCAGCGATGGCCTTCAGGGTCTGAGCCGGGTTAGCGCCCATAGCTACCTGTGCAACGTAAACGTAGCCGTAGCTCATAGCGATCTCAGCAAGGCTCTTCTTCTTGGTGGTCTTACCGGAAGCTGCGAACTGTGCAACAGCGCCGATGTTGGTAGCCTTGGAAGCCTGTCCGCCGGTGTTGGAGTAAACCTCGGTATCGAATACCATAACGTTTACGTCCTTGCCGGATGCCAGAACGTGATCCAGACCGCCGAAGCCGATATCATATGCCCAGCCGTCGCCGCCGAAGATCCAAACGGACTTCTTAGCGAGGTATTCCTTGTGAGCCAGAACATCCTTGCAGTCCGGGCAGCCTGCTGCTGCGCCCTTTTCGAGCTCTGCAACCAGTGCCTTTGCCGGCTCAGCGTTAGCAGCGCCGTTGTCCTTGGTATCCATGAAGGTGTTGACAGCGTTCTTGAAGTCGTCGGTAGCGTTCTCAGAGCCAGCCATAACCTCGAGCTTGGAGATCAGGCGCTCACGGAGAGCTTCCTGGCCGTAGTACATGCCAAGGCCGTGCTCTGCGTTATCCTCGAACAGGGAGTTAGCCCATGCCGGACCGTGGCCGTTTGCATCAACGGTGTACGGGGAGGTAGCAGCCGGACCGCCCCAAATGGACGAACAGCCGGTAGCGTTGGAGATGTACATGCGGTCGCCGCAAACCTGAGTGATCAGGCGGGCGTAAGAGGTCTCTGCACAGCCTGCGCAGGAACCGGAGAACTCAAGCAGCGGCTTCTTGAACTGCGAATCCTTTACGGAGTTCGTGGAGATCATGTCGGCCTTCTCGGAAACCTTTGCTACGCAGTAATCAAATGCATCCTGCTGAGCAGCCTCGTCAGCCTGCGGAACCATAGTCAGGGACTTGGTCGGGCAAACGCCGATACATACGCCGCAGCCCATGCAGTCGAGCGGAGATACAGCCATGGTGTACTTGTAAACGCCCTTGCCCTTGCCGGCCTTGATGTCAACCAGCTTGGTGGAAGCCGGTGCAGCAGCAGCCTCTTCCTCAGTCAGAGCGAACGGACGAATGGTAGCGTGCGGGCAAACGTAAGCACACTGGTTACACTGAACACAGGTAGCCTCGTTCCACTGCGGAACGGTAACTGCTACGCCGCGCTTCTCGTAAGCAGCTGCGCCGTGCTCGAAGGAGCCGTCAACATGCTCGCCTGCGAATGCGGATACCGGCAGGGAGTCGCCGTCCATGCGGCCGATCGGCTCCATAACGTCCTTGACCATCTTGACAACTTCCGGACGGCCCTGCAGATCGCGGGTATCAGCCTCGTCCTGTGCGTCAGCCCAGTCAGCCGGTACGTCGATCTTCTTGAATGCGGTAGCGCCGATGTCGATAGCCTTGTGGTTCATATCAACGATGTCCTGGCCCTTCTTCAGGTAGGACTTGGTAGCAGCGTCCTTCATGAACTGGATAGCCTGCTCGCTCGGCATTACCTTAGCCAGTGCGAAGAATGCAGACTGCAGAATGGTGTTGGTGCGCTTGCCCATGCCGATCTCGATAGCGAGGTCGATAGCGTTGATGGTGTAAAGCTGAACGTCGTTCTTAGCAATGTAGCGCTTCTCGGAAGCTGCCAGATGCTTGCTCAGCTCTTCCGGAGTCCACTGGCAGTTGATGAGGAATACGCCGCCCGGCTTAACGTCACGCACGATCGGGAAGTGCTTGGTGATGTAGGACGGGTTGTGGCATGCTACGAAGTCAGCCTTGTTGATGTAGTAAGGAGAACGGATCGGCTTGTCGCCAAAACGCAGATGCGAAACGGTTACGCCGCCGGTCTTCTTGGAGTCGTACTGGAAGTAAGCCTGTACGAACTTGTCAGTGTGGTCACCGATGATCTTGATGGAGTTCTTGTTCGCACCAACGGTACCATCGCCGCCGAGACCCCAGAACTTGCACTCGGTCGTGCCTTCTGCTGCGGTGTTCGGTGCCGGCTTCTCCTCGAGGGACAGGTAGGTAACGTCGTCGTTGATGCCCAGGGTGAACATCTTCTTCGGCTCTGCCTTAGCCAGCTCCTCGTATACAGCGAATACGGAGGACGGGGGCGTATCCTTGGAACCCAGACCGTAACGGCCGCCGGTTACTACCTTATCGGTGATGCCTGCATCAGCCAGAGCGGTAACAACGTCCATGTAAAGCGGCTCGCCCTGGGAGCCCGGCTCCTTGGTGCGGTCGAGGACTGCGATCTTCTTAGCGGTCTCCGGGATAGCTGCGATCAGCTTGTCAGCACGGAACGGACGGTACAGACGAACCTTAACCAGGCCGACCTTCTCGCCGTGTGCGTTCAGGTAATCGATAACTTCCTCTGCAACGTCGCAGATGGAGCCCATAGCGATGATAACGCGGTCAGCGTCAGCAGCGCCGTAGTAGTTGAACAGCTGGTAGTTGGTGCCGAGCTTGGCATTTACCTTGCCCATGTACTCCTCAACGATGCCCGGAACAGCTTCATAGAACTTGTTGGAAGCCTCGCGGTGCTGGAAGAATACGTCGCCGTTCTCGTGAGAGCCGCGCATCATAGCGTGCTCCGGGTTCAGTGCGCGCTTGCGGAATGCTTCAACAGCATCCATGTCGCACATTTCCTTCAGATCCTCGTAATCCCAAACCTGGATCTTCTGGATCTCGTGGGAGGTACGGAAGCCGTCGAAGAAGTTGATGAACGGAACGCGGGACTTAATGGTAGCCAGATGTGCTACTGCAGACAGGTCCATGACCTCCTGCGGGTTGGTCTCAGCCAGCATAGCGAAACCAGTCTGGCGGCAAGCCATAACGTCGGAATGGTCACCGAAGATGTTCAGTGCATGAGATGCAACGGTACGAGCGGAAACGTGGAATACACACGGAAGCAGCTCGCCTGCGATCTTGTACATATTCGGGATCATCAGAAGAAGACCCTGAGAAGCGGTGTAGGTGGTGGTCAGCGCACCTGCTGCCAGAGAACCGTGTACGGTACCCGCCGCACCTGCCTCGGACTGCATTTCGATTACCTTAACGGTAGTACCGAAAATGTTCTTCTGACCTGCGGCAGCCCACTGGTCAACGCTGTCTGCCATGGGGCTGGACGGGGTGATCGGATAGATACCCGCAACTTCGGTAAACGCGTACGATACGTGCGCGGCCGCAGTGTTGCCGTCCATGGACTTCATCTTTCTTGCCATGTTGATGTCCTCCTATAAAAAATTATAATTCTCAATCGGAATTAAAAGCCCTCGTTTTGGTGTATTTTAACCTAAACTAAGCCTTACCTGCCCCTTCATTGTAGCACTCACGCACAAAGTTGTAAACAGTAAATGTACTATTTTCCGCACTATTTTTCAAATTTTGATAAGATGTTTCATATTATGAAACGCATACAAACTTTTTATCATGGAATTTCTGTGTTTTTTCCGTGTTTTTTATTGCGTAATCTGATGACACATAGTATAGTATTAGATGTATAGTTATCTGGTTATGTCATACGTATCGGAGGGATCGGCATGGTATCTCGCGTATTCTCCGCAGGACTGAGCGGCATTGACGGCTACATTGTCACCGTCGAGTGCTTCCTCTCCGGCGGTCTTCCCCGGCTGGATGTCGTCGGTCTGCCGACCGGCGCGGTATCCGAAGCCGGAGAGCGCGTCCGTGCCGCCGCAAAGGCCTGTGCCTTTGACTGGCCCGTATCCCGACTGACCGTCAACCTCGCACCTGCCGACACCAAAAAGGCAGGAACAGCATACGATCTGCCCCTTCTGCTTTCCATTCTGGCGGCAGCGGGCGAGATCGACGCACCGCCCGACAACGCTCTCTTCTTCGGCGAGCTTTCCCTCACCGGAGAGCTGCGGCCTGTCTGCGGTGCGCTTTCCATGGCACTTGCTGCGCGTGATGCCGGTTTCAAAACCGTATTCGTTCCCGCGATGAACGCCGCCGAAGCATCCTATGCTTCCGGTGTGACGGTGTTTCCGATCCGTACATTAAATGAGCTGCTCGGACATTTGAACGGCAGAAAGCCGCTCACGCCGTGTGCTCCTCCGCCCAGACCCGAACCGCAGGACGATGCGCTGGATTTTGCGCATGTGCTCGGTCAGCACGCGGTCAAACGCGCGCTTGAGATCGCGGCCGCAGGCGGACACAACGTGCTTCTTTCCGGACCGCCCGGTTCGGGTAAGAGCATGGCTGCAAAACGCTTTTCCACCATCCTGCCGCCGCTATCCGACAGCGAACGGCTGGAGGTTATCCGTGTCTGGTCCGCCATTGGCAGAGGGCAGGAGGCGGTCGAGCGTGCCGAACGGCCGTTCCGTGCACCGCACCATAATTCCTCGGCCAACGCGATGGCAGGCGGTTCGGGTGCCGCAGGCCGGCTGCCCGTCCCCGGCGAGATCACGCTCGCGCACCGCGGTGTGCTGTTTCTGGATGAATTTCCGGAATTCCGCCGCGATGTGCTCGAAACCCTGCGCCAACCGCTTGAGGACGGCAGAGTTACCATCTCGCGTGTCGCCGGCCAAGTGACGTATCCGGCACGGTTTCAGCTCATTGCCGCGATGAATCCCTGCAAATGCGGCTGGTACGGCACGGAACGCTGCACCTGCACCAAGTCCGCCGTTCAGCAGTATCTGCACCGTCTGTCCGGTCCGCTGCTCGACCGAATCGACCTGCAGGTTGCTGTGCAGCCGGTTGAATACGCCGCGCTTGCTGCACGAGGTCAGGTCAGTGAGGAGCACTCCGCCGACATTCGTACCCGCGTGCTCGCCGCGCGCGAGCGGCAGTATGCCCGGCAGGGCGCCGACGTGTGCAACGCCGCCATTCCGCCGCCGCAGCTTGCCGAGCACTGCCCGCTGAGCGCGGATGCGTCTCGTATGTTTGCGGCCGCATTTCAGCGACTGGGGTTGACCGCTCGTGCGCATGACCGCGTACTGCGTGTTGCCCGCACGATCGCCGATCTGGCCGACAGCAATGTCATCGAGGCAGAACATCTCGCCGAGGCTCTGCAGTACCGTTCACTCGACAGGGCCGCAGGTTCTTGACAGCTTGTGGAAAAGTCTGTGGATGATGTGTATAAATTTACAATTACTGTAACTTCGTCTAAATTCGACCATTTCGTTTTATTTAAGGCAATACCGCATAATTGAACAAGAGTGATTTGCGAGTAAATTTTGCGTACTGACGAGGCGCAGTTTTGTGGTAATACTTGATGTATTACCGTGAAACTGCAACAAAATCAGGGCACAAAATTTCCGCAAAGCACCGCCGCTTTAATTGTGCGGTGTTGCCTTAACATACTGGTTTGTTTTATCCGCAAACCAACAACCAGTCAGGAGGAAAAATTCAATGTCTCATCCTATCGCTCGCCGTGCCGGTATGCTTGCGCTGACTGCCGCAATGCTCATGCCAAGCGCGGGAGCATTATCCGATGTGTCCAGCTGGGCGCAGGAAGGCGTTGCCGCTGCGCAGAATGCCGGTCTGGCACCTTCGTCCCTGGCCAACAGTGCCGCTTCCGGCTCTATCACCCGCGCAGAGTTCTGTGCCGTTGCGCTGAACGCCTACAAGGCTGTCAGCGGCAAGGCTGTCTATGTTTCGGGCAAAAAGCCGTTCGAGGACTGCTCGGATCCCAATGTCACCGCAGCTTACCTGCTCGGCATTGTAAACGGCCGCACCAACGGCAACTTTGATCCAGATGCCAAGATCAGCCGTGAGGAAATGTGCACCATACTCGACAACATCCTCGCCGCTGCCGATATCGAAGCAACCGAGATCGCAGGTGATGCCTGCATCGAGGATTACCCCGATGTAAGCATGATCAGCGATTACGCAATGCAGCCGGTCGTTACCATGGTCGATCATTCGGTCATCAACGGCATCACCGATACCAGCACGGACACCACCATTCTGGCTCCGTCCGGCACCACCACCCGTGAGCAGGCGCTGATCATGGCAAACCGTTTCTGCACCGCCTTCAAGCCGGATAAGACGCCGATCGCAGCGGTTGACGGCTCCGCTAACCTGCCGACCACCGCCGGTTCTTCCACCTCTGCCGCAACCACCATCACCGGTCTGCCGAAGACCGAGGCTGAGAAGATGACCTACGTTTACGGCGCAGGCAACGGCAAGTACCAGTCCGCAGCTGAGGCTGAGGCTCACATGGTAGAGATCGTGGTTCCGGTATGGCATCTGCAGTCCGACGGCACCAAGGTGGCCTCCAAGGCTTATCTGCAGGTAAACGCTTCGCTGGCTTCCATCTATCAGGCAATCTTTGAGGAGATCTTCAACGGCTCCGAGAAGTTCCCGATCTATGATGTAGGCTGCTACTCGTGGCGCACCGGCGAGCACTCGCAGGGCACCGCAGTTGATATCAACCCGGACGAGAACATGGAAGCTACCATCAACTCGGACGGTTCCCTGTCTCCGACCTGCGGCACCCACTGGACGCCGTATATTGATCCGTACTCCATCCCCGAGGGCGGCGATGTTTACAATGCCTTCACCAAGTACGGCTTTACCTGGGGCGGCAACGGCTGGCGCACCAAGCGCGACTACATGCACTTCAGCTACTTCGGCCGCTAAGCACTACATACGAAATGGCAAAAGAAGGGACGGCTTATCGTTAGCCGCCCCTTATCTTTTGTGAAATTTGTGTAACTTTACAGGAATTTAATTTGCAATTTTAGAATAACATGCTATAATGATATATAGAGTAAATTAGCAAGGAGGCATGACATCATGAGAAGACTTTCTATTCCGCAGAAGCCCGACCGTCCGGACATCGACGATCTGATCTTTGGTGATGACCATAAGACGCAGAGCGAAAAGTAACCGCACTTTTTGATCGGTTCCACGCAGGGCTTGCAGAGAAACAGCAGCCGCGTGGTTTTTTTATACCTGTTTTTGAAAGGAAACATATAAAAATGGAATCATCCAGTCCCGCGTTACGGACAAAAACGTAACACCCGAAGCATTTTTAATGCCTCGGGTGTTTTCTTTTCTGTTAGTCTAGAGATTACGAACAGCGCCTGCGAATGACATATACAGTTAAATGTTATCGTAGGGCGGGGTGCTCTACGGATATGATATAATATAAATTTCAAAGATTAAATCCGCAGGTGCTGTCTGTAATAACACGCTAACGAATTGTGCGGCACTGCTATCCCCCAGGGGACCCTCTCTTGCCCTTCGGGCAATTCACCTTGTGCCGCACCCAGCGCAGAGTTGCCCTTATGTGTAGCAGCAAAGTATCTGACACTGCGTATAGGTAAAGAAATGGGAGCACACTGTGCTCCCCTACGGTAATAAAAATCCTCTGCCGTTCCCCTATTTCGGAGCGGTCGCCGCTCTCCGATTTTCGCCAGGCTATCCCAAAGGAAAGGGGTGATTCACAAGAGGGTGGAAACCTTGGTGTCTACCCTCTTGTGCCCCTGCCGGGCAGGCAAGATTCGTTCGCTTCGCAAGCGACAAACCTTCGTATATAACGATTTAACAAACTCGAAGTTCGATTTCCGTACTCATGCAAAAATAAAACCCCACCCTGCCGATGCAGTCCAATTAGTAACCTGCACGACTCATGCAGGTGGGTCCTCTGTTTGATACCTCTGCGCTTCCAACTTCCGTGTATACCCGGGAGGCCTGCTGCTCAGTATCAAAACTTTCCGAAGTCCCGTACTAAAAATGTGGGTTAAAAAAGGACTGCTGTCGAACAGGGCAGGATCTTACCGAAATAAAATGCTTTGCTTCCGATAACGAAGCTGCGCTGTTTACTCTTATTTTATGCCATCGGTCGGAGAATTACTCCTCCTCTGCCTCGGCGCGTTCCATAACGATGTTGAACACTGCATCTGCGATCTCGTCATCCTCGACCGCCTCGAGCAGCTCTTCGCCGTTCTCCTCAACGATCTGCATGATAACGACCTCTGCATCCTCCTCGATGGAGATCTCTGCAGGGATAAACGCCAGATAGGTCACGCCATTATATTCCACGGTGTCGATATGCTCAAACTCGACCTCGTTGCCGTCCTCGTCGATCAGGGTTACAAAATCATTGCCGTATTCCTCGCTCATGGGTCCGGCACCTCCTTAAATTCATAGTAAAGGGGAGCAATCAGGTGTTTCCTGTCCCTTGTATTAAGCATAACAAATTATGACGTATTTGTAAAGCCTTATGTTGTGCATTCAGCACTACACTTTACACGATCATAGTATGTCTGTTGCTGTAATAATCATACCAGTTAAAAAACATGAAATAAAGCCTTGACTTTGCAAATTAATTCTGGTATAGTAGTTGAGGTAACAAGGAAGAAGGCATGTCCTCACCCGCAGCGAAGCAAACGGGTCAATAAAGCACAGAAGCCGCTTTGCGCGCTCTGCGATTTTATTTGGAGGACGGTCTGAATGATCAGTCCTTTTTCTTTTTGTCTTAAACCGATTTCGTTTGGAGGTGCTTACCAATCAGCAGCATGGAACATCAAATCAATGAAGAGATCCGCGACAAGGAAGTTCGTCTGATCGGTGACGACGGCGAACAGCTCGGCATTCTGCCTATTCAGCAGGCACAGGATATCGCCGTAGAAAAGGGCATGGATCTGGTCAAAATCGCGCCGCAGGCTAAGCCGCCTGTCTGCAAGATCATGGATTACGGTAAATTCCGCTTCGAGCAGGCAAAGCGCGAGAAGGAAGCGCGAAAGAATCAGCGTGTCGTGGAGATCAAAGAGATTCGCCTGACGCCTAATATCGACATCGGCGACCTGAACACCAAGGTAAAGAACGCTTGCCGCTTCCTGCAGGACGGCAACAAGGTCAAGGTTTCGGTTCGCTTCCGTGGCCGTGAGGTCACGCACGCGTCGCTTGGTCAGGATCTGCTCCATCGCTTCGCGGAGCTGTGCTCGGAGTGCAGCACGGTAGAAAAGCAGCCCAAGCTCGAAGGCCGCCAGATGCTGATGTTTCTGGCACCCGCAAAGGACAAGTAAAACCAACGCGCATATATAGCGCAAATTCAGAGAGGAGCAAAACCTTATGCCTAAGATCAAAACGCACAGCGGTGCAAAAAAGAGATTTTCCGTTACCAAGAACGGTAAGTTCAAGCGCGGTCACGTTGGCAAGCGCCACCTGCTCAACGGCCATGGCAAGACCACTAAGCTGAAGCGCCACCTCCGCAAGGAAGGCTTCGCAGATTCTACCAACGTAGCACAGCTGAAGCGTCTGCTGCCGTACAAGTAAGTTAGAAAACAACATCTTTCATATAGGAGGCAAACACAATGGCAAGAGTTAAGGGCGCAATGATGACCCGTAAAAGAAGAAAGAAGATCCTGAAGCGTGCTAAGGGTTACTGGGGTTCCAAGTCTACCCACTACCGTGTAGCCAACCAGGCTGTAATGAAGAGCCTGAAGTACGCTTACATCGGCCGTAAGCACAAGAAGCGTGACTTCCGTCGTCTGTGGATCACCCGCATCTCTGCAGCTTGCAAGACCTGCGATATCAACTACAGCCGTTTCATGAACGGTCTGAAGAAGGCTGGTATCGACCTGAACCGCAAGATGCTGGCTGACCTGGCTGTAAACGACCAGGCTGCATTCGCTGCACTGGCTGAGAAGGCTAAGGCTGCACTTTAATTGCATAACAAAAACGAGTCTGTGAAAGCAGGCTCGTTTTTTGCATTCAGCGTTCCGCTCGGGACGCTGTTTTCATATTCCGCGTTCCTCTGCCCTATACTGTGATGGTAAGGAGTGTGATGAAATGGGTCTGTCCATTTACTTAGGGGTACAAGGCTACGGCTGCGCCCGTGCCGAGGATAAAGATCGGTTTGCGCATCGGTTTCGGCAGGACGACAGCGTATGCTGCTATGCCGTGTGCGATAAAGGCCGATACGCCATCCAGAACCGCCTGCAGGAAGGTCAGGCGTATTATTTGACCATCCGGCAGGGAACGGTAATACAGGCCATTCTCAGCCGTCCAGACGCACAAGGCGTAATCCATGCCGTTAGCGGCAATTCCATCACAGTAGACGGCATGCACCTTCCCTGCCGCGCTGTGTTTGAAATCCGCACACGAGCCGGCGGCGCTGTCGTTCTGCCGTGCTTTCTCACCGGCCGGATCGTCGGAAGTTATGCACAGGTATTCGGCGGTGCTGCGTATATCCGGCCTGCTCCGCAGATGTACCATCCGCCGGTTCACGGCACTCCCGGTCGGCGCACGCTGCAGAACCTGCTCCGAACCGCCTTGATGCCCGTCGGCACCGCGCTGTACGTCTACGGCGGCGGCTGGAACTGGCAGGATACCGGCTCCGGCAATACTGCCATGCACATTGGCCTGCCGCAAAGCTGGATCGACTTCTTCGACTGTCAGAACGCCTGCTATACTTACCGCAGCGACAGCAATCCCGCGCACAGCTACTACCCGACCGGCGGCTGGAACCAGTACGGCTATTCCGGTCTGGATTGCTCGGGCTACCTCGGCTGGACGCTGTACAATACCCTGCATACCGAGAGTGCGTCTGTCTCCGACTGTGATGGCTATGTCACGCCCGCCGCCGAGTTTGCCCATATGCTTGCCCAAAGAGCCTGGGGTACCCTTTCCCGTCAGAACTGCGGCAACGGCCTGCAGGAGCCGTCCTCGTTCCGTCCCGGCGATATCTTCAGCATGGACGGTCATGTGTGGCTGTGCATCGGTCCCTGCCGAGACGGCAGCATTGTCATCGCGCACTCTACGCCCTCGCCCAGTAAAACCGATTGTAAAGGCGGCGGCGTGCAGCTCAGCGCGCTCAATCCCGCGAGTGATGCGGATAAGAACTGTCAGGCGTATCGGCTTGCAGAACGCTTTATGCAGCGGTATTTGAGATGGAGCGCAAGATATCAGGCGCAGCTGCTGCCGTATTCAGTTTATGGGAAGCTGTCTGAGAATCCGCATACAGGGTTGTTCCGGTGGAATGATTTTCTCTCAGATAAAGAAGGTGTTCGGGGACAGTTTGCGGAGGAGATTCTGCAAATTGAGAATTGAAAATGGAGAATGGAGAATTACGCAGCGGTAAAGCGTTGTGCGGGCGGCCAACGGCCGCCCCTGCGGTTACGCAAGGTGCAGATGGGTTACAAGCGGTGCGCCGAGGTCGCACCCTACGGTATCATCCGTTATCAAACAAAACCCGCAGATGCCGTCCATGACCACCGAGCAAACGAGTTGCGCGACACGGGTATGTCGCGCCTGCGTAGAGCTGCCGATATGTGTAGCAGTACGGAATCCGGCACTGCGCAGAGGTAAAGAAATGGGAGCACACTGTGCTCCCCTGCGGTAATAAAAATCCTCTGCTGTTCCCCTTTTTCGAAGCGGTCGCCGGTCTCTGATCTGCGCCAGACTAACAAACAAAAGGAAGTGGGAGTTAAGAGGGTAGAAACCTTGGTGTCTACCCTCTTGCCCCGCCGCAGGGTGCGGCGACTTCCCGCCAAAGATTGGCGCCCATTCCTCAATCTTCAGCGAACAGAAAAAGCAAAAAATCCACTTGCTTTCGCAAGTGGACTAACTGGAGCGGCTGACGAGGCTCGAACTCGCTACCTCCACCTTGGCAAGGTGGCGCTCTACCAGATGAGCTACAGCCGCATATTCCTTTCATCTCGCTTTTGGCTTACCGCCTCAAAGCAAGATTTATTATATCAGTTAACGTGTCCCCTGTCAACACTTTTCTTTCTTTTTTCGTAAATTTTTCCGAAGTACAGAAAACCGACGGCGCACACCGTCGGTTTTCTCTTTCCCTTTTTCCTTTCAGCTTCTCAGTGCACCCAGACCTCTTCGTGCTCGCCGCGGCGCGGACGATTGAGCAGATGCCGAATCGCCTCCTGTGCAGGCATGCCGCCGTACAGCACGGCGTACATCGCTTCGGTAATCGGCATGGACACGCCCTGCTGCTGCGCAAGGTGGTAGCCTGCCTCGGTCGCGTAATAGCCCTCGACCGTTGCGCCGACCTCCTTCATCGCCTCCTGCGCCGTTGCGCCCTTGCCGATCAGGATACCGGCACGGCGGTTGCGCGAGTGCATAGAGCAGCAGGTTACGATCAGATCGCCCACACCGGACAGGCCTGCAAATGTCTCCTGCTTGGCGCCCAACTTGACGCCCAGACGCGCGATCTCGGTCAGACCACGGGTCATAAATGCCGCCTTGGAGTTGTCGCCCAGACCCAGACCATCCGAAATACCGGCACCGAGCGCAATAATGTTCTTGAACGCACCGCCCAGCTCACAGCCGATAATGTCGGACGAGGTGTACACGCGGAAATTAGTATCGTTCATGAACGCCGCCTGCGTCAGCTCAGCCGCCGCACGGCTCTCCGAAGCGGCTACGATAGCCGTCGGAATGCCGCGTGCAACCTCCTCGGCGTGCGTCGGACCGGTCAGTGCAACGACCGGATTGCTGCCGTTCATCGCGTTCGAGATGGTCTCGGAGAACCGGCAGTAGCCGTGTTTGGAGTCCAGACCCTTGCCGACGTTGACGATAACCGTATGCGGCGGCACGATCTTCGCCAGCTGCTCCGCCGTGCTCGCTACCGCGAAGGACGGCACCGCCAGCACGACCAGATCCGCTTTGGCAGCGCCGGACATGTCGGTCGTAATCTCAATACCCTCCGGAATGACAACACCCGGCAGCAGCTTCTCGTTGCAGCGCTCGCGGTGCAGCAGGTCACACTCCTCCTGCAGATAGGTCCACGAGGTTACTTCATGTCCGTTCTGGTGCAGCAGCATCGCCAGTGCGATGCCCCAGCCACCGGTACCCAGTACAAAAACCTTCATGTTACTTCTCCTCTCCGTCAGGCGATGCTTCGATCGTCTTTTTGCTCTTAAAAGAGAATTTATTTTCCGTGCCGTGCAGGATGCGTCCGATATTCGAGCGGTGCATGAAAACAACTGCCGCCGCCATGCCGAACGCCATCGCCGTCAGCACCGGATCGCGATAGAACAGCCATGTCGTGATCGGAAAGCTGACCGCGCCGAGGATCGAACCGAGCGAGATCCACTTTGTCAGCACGACCGACAGGATGAACAGCGCAAATGCAATGGCGAACACGCGCCAGTCAAAAAACGCAAGCATAACCGCGCCGACTAGCACGCCCTTGCCGCCCTTAAAGCCGAAATACAGCGGAAACATATGGCCGAGGATAACAAAAATACCCGCTGTCAGCTTGCCAACCGGACCGCCGAGCGCCCAGCCGACCGAAACCGCTGCGGCACCCTTGGCAATGTCACCGAGCAGAACGAACAGCGTCTTTTTCGCACCCATCGTGCGGTACGCGTTCGTCAGACCGGCGTTGCCGCTGCCGTAGTTGCGGATATCCTTGCCAAGCGTCACCTTGCTGACAATGATCGCAAAGCT
Organism: Butyricicoccus sp. AF18-9LB; assembly: GCF_027684505.1. Classification (NCBI taxonomy): domain Bacteria; kingdom Bacillati; phylum Bacillota; class Clostridia; order Eubacteriales; family Butyricicoccaceae; genus Butyricicoccus; species Butyricicoccus sp. AF18-9LB. The sequence continues at coordinate 398,768 of NZ_JAQCWA010000001.1, forward strand.
GAGCGAGCCGAGCAGATACGCGCACACGGCAATGATCGCAAAATGCGTAAGTGTCATGTTGCCCTCTCCTTACTGCGACTTGTCGCTGCGCTCGCGGATGACCATGCGTACCGGCGTACCGGTCAGACCGAACACCTCACGGATCTGGTTTTCCAGATAACGCTGATAGGAGAAATGGAACAGACGCGCGTCATTGCAGAAGCAGACGAATGTCGGCGGGCAGGTAGAGGCCTGCGTCATGTAGAAGATACGCAGACGGCGGCCCTTGTCCGTAGGCGGCTGCACGCGTGCGGTTGCCTCCGCGAGAATGGCGTTGAGTCGGCCGGTCGGAATGCGCATATGGTTCTGCTCATATACCTCATGGATGAGCGAGAACAGCTTGTCCACGCGCTGACCGGTCTGCGCGGAAATGAACAGCACCGGTGCATACGGCATGTATGCCAGACCCTCACGGACACGCAGCGTGTACTCCTTCATGGTGGAGCCGTCCTTCTCAACCAGATCCCACTTGTTTACCACGATGATGCACGCCTTACCGGCGTTGTGCGCCTCTCCGGCCACCTTGGTGTCCTGCTCGGTAACACCTTCGGTCGCGTCAATCATGATAACGCATACATCGGCGCGCTCTACCGCCAGCAGCGAACGCATAACCGAGAATTTCTCGATCTTCTCGTCCACCTTGCTCTTCTTACGGATACCGGCGGTGTCGATGAACGTAAACTTGCCGTGCGCGTTATCCACATCGGCATCAACACTGTCGCGGGTCGTGCCCGCGATGTTGGAGACAATAACACGCTCCTCACCGAGCACGCGGTTGAGCAGACTGGACTTGCCGACGTTCGGCTTGCCGATGAGAGCCACGCGAATGCGGTCCGCGTCCTCCTCTTCCTCGTCTGCCGGCGGGAAGTATTCGTAAGCCGCATCCAGCAGCTCACCGACACCGTAGCCGTGCAGTGCAGAAATGCCATACGGCTCGCCCAGACCGAGGTTGTAGAACTCATAAAACTCCGCCGGAGGATCACCCGGCTTGTCGCACTTGTTGACAGCCAGCACGAGCGGCTTGCCCGAGCGCAGCAGCATGGACGCAACGTCCTGATCGGCGGCAGTAATGCCAGTGCGCAGGTCGGTGATCAGGATAATGACATCCGCATGCGAGATCGCAGTCTCTGCCTGAAAGCGCATGAACTGCAGAATCTCGTTATCGTTCGACGGCTCAATGCCGCCGGTGTCGATGACAGTGAAATCGCGACCGCGCCAGTCGCTGTCAGCGTACAGACGGTCGCGGGTAACGCCCGGCGTATCCTCAACGATGGAAAGCCGCTTGCCCGCCAAGCGGTTGAACAGCTGCGACTTGCCGACATTCGGACGACCGACGATCGCAACAATAGGCTTTGCCATAAATTCCCCTCCTTTAAGGTCAGTTTAAGACATTTGCAAACAAATTACAAGCAAGAAATTCGTTAAAAGTCGCGCGTCAGCGCGCATTCAATCGAATTTGCTCCGCAAATCCATAAAAAGCCGCAGCATGTATGTGACTTTTTATGCAAGAAAGCAAATCAGTGTGCCGCAAGGACGCGCCGATTTGCGCCCGGGACATATCCGAGCCGTGCTCGGTACGTCCCTTCTCGATGCAAAGGCGAACCTTTTCATCGAAACCTGAAAAAAAATGGAGAAAGCTATCCGGCCTTCTCCATTTTTCCTGTTCTGTTTTAAGGCTTACGCTTCCTTAACGGACTTAACCTCACGACCGTTGTAATAGCCGCAGGCCTTGCACATTCTGTGCGCCAGCTTCATCTCGCCGCACTTCGGGCACTTAGCCATGCCGGGCAGAGAGAGCTTCCAGTGGGAGTTACGACGCTTGTCGCGGCGTGCCTTAGAAATTTTACCCTTAGGTACTGCCATGTTGGATACACCTCCTACTCTATCGTCTTATTTTTCAATACAAACTCATTCGCCCTTGTCGGAATCGAGCAGGGCGCGCAGCGCGGCAAATCGCGGATCGATCTGCTTTTTGTCGCAATCGCAGTCGGTCACATTGCGGTCGGCGCCGCAGTGCGGACAGAGGCCTTTGCAGTCCTCTTTGCACAGATAGGTCATCTGTACCTGCAGGATCAATGCCGGCACCAATACGTCCGCAGGATCCACGCTGTCGCTGGTCAGCACAAAAAGATCGTCCTCTTCCTCCGCCTCGGGGTCATCCGAGAGCATCATGTCAGCCTCGGCTGAGAGCGGAATCTCGAGCGGTTTCAGGCAGCGTGCACATTCGGTGGAGTAGATCGTTTCGATCGAACCCGCCAGTCTCACAACACCGCTTTCATTGGAAACCACGCCTTTGATGTGGACAGGGCTTTGAAACGGCTTCGCGCCATAGAGCTTTTCGTCCGTCAGGTCGATCGTTTCATCGAACGGAATCGACGCATGTGCAGACGCGTTCAGCTTTTTTAAGTCAATCTTCATGTCAACCTCACATGGTACTAAGATAGTATACTACAAACAATCGGTCTTTGTCAACCAAAAAATCTACAAAACACGGTATTTTTCCGAACTGTCCGCCCGCACTTTTCTTTTTTCGGAAAATGCGGTATACTGGTTTCACCCAAACGGGCAAATCAACGGAAAAGGATACCCTGCCTTGAGAGAATATTATATCACAAAAAACGACAGTGGACAACGTCTGAATAAATTTTTAGAAAAAGCCGTGCCGCTTTTATCCGGCGGCATGATGCATAAATACCTGCGGTTAAAGCGCATTAAGGTCAATAACAAGCGCACTGAAGCTGCCTACAAGCTCGCTGAGGGCGATTCCGTACAGCTTTACCTCAATGATGAATATTTTGACGCGCCCAAGGAGGAAGAAGCCTTCCGCCGCATCAAAACACCGCGCGTGCGCGTCGTGTACGAGGACGAGCACATCCTGCTGGCGGATAAGGCGCCGGGCATGGTCGTTCACGCAGATGAGCACGGCGACACGGATACGCTCATCGCACACATTCAGGCGTACCTGTTTCAGTCCGGTGCGTGGAATCCGGATGATGCTGCGTCATTTGCACCAGCCCTGTGCAACCGTATCGACCGCAACACCGGCGGCATCGTCATCGCGGCAAAGACCGCTGAAGCGCTGCGCATATTAAATGATAAGATCAAGGACCGCGAGATGGAAAAGCGGTATCTGTGCATCGTGCACGGCAGACCCAAGCCGCCCGAGTGGCTGATTGAGAACTATCTCCGTCGTGATGAAAAGCGCAAGCAGGTCACGCTGCACAGGACCCGCGTGCCGGGTGCCAAAACCGCACGCACGCGCTACCGCACGCTCACGTCGCACGGCAGACTGTCGCTCGTGGAGTGTGAACTGCTGACCGGCCGTACGCACCAGATCCGTGCACATATGGCGTCCATCGGCTGCCCGCTGCTCGGCGACGGCAAATACGGCACGAACGAACTCAACCGTCCCTACGGCGAGACCGGTCAGGCGCTCTATGCCTATTCCCTCACCTTCCGATTCGCGCAGGACGCGGGAGCCTTGCAGTACCTCAACGGAAAAACCTTTAAGGTTAAAGATATTCCGTTCGTGAAGAAGTATTTTCCGAATTTCAAGCCGTGAGTAATGGAAAACGGAGAATGAACACAACGGTTTCATTCCGCAAAAAGAAAACGCTGAGCCACCGCTCAGCGTTTTCCTTTATGCGATTTAGTTATCGTCCTGCAGGGCATCAAAGCCTTCTGCGCCGGTACGAACCTTTACGACGTTCTCCACATCGTAAACGAAGATCTTGCCGTCACCGATATGACCGGTGTACAGAACCTTCTTGACCGTTTCAACAACGGTTTCAACCGGAACCTTGGATACAACAACCTCCATCTTCATCTTGGGCAGCAGGGTTACGTCAACCTCAGCGCCGCGGTAATACTCAGGAGCGCCCTTCTGTACGCCGCAGCCGACTACGTTGGTCACGGTCATACCGGATACGCCGATGGATGCCAGCGCTTCCTTCAGAACCTCAAACTTGGACTGCTTTGCAATGATAACGATCTTGCTCAGCTTATGCTCGTGCGAAGCGCCCTCGGTCGTCACCTTGGTGACCGGAACAGCCTTCTCGACTGCAACCGGAATGGTGTCCTTGATCTTTGCAGCGGTTTCGCCAGCCTTGGTGCCCAGAACAGCAGGAACGACCGGCATAAAGTCTGCGTATGCGGAGGACAGGCCGTGCTCCGGCTTATCCAGACCCATGATCTCCTCAGCCTCGCTTACGCGCAGGCCGATGGTGTGCTTGATAACATTGAATACGATAGTCATGGTGATTGCAACCCATGCAATGACTGCAACGACACCGAGAACCTGAATGCCGAAGAAGTGGAAGCCACCGCCGTAGAATACGCCGAGGGGCTCAACCTCAGTGCCATTATAGTAAGCGAACAGGCCGGTAAGGATGGTGCCCAGTGCGCCGTTGATGCAGTGCACGCCGACAGCGCCGACCGGATCATCGACCTTGAGTTTCTGATCGACAAATTCGATACCGAATACAACGGCAAAGCCTGCGCAGATACCGATGATAACCGAACCGAACGGAGTAACCACATCGCAGCCTGCGGTGATAGCTACCAGACCTGCCAGAGAGCCGTTCAGCGTCATGGAAACATCAGGCTTCTTGTAGCGGATCCAGGTGATGCACATAACGGTTACGGTTGCAACAGCAGCTGCCATGTTGGTGGTTACAAATACACGGGATGCGACCTCAGCGCCGCCGCCCGACAGTGCAACGGTAGAGCCGCCGTTGAAGCCGAACCAGCAGAACCACAGGATAAAGCAGCCGAGAGCGCCGAGCGTCAGGGAGTGACCCGGGATTGCACGAGCCTTGCCATCCTTAGTGTACTTGCCGATACGGGGACCGAGGATTGCAGCACCGACAAGGGCTGCAACGCCGCCGACCATGTGTACCGCCGTGGAGCCTGCGAAGTCGTGGAAGCCAAGCTCTGCGAGCCAGCCGCCGCCCCAGATCCAGTGACCGGAAACCGGATAGATGACCGCAGAAATAATCATTGAGTAAATGCAGTATGCAGAGAATTTAGTGCGCTCTGCCATCGAACCGGAAACGATGGTCGCGGCAGTTGCACAGAATACGGTCTGGAAGATCAGAGTCGTCCAGTCGTAGCCCTCACCGACAACGCCGTCCGCGAAGAAATCAAAGCCGCCGAAGAACGGGCTTGCCGCGCCGAACATGATGCCGAAGCCGAGGATCCAGAAAATCGGCGTGCCGAGCGAGAAGTCCATCAGGTTCTTCATAATGATGTTGCCGGCATTCTTTGCTCTGGTGAAGCCGGTCTCAACCATTGCGAAGCCGGCCTGCATGAAGAATACCAGCGCCGCCGCAACGAGCGTCCAGCCTACGTCCATCGACGTAGCAAGTTCCATGATATCCATTTTTAATAACCCCCTTGAAATAGAAATGGCGTGTACCTTCCCTTTCTTCTAAAAGAAAGGGAAAATACACGCCATTGTGTAAATATTAACGAATGTAAGTTTCGTTCTGTTCCTTAAACGTAGAACAGGATGTCGGAGTAGGTCGGGAACGGCCAGAACTTCTTGCCTACCAGACCCTCCAGCTTGTCGGCCGGTGCACGGACTTCATCCATCGCGGAGATGACAACATCGTGGTAGTAATGTGCTGCCTTTTCGTTGTCGTCGGTCGGAACGGCTGCAACAGCCTCGTCGAGCGCTGCGCTCTTGGTGTACAGCTCCTCGGTCAGCTCGGAAACCTTGCCCAGCAGACCTGCCTCCATGCCGCCGGTAACACCTGCTGCCTTCTTGGCATTGACGGTGCCTGCCAGCTCGTTTTCAAATGCGATGCACGCCGGAGTGATCTCCTCGCGTACCATATCGCTCATGGTCATAGCCTCGATGTGCAGGATCTTGTTGTACTCCTCAAGCTGGGTCTCCATACGGGAATGGATCTCCGCAGAGGTGTAAACATTGTGCTTTGCGAACAGGTCGAGGTTCTTCTGGTCAACGTAGTGCGGGAATGCATCTGCCGCGCTCTTGAAGTTGAGCAGGCCGCGCTTCTCCGCCTCGGCAACCCAGGACTCGTCGTAGCCGTTGCCGTTGAAGATGATGCGCTTGTGCGCCTTGATCTCGCGCTTAATGAGTGCGTATACAGCGGCCTCGAAGTCCTCAGCGCCCTCCAGCTCGTCAGCGAACTGGCGGAGCTCCTCGGCAACTGCGGTATTCAGCATAACGTTTGCACACGCGATGTTGACGGCCGAACCCAGCGAACGGAACTCGAACTTGTTGCCGGTGAAAGCAAACGGAGAGGTACGGTTGCGGTCGGTGGTGTCTTTCGGGATCGGCGGAAGAACAGCAGCGCCCAGATCCATCTTGGTCTTGTAAACGTCGGTGTACTCCGCACCGGACTCGATGGAATCAAGGATCGACTGAAGCTCATCGCCGATGAACATGGAGATGATAGCCGGAGGCGCCTCGTTCGCGCCCAGACGGTGATCGTTGCCTGCGGATGCAACCGAGATGCGGAGCAGATCCTGATACTCGTCAACAGCCTTGATAACAGCGGTCAGGAACAGGATGAACTGGGTATTCTCGCTCGGGTTCTTGCCCGGCTCGAGCAGGTTCTCGCCCCGATCGGTGGAAATGGACCAGTTGTTGTGCTTGCCGGAGCCGTTTACGCCCTCGAACGGCTTCTCATGCAGCAGGCAGGTGAAGCCATGCTTCTGCGCGACCGTACGCATGACCTCCATGGTCAACTGGTTGTGGTCGGTCGCGATGTTGGTGGTGGAGAACACCGGCGCCATCTCGTGCTGGCACGGTGCAACCTCGTTGTGCTTGGTCTTGGAGAGGATGCCCAGCTTCCACAGCTCCTCGTCGAGCTCCTGCATGAAAGCAGCAACGCGCGGACGAAGTGCGCCGAAGTAGTGATCATCCATTTCCTGACCCTTCGGCGGCATTGCACCGAACAGGGTGCGGCCGGTAAAGATCAGGTCCTTGCGCTTTGCGTAGTCCTCGCGGTCGATCAGGAAATATTCCTGCTCCGGGCCTACGGTGGTGGTTACACGCTTAACATCCTTGCCGAACAGCTTGAGGATGCGGCACGCCTGCGTGCTGATGGCGTCCATCGAGCGCAGCAGCGGCGTTTTCTTATCGAGGATCTGACCGGTGTAGGAGCAGAATGCGGTCGGAATGTAAAGGGAACCATCCTTTACAAATGCGTAGCTGGTCGGGTCCCATGCGGTGTAGCCGCGTGCCTCGAAGGTTGCGCGCAGACCGCCGGACGGGAAGGACGATGCGTCCGGTTCGCCCTTGATCAGCTCCTTGCCGGAGAACTCCATCATCACATGGCCGTCGTCGGTCGGCGTGATGAACGAGTCGTGCTTCTCGGCGGTGATGCCGGTCATCGGCTGGAACCAGTGCGTGTAATGGGTTGCACCCTTGCTGATCGCCCAGTCCTTCATTGCCGTTGCAACAACAGCAGCAACATCGGCGTCGATCGCGGTGCCCTCGCGCATGGTCTTCTTCAGCTTCTTGTAAACGTCCTTGGGAAGACGTTCTTTCATCACAGTGTCGTTAAACACCATGCTGCCGAACAGCTCGGGAACATTCGTAATGCTCATGAATGGTTCGCTCCTTACATATGTTAATTTTAATAGCAAACAAACTGAATAAAACAAATCAGGCGCTGCGGGTCGTGTGCCCACAGCGCCTTTGCTGTTTACACTTTGCATTATAGCCGTCCTGCCTTGCTTTGTCAAGGGAGATTATGGTGTTTTTTTCATTTTCGGAAGATTTGCTACAACATACTTAATTTTCGCTTGTCCGCACCGTCACTTCCTGTGCAAAATGCGAAAATTCACTTTTTTATGTTCTTTGCGCTTGACGATTCCCGGTTTTCTGCTATAGAATATTAAGCGAACAAAGGTGTTCGCCATAGCTGAGGATTTAAGGCTTTTGATCCTCTGCTGCGGCGAGCACCTTTTTATTTTGTTAAGCAGCCGGTACATATCGCCTTCCATCTGAAAGCACACGCCGAAGCCTGCTTCTCTGAATCCGTAATTTCAGCGTAATATATAAGGAGGAAGCACCATGTTACAAAAAGAAGGGCAAGTCCGCATCCCCGCAGGCTGCGCGATCTCCGGTATCTTCCACAAGGACGGCACCCGTGAGAACGGCACCCGCATTATCGACTCCATCCGCACCATGCACGATCGTTCCAACGGCCTGGGCGGCGGCTTCGCCGGCTACGGCATCTACCCTGAATACGCCGATTACTATGCGTTCCATGTATTCTACGATACGCAGGCGGCTAAGGAAGAGTGCGAGCGCGAGATCGAGCGTCACTTTGACATTGTAAACCTGTCCAAGATCCCGACCCGACGTCATCCGCGCATCACGGATGCCCCGATGATCTGGCGCTACTTCGTTACGCCCCTGCCGACCAAGCTGGCAGCCAGCCAGCTCGAGGAGCGTGAGTTCACCTCCCGCTTTGTCATCCGCATCAATCACACGCTGAACGGCGCTTACATCTTCTCCTCCGGCAAGAACATGGGCGTTTTCAAGGCAAACGGCTTTCCCGAGGACGTTGGCGAGTACTATATGCTGGAAAACTACGAGGCCTACTCCTGGACCTGCCATGGCCGTTATCCGACCAACACACCGGGCTGGTGGGGCGGCGCGCACCCGTTTGCACTGCTCGACACCACGGTCGTGCACAACGGCGAGATTTCCTCTTATGATGCAAACCGCCGCTTCATTGAGATGTTCGGCTACTCCTGCGACCTGCTGACCGACACCGAGGTCATCACCTACATTATTGATTACCTCGGCCGCAAGCTGGGCCTGACGTACAGCGAGATTGCAAATGTCATTGCGGCTCCGTTCTGGTCCACCATTGAAAAGCAGGAGCCGAAGGAGCGCGAGCGTCTCACCTATCTGCGCAATGCCTTCGCTTCCCTGATGGTTACCGGTCCGTTTTCCATTCTGGTCGGCTACACCGGCGGCCTGATGGCGCTCAACGACCGACTCAAGCTGCGCAGCATGGTTGTCGGTGAAAAGGACGACACCGTGTACATCGCCTCCGAGGAATGCGCGATCCGCGTCATCCAGCCTGAGCTGGATAAGCTGTGGGCGCCCAAGGGCGGCGAGCCGGTCATCGTTAATCTGAAGAACGGAGGGAATCAGTAATGGCTATCGATTTCTTATATCCGCAGTATGAGGTCGTCCGCAACAACGACCGCTGCATCAACTGCCGCGCCTGCGAGCGTCAGTGCGCGAACGAAGTACACTTTTGGGACGCTGACAACAACCGCATGCAGGCGGACGAGTCCAAGTGCGTAGCCTGCCACCGCTGCGTGGCGCTGTGCCCGACCCGTGCCCTCAAAATCGTAAAGACCGACCACACGTTCCGTGAGAACGCCAACTGGACCGGCAAGGCGATCTCCGAGGTTTACCGTCAGGCAGGCTCGGGCGGCGTGCTGCTGTCCTCGATGGGCAACCCGGACCCGCACCCCATCTACTGGGATAAAATTCTCATCAACGCTTCGCAGGTTACCAATCCGTCCATCGACCCGCTGCGCGAGCCGATGGAGACCAAGACCTTCCTCGGCAAAAAGCCGGGCAAGATTGAGCGTGACGAGAACGGCAATCTGGTTCCCAATCTGGCGCCGCAGCTGGAGCTCAACCTGCCGATCATGTTCTCCGCAATGAGCTACGGCTCGATCTCCTACAACGCACATGCCGCACTCGCACGCGCTGCAAGCGCGCTCGGCACCTATTATAATACCGGTGAGGGTGGTCTGCATCAGGACTTCTACCAGTACGGCCCGCACACCATCGTGCAGGTTGCATCCGGCCGTTTCGGCGTACATAAGGATTACCTCGAAGCCGGTGCTGCCATCGAGATCAAGATGGGTCAGGGCGCAAAGCCGGGTATCGGCGGCCATCTGCCCGGACTCAAGGTCGGCCCGGATATCTCCAAGACCCGTATGATCCCGGAGGGCACGGACGCGATCTCTCCGGCGCCGCATCATGATATCTACTCCATCGAAGACCTGCGTCAGCTGGTTTACTCGCTGAAGGAGGCTACCGAATATAAGAAGCCGGTTATGGTCAAGATTGCAGCCGTAAATAATGTAGCAGCAGTCGCTTCCGGCGTGGCCCGCTCGGGTGCAGACATCATCTGCATCGACGGCTACCGCGGCGGCACCGGCGCGGCTCCGACCCGCATCCGCGACAACGTCGGCATCCCGATCGAGCTGGCGCTCGCCGCTGTCGATCAGCGTCTGCGCGATGAGGGCATCCGTGATGAGGTTTCGGTCGTTGTCGGCGGCTCCATCCGCAACTCCGCCGATCTGCTCAAGGCCATCGCGCTCGGCGCGGACGCATGCTACATCGGCACCGCGGCTCTGCTGGCAATGGGCTGCCACCTGTGCCGCACCTGCCAGACCGGCAAGTGCAACTGGGGCATTGCAACCCAGCGTCCGGAGCTGGTCAAGCGCCTGAATCCGGATATCGGCTCCCAGCGTCTCATCAACCTGCTCACTGCATGGGATCACGAGCTCAAGGAAATGATGGGCGGCATGGGCATCAACTCCATCGAGGCACTGCGCGGCAACCGTCTTATGCTGCGCGGCATCGGCCTGACCGACCGTGAGCTGAACATCCTCGGCATCAAGCACGCAGGCGAATAAGCACAGGAGGTGCGCGAAAATGACAACTGTACAGGCAGGACTTACCTATTATAAACAACTAAACGAGCAGATCCGCGCAGCGCAGGACAGCGAGATCACGGTTGAGAACGTGATCGGCCAGCGCTACATCGGCTGCGGCTCCACCGACCGCAAGATCACCGTGCACGGCACGGCAGGCAACGGTCTCGGCCAGTATCTGAACGGCTCCACCATTGAGGTCTTCGGCAACGCGCAGGAGGCCGTCGGCGACACCATGAACGCCGGTGAGATCGTTGTGCACGGCAACGTCGGCGACGCCTGCGGCTACGCGATGCGCGGCGGCAAGATCTATATCAAGGGGGACTGCGGCTACCGCGCCGGCATCCACATGAAGGCCTACCAGCAGCACTTCCCTGTTATGGTAGTCGGCGGCAAGGCAGGTTCATTCCTCGGCGAGTATCTCGCCGGCGGTCTCATTCTTGTGCTTGGCATCGGTCAGAACGGCGCGTATCCGGTCAACAATTTCTGCGGAACCGGTATGCACGGCGGCAAAATTGTGTTAAGATGTGATAAAGCACCGACCGATCTGCCGCGTCAGGTCCTCGTGAACGAGGTCTCCGCGGACGATATGACCGAATTTGCACCGTATATCAAGGAATACGCGCAGCTGTTCGGTGCAGACGCAGAAAATCTGCTTTCGCAGAAGTATTTCGTCCTCACGCCGAACCCGGAGGCTGGGTATAAGCAGCTTTATACCTTCGAGGCTTGATTTTGCTCTCAGAGTGAAAAACTCCTGCAAGGCAGGAGTTGGAAATGAGAAGATGGGAGTTACCTGATAGGTGTAACTCGCAGGTGCCGTCCGTAACAACACGCAAACGAATTGTGCGACACTGTTCTGTCGCACCTGCGTTGATTTAACCGTATGTGTAGCAGAACGGTATCTGACACTGTGTATGGGTTTCGACAGGGGAGTACACTGTGCTCCCCTGCGGTAGAAAAAATCCTCTGCCGTTCCCCTTTTCGGAGCGGTCGCCGCTCTCTGATTTTCGCCAGACTATGAAATAAAGGAAACTGGAGTCCCAAGAGGATAGAAACCTTGGTGTCTATCCTTTTGGTGCCCCAGCCAAGGTTTGGCACCCATTCCGCATTCTTTAGCAAAAAATTTATTCCTCAAGATACATTATGAAAAGGAGGCTTGCCCTATGGACACCACCATGAGCGAAGTCGTACAATTTATTCAGGAGAACGACGTAAAGTTCATTCGTCTTGCGTTTTGCGATATTTTCGGCAACCAGAAGAACATCGCCATCATGCCGACCGAGCTAGAACGCGCTTTCGAGCAGGGCATCCACTTCAACGCGGCGGCGCTGCGTGGCTTTCTCAATGTAGAAGCGTCTGATCTGCTGCTGTTCCCCGATCCGGCAACGCTTTCCGTTCTGCCGTGGCGGCCGGCTCAGGGCCGTGTAGTGCGCTTTTACTGCGACATTCGCTATCCGGACGGCACGCCGTTTGAGGGCGACGGCCGTCATTTGCTGCGTGAGGCCAACCGCCGTGCGCGCCGCGCAGGCTACTCGCTGACCATGGGCACGGCAAGCGAGTTTTACCTGTTCGAGCTGGATGAAAACGGCCATCCAACCACCATTCCGCACGATCACGGCGAGTATTTCGATGTAGCGCCGCTCGACAAGGCGGAAAACGTGCGTCGTCAGATCTGCCTGACGCTTGAGGAAATGAACATCCAGCCGGAGTCCTCGCACCACGAGCAGGGTCCCGGCCAGAACGAGGTTGACTTCCGCTACGCCGAAGCTCTTGAAGCGGCCGACAATTTCGTCACCTTCAAGTGGGTCGTCAAATCCATGGCGTCCTCAAGCGGCCTGTTTGCGTCCTTCCTGCCCAAGCCGCTCCCGCATGCGCCGGGCAGCGGACTGCATCTGTCTGTTTCGATAAACAAAAACGGCAAGAATCTGTTTCAGCCCTCGTTTGAAGAATCTGCCGAGGGCCAGAGCTTTGTGGCGGGCATTCTGCAGCGTGCTGCCGAGATGACCATCTTCTGCAATCCGCTCACCAACTCGTTCCAGCGTCTGGGCGAGTTTGAAGCGCCCAAGTACATCACCTGGTCGCATCAGAACAGCCGTCCGCTCATCACCGTGCCGCTCTCCGAGGACAGCACGGCGCACCGCTTCAAGTTGCGTGCGTTCGACGGCTGCATCAACCCGTACATCGTATTTGCGCTGCTCATCCACGCCGGTCTGGACGGCATCGAGCAGGGACTGCCCCTGCCGCCCGCCTGCGACGAAAACCTGTTCACCGCCTCCGACGAGGTACGCGCCCGTTACGAGACTCTGCCCGGCGCTCTGTGCGACGCGATCCGCATCGCCAAGGACAGCGACTTTATCACCAAGTACCTGCCCGAAAAGGCACGCACGGCCTTTTTCGCGGCCAAGCAGGCCGAACACGACCGCATCGTGCTTGCCGACGACCGCACGGCTGCCGAACGCTCCCTCTATTTTGAACGCTACTAATCCCACATAATACCGTTTGAAAGGAGGAGCACACCGCATGGAACGCATTCTTCTCGTTTCTGCAACCGAAAAATCCCGCACCATGCTTTCCCAGTTTTTAACGTCCTGCGGCGTACAGGCTCAGCTTGCACCTGCTTCCTCCGGTGCGGAGGCCCGGCGCATGCTGGTGGACGGACTGTTCGACCTCGTACTCATCAACACGCCGCTGCCCGATGAATTCGGGCATGATATGGCACAGCAGGCTGCAAATGATACGCTTTCCGGCGTGATCCTGCTCGCTAAGGCCGAGATTGCGGACAGTGTTGCCGAAAAGGTCGAGGACGACGGCGTGTTCGTCGTACCCAAGCCGCTCTCGCGCGTGCTGTTCATGCAGGCGCTCCGCATGACGCGCGCCGCGCGCAGCCGTCTGACCGGCCTGCAGAGCGAAAACCGCCGTCTGCAAAAGCGCATTGAGGATATCCGTCAGGTGGACCGCGCCAAGTGTCTGCTCATCGAGTGCTGCGGCATGACCGAGCCGGAGGCGCATTCCTACATCGAGCAGCAGGCTATGAACCAGCGCCGCTCCAAGCGAGATATCGCCGAGGACATCATCGGCGGAAAAACGCCGTGATTTGTGCGATACCGCTTAAAAACATCTCATATCTCACGCGAAAATTTTTTCGGTTTTTTCGATTTTATAGAGAAATTCCCGACAGATTATGATATACTAAATGGTGTATGAGCAGAGAAGCTCTGTCTTTCCCTGCCTATATGCCATTTTGTTATTTTCTAAGGAGGGAATCCGTGTGAAGCTGGCTTTCACCAAGATGCACGGCTGCGGCAACAATTATATCTATTTTAATTGCTTCGACCAGACTGTGCCCGATCCCGAGTCGCTTTCGATCAAGCTCAGTGAACCGCACTTCGGTATCGGCGGCGACGGCATTATCCTTATTTCTCCTTCCGACAAGGCGGATGCGCAGATGCGCATCTTCAACGCCGATGGCTCGGAGGGAAAAATGTGCGGAAACGGCATCCGCTGCGTGGGCAAGTACCTGTACGACAACGGCATGACCGATGGCCGCACCACCATCACCATTGACACGCTTTCCGGCGTAAAAACGCTTGAGCTTACCGTCAAGGACGGCAAAATGCAGTCCGCCCGCGTGGACATGGGTGCAGCCATTCTTGCTCCGCGGGAGATTCCCGTTGATATGGACGGCGAGAATGTCATCAGCGCACCCATCGTTGTGGACGAAAAGGTCTACCACATGACCTGCGTTTCCATGGGCAACCCGCACTGCGTTATCTTCCAGAAGGAGGATGTGGACGACCTCGACCTTACGCGCATCGGACCCAAGTTTGAGCATCATCCGCTGTTTCCGGAGCGTGTCAACACCGAGTTTGTCAACGTCCTGCCGGACGGCAGCCTGAAAATGCGCGTCTGGGAGCGCGGCTCCGGTGAGACATGGGCGTGCGGCACCGGCTCCTGTGCAACCGGCGTGGCAGCATGTCTGAACGGCTTTGCAAACAAAAACGAGGATATCGTCGTGCACCTGCGCGGCGGCGACCTCACCATTCGCTATACAGATGAAACCGTGTTCATGACGGGCGCGGCAACGACCGTATTCAAGGGGGAAATTGAGATATGACAAAGTACATCTTCGTGACCGGCGGCGTAGTTTCCGGTCTGGGCAAGGGCATTACTGCCGCATCTCTCGGCCGTCTGCTGAAAAGCCGCGGCCTGAAAATTGCAGCGCAGAAGCTCGATCCCTACATCAACGTAGACCCGGGCACGATGAGCCCGTTCCAGCACGGCGAGGTTTACGTTACCGACGACGGCGCAGAGACCGACCTCGACCTCGGCCACTACGAGCGCTTCATCGACGAGGACCTGAACAAGTTCTCCAACCTGACCACCGGCAAGGTATACTGGAATGTTCTGAACAAGGAGCGCGCCGGCGAGTACCTCGGTGAGACCGTGCAGGTTATCCCGCACATCACCAACGAGATCAAGTCCTTCATCTACTCGGTAGGCAAAAAGACCTCGGCTGACGTTGTTATCACCGAGATTGGCGGCACCACCGGCGATATTGAGTCCCAGCCGTTCCTCGAGGCGATCCGTCAGGTTGCTGCTGAGGTTGGCCGCCGCAACTGCCTGTTTATCCATGTAACACTGGTTCCGTTCATCTCCGGCTCCAATGAGCCGAAGTCCAAGCCGACCCAGCACTCGGTTAAGGAGCTGCGCGGTCTGGGCATCTCTCCGGACATCATCGTAGCCCGCGTTGACCAGCCGATGGATGACGATATCAAGCGCAAGATTTCCATGTTCTGCACCGTACCGGAGGACTGCGTAATCGAAAACCGCACCCTGCCGGTTCTGTATCAGGCACCGATGATGCTCGAGGAGAGCCATCTGTCCGACATCGTCTGCCGTGAGCTGTCCATCGGCGCAGGCAAGGGCGATATGACCGAGTGGCAGGAAATGCTCGAACGCATCGCAGCCCGCAAGGACCATGTGAAGATCGCGCTGGTCGGCAAGTACGTCAAGCTGCATGACGCATACCTTTCGGTTGCAGAGGCGCTGCAGCACGGCGGCTACGAGACCGGCTGCTTCGTCGATATCGACTGGGTAGACTCCGAGGAGATCAACGACTCCACCGTGGACAAGCTGCTCGGTGAGGTTGACGGCATCATCCTGCCGGGCGGCTTC
Source organism: Butyricicoccus sp. AF18-9LB (assembly GCF_027684505.1). Lineage (NCBI taxonomy): Bacteria > Bacillati > Bacillota > Clostridia > Eubacteriales > Butyricicoccaceae > Butyricicoccus > Butyricicoccus sp. AF18-9LB. Next base: position 414,650 of record NZ_JAQCWA010000001.1, read on the forward strand.
GGCGCACGCGGCGTGGAAGGCATGATTTGTGCGGCAAACTATGCGCGTACGCAGGGTATCCCCTACTTCGGCATCTGCCTCGGCATGCAGATCGCGGTTATGAGCTACGCACGCAACGTGCTCGGCTACGCGGATGCAAACTCCAGCGAGTTTGACCCGGATTCCACCCATCCGGTCATCGACCTGATGGAGAGCCAGCAGGGCATCTCCAAGAAGGGCGGCACGATGCGTCTGGGTGCTTATCCGTGCAAGATTCGTCCGAATACTATCATGGCATCGGCGTACGGCGAGGAAATGATTTCCGAGCGTCACCGCCACCGTTACGAGTTCAACAACAATTTCCGCGAGGAGATTGAAAATAAGGGCATGCAGATCACGGGCACCTCGCCGACCGGCGAGCTTGTGGAGACCGTTGAGATCCCGAACCATCCGTTCTATATCGGCGTACAGTTCCACCCCGAGTTCAAGTCCCGTCCCAACCGCGCTCATCCCCTGTTCAAGGCGTTCGTCGCGGCATCTCTGAAAAGGAGCCAGAACAACAATGCAGACTAACAAGAACTACGACAATCTCGAGCAGAGCTATCTGTTCTCCACCATCGCACGCAAGGTGCGTGAGTACTCCGAAGCACATCCGGAGGCTGATATCATCCGTCTGGGCATCGGCGACGTAACCCGTCCGCTGGTACCGGCTGTTATCGACGCACTGCACGCAGCCGTTGAGGATCAGGCCAAGCAGGAGACCTTCCACGGCTACGGCGATGAGCAGGGCTACGGCTTCCTGCACGAGGCACTGGTCGGCTACTACAAGACCCACGGCGTAGAGCTCGCCACCAATGAGATCTTCATCTCGGACGGTGCAAAGAGCGACCTCGGCAACATCCTCGACATTTTCGGTACCGACAACACTGTTCTGGTTCCGGATCCGGTTTACCCGGTTTACGTTGATACCAACGTTATGGCGGGCCGCAAGATCGTATTCGCTGACGCAAATGAGGCAAACGGCTTCCTGCCGCTGCCGGACGAGTCCGTTCAGTGCGACATCATCTATATCTGCTCTCCGAACAACCCGACCGGCGCTGCTTACGACCGTGCAGGTCTGAAGGCTTGGGTAGATTACGCCAACAAGCAGAACGCCGTTATCCTGTATGACGCAGCTTACGAGTGCTTCATCGACGATGAGACTCTGCCGCGCTCCATTTACGAGATCGAAGGCGCTAAGTCCTGTGCAATCGAGTTCTGCTCCTTCTCCAAGATGGCCGGCTTCACCGGCACCCGCTGCGGCTGGACCGTTGTTCCGACCGCTCTGCTGGACGGCAAGCTGAACAAGATGTGGCTGCGCCGTCAGACCACCAAGTTCAACGGCGTTCCGTATATCGTACAGAAGGGCGCTGCTGCCTGCTTCACCGAGGAAGGCATGAAGCAGATCAAGGAGACCCTCGGCTACTACAAGCAGAACGCTAAGGTTCTGGCTGAGACCCTCGATGAACTGGGTATCTGGTACACCGGCGGCAAGAGCAGCCCGTACCTGTGGCTCAAGTGCCCGAACGGCATGGATTCCTGGACCTTCTTCGACTACCTGCTTGAGAATGCCAACGTCGTTGGTACGCCGGGTGCAGGCTTCGGCAAGAACGGCGACAGCTTCTTCCGTCTGACCGCATTCGGCGATCAGGCACGCACCAAGGAAGCTGCTGAGAGACTCAAGAAACTCCTCAAGAAGTGAGTTTCCGCAATATCGCATAATCAAAGAGCTGTCCCGCGCGGACAGCTCTTTTTGCATAGTTGAGGTGATTGCATGGGCATTCTTTATGGTCACCGGTGTGTTTTATGCGGCGCAGATTTTCCGGTGACGGCCAGCCGCACGCTGCAGCTTTGTCCGGACTGTGCCGCTGCAGTCCGGCGGGAATACCGCTGCAATGAGGTCATCTCCATTGCTGGAGCCGACGGCACGATCGCTCCTCTGTATTACCGCGGCACCGTCCAAAATGCCATGAAGCGGTTCAAGTTCAGCAGCGCCGCCTACTGCGCGGATTGGTTCGCGGCGCAAATGTCCGTGGCTCTCACGTCGCAGCTGGAGGACTGGCAGCCTGATTTGATTACCTACATGCCGATTGGATTCCTGCACTACCGCAAGCGCGGGTACAATCAGGCGGAGCTGCTTGCAAAGCTGACGGCAAAGCCGCTTTCTCTTCCATGCGAAGCCACCTTGCGCAAGCGATGGTTTGTCGGCAAGCAGTCCGCGCAGAAGGATTACGCCGCGCGGCAGAGCAACGCGAAAGACGCCGTTCTGCCGAAGGGCGGCGTGGACTTGACCGGAAAATCCGTCGTGCTGGTCGATGATATTATCACCACCGGCGCAACGGCGGCTGCCGCCGTCAAGGCTCTGCGGGAGATGGGCGCAAGCCGTGTTTACGTCCTCGCCGCGACATTTACACCGAGGAAATAACAAAAAGACCGCTTTCGCGGTCTTTTTTGTTATTGGAAAAACTCACTGCTGTACACTCTGCCATAATTGTCGGTAATCTCGGCTTTCAGCTGGTACTGATCCAATCCACCTTCCAGATCACGCCAGTCAACCTGTGTATAATAATAAACGTCTCCACCGACTCCTGTTTCTATATTCTCGATCTTCTTCTCTTTGATTTGTTTTCCGTTCTGATACAGCAATATACGACCACTGACCGGTGTCACACTGTCATCGCCGCAGTAAATATACGTTGCCACATTGCCGCTGGCTGATGTGGTTTTACCATTAAAGCTAAAGCTACCGTTCTCCCACCACGCACGCACTTCGAGAGAAAAACGCTGCTTCAGGTCATACTCAGAGGCAACCATAATATTACGGATTTCTCCGTCCGTACTTGTCAGCGTCAAATAAACAGAAAACGTATCCACCAGCGGCACGCTGATTTCGCCGCTGTAACCGTTCTTGTTTTCTGCGTCGCACTCCCACGACTGATCGCCGCTGCGGACAACAAACTTTGCGGTTTCGCCGTCCCGCATTTCTTTCGGCACGGCGCTCACTGTGACAAGAAGATTTTCGTTGTGATCCGGGTCTACCTCGATATTCTCCGACCAGTCGGCAAGATCGCTGTTCTCATTGTCTGTCTGCGGATAGTAAATCGTGCTCGGCCCGCTCTGCAGCCGCAGCTGGTCAATCTGGTTCTGCATGACGATCACGCGCCACAGGCTGACCGCGCTGCATACCACGCTGACGCACAGCAGTCCCGCCGCTGCAATCGCTGCGATTTTCCATTTGCGGTTTACGTTCTTCACCGACTGGCTGCCGTTCTCCGTCGGTATCTCCGCCGTGTCCTCCGTCTTGGGAACAAGTTCCGCATCCGGACGCAGCAGCGTATCCACCGGCACGCCGAACAGCTTGCTCAGTTCCATTAAATTATCCATCGTGGGCACCGCCTGATCGGCCTCCCACTTGCTGACCGCCTGACGGCTGAGACCCAGCTTTTCGCCGAGCGCCTCCTGACTCATGCCCTGCTCTTTTCGCAGTACCGCGATTTTCTCACCTGTTGTCATCTCTGCCACCTGCCTTTCTTTTCTGTCTCCAGTGTGCCTGAAATGCCGCAAAAGCGCCACCAACCCATCGTTTCTTTTTGTCAACCGACGGTTGCGGACGCCTTTCCGGTTGCAAAAAAGTCCCGAAATGTGTATTTCGGGACTTTGAGGCTGTCTGGGAAAACACTTATGGGCATTACCACACAATTCAGCGGTGAGCGGTTGGCGAGTAAATTTTGCGTGCTGATGCGGCGCGGTTCCGCAGCAATACTTTGTGTATTGCAAGGGAACGCAACAAAATCAGCGCACAAAATTTCCGCCAAACGCCGCCGATGCAATCGTGTGGTATTGCCCCCAATTAGGCGTTGAAGAACTCCTCGTGGATAGCCTTAACAGCCTTCTCGCTGTCCTCCTCGTTGATGAGGACAGAGATCTTGATCTCAGAGGTGGAGATCATGCGGATGTTGATGCCGGCGCTTGCCAGAGCCTCGAACATCTTGGAAGCAACGCCGGTAGCGGAAGCCATACCTGCACCAACAATGGAAACCTTTGCGACCTTGGTGTTGATGGAAATATCCTCGTAGCCGAGCATCTCCTTCGCGTCGCGCAGGATCTTCTCGACGCGCTCTGCATCGTCCTGACGGATGGTGAACGAGATGGACTTCTTGTTATCACGGCCGACGGACTGGAGGATGATGTCGATGTTGACATTGTGCTTCGCCATCAGCGAGAATACCTTGAATGCAGTGCCCGGCGTATCGTCCAGATTGATGATTGCTACACGCGCGCAGTTATTATCACGGGCAACACCCGAAACCAGCAGTTTTTCCATATTAGAACCCTCCTTGACTTTGGTACCCGGATTGCGGGTAAAGCTCGAAACGACCTCAAGATCGACATTATACTTCTTTGCCATCTCAACCGAACGGTTGTGCAGCACCTGTGCACCCAGAGATGCCAGCTCCAGCATCTCATCATAGGTGATGGCGTCCAGCTTCTTGGCATCCTTTACGATGCGCGGATCGGCAGTGTAAACGCCGTCTACGTCGGTGTAAATCTGGCAGAGATCCGCGCCGAGCGTTGCTGCAATGGCAACTGCGGTGGTGTCCGAGCCGCCGCGGCCGAGCGTGGTCACGTCGCCCATCTTGTTAATGCCCTGGAAACCTGCAACAATAACGATGCGGCCGTTATCCAGCTCTGCCTTGAGGCGCTCACCTGCGATACGCTTGATGCGGGCATCCGAGTAGTTGCTGTTGGTCTCCAGACCGATCTGCCAGCCGGTCAGGGAAACGACCGGAAAGCCCAGCTTCTGGATGGCCATCGCCAGCAGAGACATGGAGATCATCTCGCCGGTGTTGAGCAGAACGTCCATCTCGCGCTTGGAAGGACGGTCGTTCAGCTCGGCAGCCTTTACAATCAGATCATCCGTGGTATCGCCCTGCGCGGATACAACTACAACAACCTGATTGCCTGCCTGTGCGGTCTTGGTAACAATGTCCGCAACATTCTTCAGTCGCTCGGTGTTGGCAACCGAAGTGCCGCCGAACTTTTGCACAATAAGACTCATACTAACTATGTTTCCTCCTTATATACACGGACGAGAGCACTCATCCGTCCCCTATTACAGTCGTTTTACGGTCGCACCGACCTCATCACAGCGCAGCTGCACGGCCTTCCAGTGCGGATACAGCTTCTCGCACAGCTCCTGTGCACGGGTGATGTAGTCGCGGTCGCCCTTGTACACGATCGCCACGATGGACGGGCCTGCGCCGGAAATGAACGCGCCGAGCGCGCCCAGCTTCTTGGCCTCACGCACGATGTCCTCACCGTTTTCGATCAGACCGAAACGGTACGGCTGGTGCAGACAGTCACCGGTTGCCGCGTCAAGGTTTTCCAGCTTGCCGGTGGTCAGGCTGCCCGCAAGCAGCGCTGCGCGCGCCAGATTGTAAACCGCATCGTGATGGTCGATGGTCTTTGGCAGCGCCGCACGCGCCTTTTCGGTGGACAGCTGGAAATCCGGGATGAATACCACGAAGTCGATCGCACCGTGAACCGGCACACGAACGTGATGCACATGGCCGTTTTCGAGCAGCGCCACGCAGAAGCCGCCGAGGATCGCCGGTGTGGAGTTATCCGGGTGACCCTCGATGGTAGCCGCCAGATCAATGACCGCGTTGCGGTCGAGCGGCTCACCGAGCAGCATGTTTGCACCCATGATACCCGCAACCGTGCACGCCGAGGACGAACCCAGACCGCGAGTCTGCGGGATAGCGCAGTCCTCAACGATGGTCAAACCGGAAAGCGGCTTGCCGCACTCGTCGTAGACGCGCTTCGCACACTGATAGATCAGGTTGCTCTCGTCCTGCGGAACATACTGACCGTTTTTATCCGAAATATCAATATGATCGTTCTCTGCGAGGTCGATCACGTTGTACAGCTCGAGCGCAATGCCGATGCTGTCATAGCCCGAGCCCATATTGGCGCTCGTAGCAGGAACGGTTACACGAACCATTGTATTTTCTCTCCTTTACAGAATACGCATTGCCGCGCGGACTTCGCCGCGTGCGTTCAGCTTCTCTGCTGCGGTGTCCATCTCTGCGGTGGACAGCTTGCGGGTCTGAACCACGAATACGCCCTCAGCAGGCTCAGTCAGACTCTCAACCGGCAGCAGCTCCTCAACATCCTTCTGTGCGCCCTTGAAGCGAACGTACCATGCACTCTGCAGGGTATCCAGCGGACGGAGCAGGTGCTTGGAGCCATCGCCCCAGAAGATACGGCGGCGTTTGTCCTTGTGCTCGATGCTGTCCAGCATATCGGCAACAACAGCGGAAGCGGTAGCCAGCTTGCCGGCGCCCTTGCCGTAGAACATAACCTCACCGGTCGCATTGCCGTCGATCATGATGGCGTTGAATACATCCTCAACAGCGGCCAGCGGGCTTTCCTTGTGGATGAGATGCGGTGCAACATAAGCGTAAGCGGTGCCGTTCTCGCAGCGGACCGAGCGGCCCAGCAGCTTGATAACGCAGCCCAGCTTGTCGGCGTTTGCTACGTCCTCGAGGGTGATCTTAGTGATGCCCTCGCAGGAAACCTGATCCGGATCGAACTTATCGCCGTAAGCAAGGTCGGACAGAATGCAGATCTTGCGGCAGGCGTCGTGACCCTCGATATCAGCGGTCGGGTCCTTCTCGGCATAGCCGTTGAGCTGTGCCTGCTTGAGCGCATCCGCAAAGGTAACGCCGTTGTGGATCATCTGGGTGAGAATGTAGTTGGTCGTGCCGTTCAGAATGCCGCAGATTTCGTTAAACTCGTTGGCAGCCAGGCACTGCAGCATCGGACGGATGACCGGAATGCCGCCGCCGACGGATGCCTCGAACATGTAGTTTACGCCGTGCTCCTCGGCAATCTTGAGCAGCTCCTCACCCTTGGTAGCAACCAGTTCCTTGTTGGAGGTGCATACGCTCTTGCCAGCCTCGAGGCAGCGCTTGGTGAACTGGTACGCAGCGCCCACGCCGCCCATTACCTCGGCAACGACTGTTACCTCGGGGTCGTTCTCGATGACAGAGAAATCGGTTACAAATTTATTGCCATACGGCAGAGAGGAGAAGTCGCGCAGGTCGAGGACATACTTTACCTCAACCGGCTCGCCAACGGTCTTGGCAATCTTGTCGGCGTTCATATCAAAAACCTCGTATACGCCCGAACCGACAGTGCCGTGTCCCATGATTGCTACTTTAATCATATGCTGATTTCCTTTCATCAGTTAAATTAGCGTTCTGTATACCGCCGGACGGTCATTCAGATGCCAGAATTTCCACTTTGCTGACGCCTTCCATTGCTTCTGCACGGTGCACAAGCTCTTCGGATGAGTATTTCATCTCACCGGTGCGGGCCGAAATAGTGACCGACGCCATTCCTCTCATCGGAATGGACTGGTTCACCGTCAGCAGGTTCGCACCCGAGCGTGCCATCAGTCCGAGAATGCTCGACAGAACACCCGGCTGATCGTGCAGCATGAAATGGTAGGTGACGATACGGTCGGTGGTCGCCTCAAAGAAAGGACGAACGCCGTCCTTATATTTATAATACGCACTGCGCGACAGACCGGCGATCTTTGCCGCTTCGCTTGCCGTAGCCGCCTTGCCCGAAGCGATGGCTTCATTCGCTTCGATCACGCGCTGAAATACCTCCGGCAGCAGGGTGCGCTCCACGAGATAATACTTTGGTTTTATCATGCGATGTCTGTCCTCCCTAAAAAGACACTTGTCTTTTTCACGCTCATTTATCATACCATATCCATCCACCGAGCGCAAGAGAATAACTGATAAATTTCCCTAAATTCCGACGAGTGTTTTGTTACTTCTGTCAAAAGCTCCCGCTTTTCCTGTGAAAAGTGTAAGTGGCTTTTTGCTTTATTTTGTGTTATACTATGTTTACATCTGTAAACAATCGGAGAGTTTTATTATGCATCAGAAAAACGAAAACGGAACCTTTACCTCAAAAATCGGCTTTGTGCTGGCGGCGGTCGGCTCTGCGGTCGGCATGGGCAACATCTGGATGTTCCCTTACCGCACCGGTCAATACGGCGGCGCGGCTTTTTTAATCCCCTACCTGCTGTTTATTGCGCTGTTCGGCTATGTCGGCCTGTCCGGCGAGTTCGCCTTCGGCCGTATGACCGGCACAGGTCCGATCGGCTCGTATGAATTTGCGATGAAATCCCGCGGCAAAAAGGGCGGCGCCATCCTCGGTACGATTCCTCTGCTCGGCTCGCTCGGTATCGCCATCGGCTACGCCATCATCGTCGGCTGGGTGCTGCGGAGCGCATTCGGTGCACTGACCGGCTCGCTGATGAGCACCGAACCGGAGCAGTTCTTCACGGAAATGAGCAGCACGAATTTTTCCAGTGTGCCGTGGCACACCCTGGTTATCCTGCTGACGGCGGCTGTGCTGATCTTCGGCGTGTCCGGCGGCATTGAAAAGATCAACAAGGTGATGATGCCTGCGTTCTTCATCCTGTTCATCATTATTGCTGTCCGCGTAGCCTTCCTGCCGAATGCGATCGAAGGCTACAAATACCTGCTCGTACCGCAGTGGGAATACCTGTTCAACCCGCGCACATGGATCATGGCGATGGGTCAGGCGTTCTTCTCGCTGTCCATCACGGGCTCGGGCATGATCATTTACGGCTCTTACCTGCCGAAAAATGAGGATGTTGTACATTCGTCGTGCATGACCGCTGTGCTCGACACCTGCGCGGCTATGCTTGCCGGCCTCGCCATCCTGCCGAGCGTGTTCGCGTTCGGTCTGGACCCGGCCTCCGGCCCCAAGCTGCTGTTCATCACCCTGCCGCGTGTATTCCAGCAGATGCCGTTCGGCCGTCTGTTCGCGTTCTTCTTCTTTATTTCCGTGCTGTTCGCGGGCATTACCTCGCTGGCGAACATGCTGGAAGCAGTCTCTGAAGCCGCGCAGACGCGCCTCAAGCTGAGCCGAAAGGCCGCTGTCCTGCTGGCGTGCGGTGCCGCATTGGCGGTTGGCCTGTTTATCGAGCGCGATACGCTCATGGGTACGCTGATGGACGTTATCACCATTTACGTCGTGCCGATCGGCGCTATCCTCGGTGCGGTTATGGCGTACTGGGTGCTCGGCATCGACAAGATGGAGCAGGAGCTGATGAACGGCCGCAGCAAGCCGCTCAGCCGCGCATTTGCGCCGCTTGCGAAATATGTGTATATCTTCCTTGCCGCACTCGTTGTATTCTTCAGCTTTATTATCCCGGGCGGTATTGGGTAAATCCGTGCTGTAAAAAAGGACTTCCTGCGGGAAGTCCTTTTTTCATGCAGGAATGGAGAATGGAAAATGAACGCAAAGATTGCATTTTCCGAACCATTTGCAAACATGTACCCGCAGGGGCATCCATTGGCCGCCCAGAATCGAGGTATGCCATCGCACTTCATTCTTCATTCTCCATTCTCCATTTTCAATTCTCAATTTTCACGATTCTTCATCGAGGAAGAATATACTCTCCACCGGCTGTTCCAGAAGCCGTGCGGTTTTAATCGCCAGTTCGAGGGTCGGGTCGTACTTATCGTTCTCCATCGCCACGATGGTCTGCCGCGATACCCCGAGCAGCTTTGCCATGTCCTCCTGCCGCAGGCCGCGCGCCTTGCGGAGTTCTTTAATGTTGTTCTTCATCTTCAGCGCCAGAACTTCCATATCAAATCTGCGAATATCACGACCGGAATGAAAATACGCTTTACAATATCCCCAGCGAGCGCACTTTTAGACGGCGGATCTTCCTTGTCGTCTTTTGCGGCACGGTAGATCGCGATTGTTCTGTAAACACCCTCGAACACCATGCACACGAACCACAGAATCGCAAACTCGCTCACATTTTTGCCGAATGCAATGATATCCACCAACATCACCACGAACAGCCCGACCGTCATCAAGCGGTAGGCGATAATCGCACCATTGCGTGTGATCGTGTTCTGCATTTCGTCCTGCTCCCAGCCGTTAGCTTTCGCGGAAGCGCGTGCACGAGCAGTCTTTCCGGCCTGTCCCCAGTCCTCCCAGAGCATAAAAGCCAGCCAGAATGCCGCAAAAACAACCATTACGACCACGCCTATACCGGTTTCGGTTGTAAACATAGGTGCACCTCCCTACATCCAGAATACATCGACCACAATACACAGATACATCAGATTATTGAACACACTATGTCCCATCTGTTTCCACATTTGCGTTTTATCCTCATCGCCCGCCATATTGCGAATGGTTTTGATGATTATAAACAGCACCTCAGCAACAATGGACACGATTGCCAGGACACTGAGTTCAATCGAGCGATAATCACGGAAAAGGCGGCTGTAACCAAGATAAATGATAACACCGGCCTGCAGCACACGGTAGCCGATCAAGCGGCCCTTCACATTGACGGCGTGCGCCATCTCATCAATATTCCATTCCCAGTCCTTCATGATTTTTCTCGCTCGCGGCGATTGTCCTTCTTCTACCCAGTCGTGCCACAGACTCGCTGCAAGAATAACCAGCGGCAGCACAATCGCAACCACAACAACCTGCACCTTCTGTGTCATATCGTACATATCCCAGCTCATAAGCGCACCTCCTACCAGTTTTGCGTTAGAACCGTCATTCCGACGGCCAATCCGATCAGCACCGCACAGAACATCAGCTTTGCGATAAGGAAAGCCAGTCTCGGCGGATGCTCCTCGTCGTCCTTTGCTTTGCGGAACGTCTGCACAAGTATAACAGCCGCCTCCGCCATGCCGGACACGACCAGCAGCGCACACAACTCCATTGCCGCCTGCCCTTTTACCAGCAGACGATAATACAGGCACGCCTGGATTCCCGCCTGCGTCACGCGGTACGCGACCGCCTGCGCCTGTATGCTGATGGCGTGCTCCATCTCATCGGTCTTGCTGCCGAGTGCTTTGGCGGCTTTGCGGGCCTTTTTCGATCCTCCGGCATCCATCCAGTCTCTTACCAGCCATGCCGCCAGCAGGAGCACCGGCAGGCCGATGCAGACCCACAATACCTGCATTTTCTCGGCTGATGTATACATATCCCACCGCATAAAAGCACCTCCTGCCCTTGATGCCATTCGCTAAAATGTAAAGTTCTCTTTACATCTTCAAGATAACAGGCAGACAGCAAAATGTCAAGAGTATTTGACATTTCAGGCAAGGAAAAACCCCACAGAATTTTCTGTGGGGTTTTGTGAATGTTTACTGATCCTGCTTATCCGGGTCGAGATCCTTTTCGGCTTCTTCAACCTTGGCAAGCTCCTCTGCGGATTCCGCGGGCTTGCTTACCTTGGCGTGCAGCTCCTGCTGCAGCTCGGTCATCAGATCCTCGCCGACGATCTTATCCGGAACGATTTCGCCGTTGTAGACCTTAACAAAGGTCTCGCCGTCCATCGTTTCGTTACGGATGAGATACTCGGCAACGCGCTTCATCTCGTCCATGTGCTCGCTCAGCAGCTTTTCACAGGCGTGATATGCGTGCTCGATAATGCGGTGAATCTCGTCGTCGATCTCCGCCGCCTTAACCTCGGAATAGCCCTTGCCGGCTGCCAGATCGCGGCCGAGGAACACCTCACCGTTATCCGAGCCGTAGTCGATCGGGCCGATACGCTCGCTCATGCCGTAGCTGGTGACCATGGCGCGTGCCATCTGGGTTGCCTGCTTGATATCGCCATAAGCACCGGTGGAGATATCCTCCATCGTCAGCTGCTCGGCCACGCGGCCGCCCAGGCAAACGATGATGTACTCCTCCATATACTTCTTGGTGCGATAGGCCTGATCCTCCTCCGGCAGCGGCATGGTAAAGCCGCCTGCGCCGGACGAACGCGGGATAATGGTAACGTGGTGTACCGGATCCTGCGTCGGCAGAACGTGGAAGCAGATCGCGTGACCGGCCTCGTGGTACGCGGTCAGGCGCTTGTCGTGCTCGTTAATGATGTGGCTCTTCTTCTCCACGCCCATAACGACCTTGAGCAGCGATTCCTCGATCTCCTCCTGCGAGATCAGCTTCTTGTTGCGGCGTGCCGCAAGCAGTGCTGCCTCATTGAGCAGGTTTTCGAGGTCTGCACCGGTGAAGCCGGCGGTCGTCTTGGCAATTTCAGAGAACTTGACATCCGGGTCGAACTGCTTGTTGCGGGCATGTACCTTGAGGACAGCCTCACGACCCTTGACATCCGGTGCGCCGACATAGACCTGACGGTCAAAACGGCCCGGACGCAGCAGTGCGTTATCCAGAATATCCTTGCGGTTGGTGGCTGCGATGACGATAACGCCCTCGTTTGCACCAAAGCCGTCCATCTCAACGAGCAGCTGGTTGAGCGTCTGCTCGCGCTCGTCATGGCCGCCGCCGAGACCTGCGCCGCGCTGACGGCCTACTGCGTCGATCTCGTCGATGAACACGATAGCCGGCGCGTTCTTCTTGGCCTGCTCGAACAGGTCGCGCACACGCGATGCGCCGACACCGACGTACAGCTCAACGAAGTCCGAACCCGAAATAGACAGGAACGGTACGCCCGCCTCGCCTGCAACCGCACGCGCGATCAGAGTCTTACCGGTGCCCGGAGGGCCGACCAACAGCACGCCCTTCGGAATACGCGCGCCGATCTGCACGAATTTCTGCGGATTCTTGAGGAACTCGACAATTTCCTGCAGCTCGGCCTTTTCCTCGTCCGCGCCTGCCACATCATTGAAGGTGACCTTGCGCTTATCGTCCTGCGCCAGCTTTGCACGGGCCTTGCCAAACTGCATCGGACCTGCTCCGCCGCCGGACTGCTTGTTCATCATAAAGTACCAGAACGCGATCAGCAGCACGATCAGGATCACATACGGCAGGAACTGTGCCCACCACGGAATGGTCGCCGTGCGGTAATCGACCTTGGTCAGCGTGCCATCCCGCATCTGCTGCTGAATGGTCTCGCCCAGATCATTATAGAACACGCTTCTGTAGTCGCCCAAATCGTAAGTGTACGTCTGGTTTTCCTTTTTCAGATGCATGGTCAGCGTGGTGTCGTCCACATCGTACTGGTCAACATCGCCATCCATAAAGTAGTTGTAGATCTGATTATAGGACAGCGTTTCTGTCTGCTGTGTCTGGCTGACCACATAGCTGACGCCCGCCAGCAGGCACACCAGTATGATCAGGTAAAGGCCGAAGCCTTTCATTTTGCCTTTCAAATCGGTTTAACACCTCTTCCCTAAATTACTCGCCGCCGTAAACATACGGCTTAAGTACACCGATATACGGCAGATTGCGATACTTTTCCGCGTAGTCGAGACCGTAGCCGACTACGAACTCGTCCGGAATCTCAAAGCCGAGGTAATCCACATCGACGTTGATCTTGCGGCGCTCCGGCTTGGAGAGCAGCGTGCACAGGCGGATGGAGTTCGCGCCGCGTGCTGCCAGAATCTGCATGAGATAGTGCAGCGTTACGCCGGAATCCAGAATATCCTCCACGATCAGCAGGTCGCGGCCGTCGATCGGCTGTGCGATATCCTTGATGATCTGCACCTCGCCGGAGGTCTTGGTGCCCTTGCCGTAGCTGGATACGACCATGAAATCCACGTTGCACGGCGTATCAATGGCACGGGTCAGGTCTGCCATGAATACATAGGAGCCCTTGAGCACACTGACGATCAGCGGGTTCTTATCGCGGTAATCCTCCGTGATACGCGCACCCAGCTCTGCTACCTTTTCGTGAAGCTGCTCCTCGGTAAAGTAAACTTCCTTGATGTCATCTCGCATATTATAAGCCATTTTTTGATAACCCCTTTACTGTAATCTGCAGTGTATTTGCGTTATTTTTGGCTGTTCTGCTGCAGTCCGCACCGATATCCTGCACCGCGATCACGCCGTTTTTATCCGCGATAACGGCCATCGCATTCCGCATATAGCGCGGAATCTTTCGGTCGATCATCAGCTTTTTGAGCGATCTGCTGCCTCCGTTTTCGGTCAGCCGCAGAGTGTCTCCGGTGCGTCGTGTGCGAACACACAGCGATTCAAAATCTATTGTACCACAATCCAGACAAAAAGTATTGAATGTTTTGTAAAAAACTTCGGATTTTTCTAATTTCTTTGCAGTCAGCCTTACCGTGTCCTTCCAGATCATCCCTGCGAATGGTACGGTAAACGGGATTTCCGGCCGCTCGACCGCGGTTTCCGCCTTGGGAATGATGCGCAGAACGTCATATTCACGTCTTGCGAAACAGCCGTTCGGTAAATCGGTTTCCGCAGACGGAGACGCGGTTTCCAACAGATGCTCGAGCGCTGAAATGTGCTTTGCGGTTACGTCTTTGAGCGGCATATCCGCGTTTTCGAGCAGCAGACGCAATGCTCGGCTGCGAACCGCCGATGCGGCCTCCCGCAGAGGCTGAATCTTCCATGCGCCGTTCCCGACTGCGCAAAGTTGTACACAGGTCTGTGCATAACTCTGCAGGCAAGTCTCGTCCTGCCGAAGCTGACGCGAAAGCCGTGCTGCCGCCTGCACCGCCTGCGGATTCAATTCCCGCAGAATGGGAACGACCTCTTGACGGAGGCGGTTGCGCGTATAAGCCGTGTCCGCATTGGTGCTGTCCGTCACGAAATCCTGTCCGCGCTCGCGCAGAAAGGCTTCGATTTCCCGCCGTTCGATCTCAATGAGAGGCCGGATAATACGTCCGCGCACCGGTGGAATGCCCGTGAGACCTTTCGCACCTGTGCCGCGCACCAGATGGAACAGCATGGTTTCCAGATTGTCGTCCGCATTATGCGCCACCGCGATTTTGTCTCCATGCGCGGCATGCTCCAGCCGCGCATAGCGAATACGCCGCGCGGTCTCCTCTACCGCGGAATCGCCTGCGGCAGCGGCTATGTCCACGCGCTCGACCGTCAGTTTCACGCCGAGCTTCTCACACAGCCTGCGGCAGAAGGCTTCGTCCCGGTCGGACTCTGCACCGCGCAGACAGTGGTTGAGGTGAAACGCCCGCACAGGATACCCCAGCTCGCGCAGACTCAGCAGAAGCGCTACGGAATCCGCACCGCCGGACAGGGCGACAAGCACATTTTCGCCGGTTTCGAGCATCGTATAGTCGGAAATCGTTCGTTTTACCGTATCCAGCATGGCTTACTCCTCGTGAATGCGGTCCGGGTTGGAGAAGGTCGTGTACTGACCGACCCACTGCAGCTCAATGGTGCCGGTCGCACCGTGACGGTTTTTCGCAATGATAATTTCTGCGATATTTTTGTTCTCGCTCTCGTCATCGTAATAATCATCGCGGTAGATAAACATAACGATGTCAGCGTCCTGCTCGATCGCGCCGGACTCTCGCAGGTCGGACAGCATCGGGCGCTTATCCGAGCGCTGCTCGGACGCACGCGACAGCTGCGACAGACACACGACCGGAACATTGAGTTCCTTCGCCATAATTTTCAGCGAACGTGAAATCTCTGCGACCTCCTGCACACGATTATCCATGTGACGGCCGCCGACGTGCATCAGCTGCAGATAGTCGATGACGATCAGACCGAGTTCGTCACCCAGTCTGCGGCATTTCGCCTTGATCTCCGCAACCGTGATGGCCGGATTGTCGTCCACATAGATATTCAGTCCTGCCAGTACGCCGGACGCACGCGCGATCTTTACCCAATCGTCACCGTCCAGATTACCGGTTTTCAGCTTCTGCGACTCAATGAGCGCCTCACTTGACAGGAAACGGCTGGCCAGCTGTTCCTTGCCCATCTCAAGCTGGAACACGCACACGCCGGTGCCCTTTTTGTCGCCGCGCTCCTTATTCTTAACACTTGCCTTAGCCGCATTGAGCGCCACATTGAGCGCAAACGCGGTCTTGCCCATGCCGGGTCGTGCCGCAATGAGAATCAGGTCGGATTTATTGAGACCGGTCAGCGCCGTGTCCAGCGCGTGGAAGCCGGTGGACATGCCGGGAATTTCACTGTCCGACCGGGCACGCTCGTCCAGTTCGGTATACAGATCAGCGATAACCTCAGAAAGCCGTGACAGACCCTTAATTTCACGTCCCTGACGGATGCTGTAAATACGCTGCTCCGCCAGCTCGGCAATGCCGGAGGCTTCACCGTGGGCTTCGAGGGCGTTCTGCTGAATCTCGCTGCCCGCATCCGCCAGCTGGCGCAGCAGGCTCTTGTCACGCACGATGCGGACGTACTCGTTGACGTTCCGCGCACCCGGCGTGACCTCCATCAGCTGAAAGAGATACGCGCGGCCGCCGGCCTCGTCGTAGTAGCCCATGCGCGTGAGCATATCCAGAACGGTTACCGGGTCAATGCGCTGTGCGCCGTTGAACATCGAGTAGATAGTCTCAAAGATGCGCTTGTTTTCTTCCGCGTAAAAATCATCGGCGCGCACCTGCTCGATGACCTCGGGAATGCAGTTCGGATCGACCAGCATCGCGCCTAAAAGCGACTGCTCCGCAGTCAGATCCTGCGGCACCTGCCGCATTAAAAGTTCGTCGGGCACTTACTTACCTCCCTCCGCTAAAAAATAAAAATGGAAAATGGAGAATTGCGAATGAAGAACGAAAAATGACAACGCAGGCATAGCCTGCGTCAATCAAATCCCGCTTTGCTTGCAAAGCGCAACCACATGACAGGTTTTCCAAACGGAAAACCGAGTCATTGGCCCGCAGCGCGACCAAGAAGTCGCGCAAGGATAGCGGCCGCGGCCGCGACCGTGCGTTTCACGCACGGCATGAAATAGGACACGGCAATACCGTGTCCGTAAAAAGTCAGGACATGCGCCTGACTTTTTACCCCCCGACCCAGCGCCCTTGGGGCGCGTCCGGGGGTATCGCCGGTCGGTTTCTCCGGAACCGACCGGCGTATATAGGGGGTATTGGATACCCCCTATAGGTACAGGTTAGGCCTCGACTACCTGCACCAGAATCTCGCCTGCGATATCCTGATACAGCTTTGCCTTTACGCGGTGTACACCGAAGGTCTTGATCGGCTCCTCGAGCACGATCTTCTGCTTCGGTACGTTCAGACCGTACTGCTTGTTCAGCTCCTCAGCGATTTCCTTGGAGGTAACAGCGCCGAACAGACGGCCGCCCGTGCCGCCCTTGGCCGGAACCTTTACCGGGCTCTCCTTGAGCTTCTCGGCTGCCTCGCGGGCTGCCTGCTGCTCGAGTGCGATCTTGCGTGCGTGTGCCTCATCCTGCGCCTTCTTGACGTTCAGGTTATCCGCGGTTGCCGGCTCTGCCAGACCGCGCGGCATCAGGAAGTTGCGGCCGTAGCCCTCGCTGACCTCGATCAGCTCGCCCTTTTTGCCCTTGCCCTTAACGTCGGCCTTAAGAATTACTTTCATGGTGATTACTCCTTTTGTGTTTGCTATATCGAATGCGGCGAACAGCTTCGCCTGCTTTTCGGTTTTATTTATTGTCGTCCTGCTTTTCGGTCCGCTGATCGTCGAAGTAGCTGCGAATGGCATCCGTGATCAGCTTGTCGGCCTCCTCCGGCGTGGTATTCTTCAGCTGTGCACCGGCCGCCGAATGGTTGCCGCCGCCGCCGAGTCGTTCCATCAGCAGCTGCACATTGACGTGGCCTGCCGCACGAGCGGAAACCGCCATATCATCGCCGCTGCGGAACGCAACAACGCTTGCATGTGTGCCGATGATGGACAGCAGCTCGTCTGCTGCCTGTGCGGCCGCAATACGGTCTACCTCCTCACCGGTGATAGCGAAGATAACGCCCTGACCGCAGTTGCGCGCGGACGAGATCAGCTTCTGACGTTCCATATACTGGTCAAAGCTGGACTGGAACAGGCGCTTGACATCGCTCGACTCCGCACCTGCGCGGCGCAGATACGCTGCCGCCTCAAATGTGCGGACGCCGGTACGCGTTGCAAAGCCCTTGGTATCCAGATAAATACCCGCCAGCATGGCTTCCGCCTCGCAGGTGAGAATGCCGCTGGTCGGCACAAGATACTGCAGCAGCTCGCTGACCAGCTCGGATGCGGACGACGCATACGGCTCGTGCAGGGATACGACTGCGTTCTCGATATAATCCGCCGCACGGCGGTGATGGTCAATGACTGCGATCTTGTTGATGGATTCGAGCAGCGCCGCGCTCTCCACATAGCCGGGACGGTTTACGTCCACCACGATAAGCAGCGTGTTGAAATCGCACGCGATCATCGCATCCTCGGCGCTGATGAACACGCCCTTGTACTCAGACTGGGTTTCCAGCCGTTCGATCAGGTCATTTGCCATGGTGTGCTGACGGTCCACAACAATGTGCACCGGTCTGCCCTTGACGCGCGCGGCACAGACCATACCGGCAGCAGCGCCGATGGCGTCCATATCGCTGTTCTTGTGGCCCATGACCAGCACCTGAGACGAGTCGCGGATCAGCTGGCTGAGTGCGTTGGCAACCACGCGGCTCTTGACCTTGGTGCGCTTCTCGACTTCCTCGCTCAATCCGCCGAAGAAGGCAAAGTTAAATTTATTCTTGATAACCGCCTGGTCACCGCCGCGGGACAGCGCCATGTCGACAGCGAGTCCGGCAAACTGATAGCTTTCCGCAAGCGTTTCGCCGTCGCGTCCGATACCGATGGACAGAGTGGCTACAACGCCCTCGTGGTTCTCAATTTCGCGCACCTCCTGCAGAACGGAGAACTTGCGCGCAACCAGCTTGTCCAGCTCAGCGTTTTCGATCACGAAGATATACTTGTCGCGGTCGTACTTGCGCAGTACGGCGCTCGAGTCCTTCACCCAGGCAAACAGACGTTTGTCAATGCCCGCCAGAATGTTGGATTTTTCCGAGTCGGTGGTGTTCTTGACCAGCTCCTCGTAGTTGTCGATTGCGATAACCGCGATAGCCGGACGGGTAGTCTCAGCCGCATCCCGCAGACGGACAAACTCGGTGCAGTCGATGAAATGCAGCATCATCAGTTGTCCCGCACCGCTCTGCACCATACTGCCGAATACATGGTACTGCCGCTTGCCAATGCCAAGCTCTCCCGGGAACGCGGTCTGTCCCTTGATGAGCCAGCCGGTCTCAAACGTCGGTGCGATCTCGCCCATGCGAACGCCGCTTACCGCAGTCCCCCGACCGCTGATTTCCGCAAATGCGTCATTCGCCCATACGATCTCGCCCGTGGTAGCCAGCGCAACAGCTGTCGGCAGCGGCGAGCGTGTCACCGCCGGACGGATCTCTCCGCCATCTACCTCGATGTTGTTCATCAGCTCCTGCACCTGCCGCCGCCGTGCCGCATTCGTACGCAGCGAAACAATCCGCAGAATGATACACACCACAATACCCGCCGCACCGTACACGCGGGAGAAATAAAGTCCCACGACCGCAAACAGGAAAAACAGCACATAAAACATTACGCTGTTGGGAGCCAGCATCTTCTGTAATCTCTTTTTCAAACCCCTGCCTCCTTTTTTTGGACGCAAATATTCAACCTAATTATAGCAAGCCATTGTAGAAATTTCAACACTAAATGCAAACCGGTTTTGTATCTTTTCGCCGTCCGCTTGCAATTTTCACAGCTTCATGGTACAGTAACCGTAGATTCGCAATCAGGAGGATATCATTATGCAATTTTCGTTTGCACACAACAACTTCAACGTCCGCGATCTGGACCGCTCGCTTTCTTTTTATAAGGAGGCTCTCGGTCTGACCGAATCCAGCCGCATCAACGCACCGGACGGCAGCTTCATTATTGTATACCTGACCGATGGCGTAACGCCGCATCTGCTCGAGCTGACGTGGCTGCGCGACTGGGACAAGCCGTACAACCTCGGTGACAACGAGTTCCACCTGGCCTTCCGCGTGGATGATTTCGATGCCGCACACGCCAAGCACAAGGAAATGGACTGCATCTGCTTTGAAAATCCGTCAATGGGCATCTATTTTATCTCCGACCCGGACGGCTACTGGCTGGAGGTCATTCCCGCAAAGTAAACAGAAAACGCTTGGAGCTGCTGCTTTGAGCGTTTTTTTCATTCTCTTAACAGGATTATTCTGTTCATTTTTCGGCAACGGGTGTATACTATTGAAGTTATCTCCTGACGAAAGGACTGTATCATTTGAATCCTTACCTTGATCTATACCTCACGTTTGCAAGGATTGGCGTGTGCACGTTCGGCGGCGGCTATGCCATGCTGCCGATTCTGCAGCGCGAGGTCGTTGAAAACCGCCACTGGGCGACTGAGGACGAGCTGATGGACTACTACGCCATCGGTCAGTGCACCCCGGGCGTTATCGCGGTGAACACGTCCACGTTCATCGGCTACAAGACGCACGGCATTCTCGGCGGCATTGCCGCCACGGCAGGCATGATCACGCCATCGCTGATTATTATCACGATCATTGCCGCATTTATCCAGCAGTTTGCGCATCTCGCTGTCGTGCAGCACGCATTTGCCGGAATCCGCATCGCGGTCTGCGCGCTTGTGCTGCAGTCCGTGTGGAAAATGGCGAAAAAGGGCGTTGTTGACGTTCCGACCAGTGTTATCCTGCTCGTTACGTTCGCGGCTGTCGCTTTCTTCGGCGTATCGCCGGTTGTGATGGTCGTTATCGCCGCTGCTGCCGGTATTATCATCGGTATGATCCGGAGGAAACGCGCATGATTTTTTTACTGCTGTTTCTCGAATTTTTCAAGACCGGTCTGTTCGCCATCGGCGGCGGACTGGCGACCCTGCCCTTTCTCAAGCAGATTTCGCTGCGGTATCCGTGGTTCACGCCGAATGATCTGATGGACATGATTGCGGTCTCCGAGTCCACACCCGGTCCGATGGGCGTCAACTCGGCAACATACGCAGGCTTCCACGCAGCCGGCATTCCCGGTGCCATCACAGCGACCTGCTCGCTTGTGCTGCCGTCGGTCATCATCATCATTCTGGTGTCGCGTGCGCTCGATAAGTTCCGCGACTCTCCGCTGGTCCAGAACGGCTTTTACGGCCTGCGTCCGGCGTCCGCGGGTCTGATCTTCGGCGCAATGCTCGAGGTGTTCGCCGCTTCCCTGCTGCACACGGAAAACTGGGCCGGTATTGCCAGCATCGGTTCGGTCATCAATGTTCCGGCGATAATTATTTTCCTCGTGCTGTCGCTCGGTATCTGGAAGCTCAAAAAGCTGCATCCGATTGTGTTTATCCTGATCGGCGCGGTATGCGGCATTGTGTTTAATCTGTAAGTTTTGATTTGTTATCGTGCAGATTCTCTGTGGAACGGCGGGATGGGGCATCCCGCCCTACCCGATACATTCTGCCAAATGTTTTGCCGCATACACCATAATCACACGACATACCGTAGGGCGGGGTGACCTCACCCTGCCGCTACCCTCCGAATTGCACAAAAAATCCCTTTCTCAGTCGAGAAAGGGATTTTCTTTTTATTTCGTGAGGTATTCCTCAATCAGCTCACACGCATCCTCAATGCAGCCCGGACAGGAGCGCCGTACATTGCCGTCGGCTACGCCCTTGAGGTCGCGGCACAGATACGCGCCGTTCTTCTGCTCAAACTTCTCCTTGAGCATTTTCGTGACCTTATAGGTCTGACCCTTGGTCGTGCCCGGCTGATCCGCTCCTGCGCTGTTCTTCATGCCCGCGAGCATGAACGCACCGCTCAGCGCGCCGCACATCTCCATGCAGCCCATGCCAAAGCCGAAGCCTTCCGACATTTTATAGGCGGTCTCCTTATCCAGACCAACCAGATCGCAGTACGCGCAGACCACCGCCTGCGCGCAGTTGTAGCCCTGATTGTGAAAATCCTGTGCCAGTTTTGCCCATTCTGTCATAACAAATATCTCCTTCTGTTAAAGCAAACCGCGCCTGAAAGACGCGGTGTTGCCTCTTTAATACTGCACCTGCGTGAAATAATACAGGATCGCATTGCGCTGTGCACGCGCCTGCTTCTGCCAGTCCTCCTCACTGTCGATGAACTTCTGGTCCTCCTCGTTATCAATGAAGCAGAATTCACTCGTCAGCGCCGGAATATTCAGCGCCGCTGCTGCACGGTTGGTGTAATAATAATCGCCGTGGCTGCCCTCGCGGAACACGATCTGGCGAATCGGAACCCCCAGCTTTTCGTACTCGTCGAGCAGCGCCTGCGCCAGAATTTTGGTCGGGCCGCCGTTCTTGTCCGCAATCTGCGCCAGAATTTCCGCTCCGCGTGCAGTGGTGTTGGCTGCATTGTGGTGGATACTAAAGAACAGGTCCGCCGAGGACGCATACTGTTTCATAACAGCGCCGCGCAGCGTCAGCTCGCTGCCTTCCTCAAGGGTATCGCGCACCATGATAACCTTTGCACCGGCTGCCTCAAGGTACTGCTTGAGGTACTGCGCCACATACAGGTTGACATGCTTCTCATCGAGCGAACCGCCGTTGTTCCCGCCGACATCGCTGCCGCCGTGACCTGGGTCGATAATGACCGTCATCACGCCGTCAATGTGCGAGGTGCGCGGCGGCTGTATCGGATCGTTATCCTCGTCGCCGCTGACGTAGTCGCGCACGCGCGTCAGGTAAGCCGCACTACAGTAGCGGCCGCTGCCCGAAGCGTTATCCATAATATGTGCCCAGCCGCTGCTGATGCTGTCAACCGCGATTTCCGCTCCGCTTTTCAGCACGCCGACCAGCGTGCCGGAGGTGCTCGGGCTCGAGCGAACAGACAGCTCGGAGTCCACGGTTACACGGTACACGCCGCTTGTGAATGTCTCGGCGGGCGTATCCGGCGTTGTCGGCTCAGTCGGCGTCGTCGGCTCGGCGGGAGTCGCCGGTGTACTCGGCGTCGAAGGTGCGCTCGGCTTGGAGACAGTCGGCTCGGTCTGCTTATCGACCGCCGCATTGTAATCTCTTACGCGCACCAGATAGTCCGCGCTGCAGTAACGGCCGCTGCCGCCTGCGCTGTCCAGTAGGTGCGCCCAGCCGTTCGACAGCTTATCCACGATAACCAGAGCATCCTTGGCGTACTCGCCGACTTCGGAATAGGTTTTGCCCGGACCGCTGCGCACGGTCAGCGCCGAATTGACATTGACGCGGTACACACCGGTCGTGAACGAAGCCGGAATCGGTGCAGGTGTCGGTGTTTTAAGCGAAACCGTGCGGCTGGGTACGTCATAATCCGCCGTAAAGCCGAGTGCAGCCGCCATATCGGCAATCTTGTAGTAGTTGTTTCCGTTGATGATGTAACCGTCAAACGAAACCTTTTTGCCGTTCACCTTGACGATAGCCGTGGTGGGTTTGCCTGCCGCGCTGGACAGTGCCGCCGTATTCAGCTCTCCGCCAACCGCGGTGTAATTTTTGCCGGTCGTCAGGGTGATGACGTTGGTGGATTTCTCCCAACCCACCTCAAACTCTGCGGTGCTGTTGCGCAGCAGATAGGCTACGTCACGCAGCTTGAAATAATTATACTTGTTAATTAAGTACGCCTGCGGATTGGTCACCGCCTTGCCGTTGAGCTGAAACGCATGCGTGGTCTTTGCCGCGCTGACGACCGCTCTCGCCTGCGGCAGATCCTGTGTCAGATCCCGCTCGGCGGCAGTCTCGGTCGTGACGGCTGTGGTTTCTGCCTCCACAGCATCCTGCGGCAATTCTGCGGCCGCCGCACCCGCTGTCATATATATCGCCGCACTCAAAAATACCGCGATCATTCGTTTGAAACGCATTCTTGAACCTCCATGCTGTTTCGCCGATGGGTTGCTTTCCTGCATGCCCGCTGCGGGCATTCTTGATGGTATTTTACCACAAAACGGGGCACATTTCAACGAAATATGACGAAACCGGGGCATTGTAATATTACAAATGCCCCGATTATTCCATATAAGTACAATATTTCGTTAAATTTCTTCCATCTGCCTGTTGATGGAATCCTCGCAGGAACGCATGGCATCCAGCGTTTGCTGCCACAGTTCCTCGAGCGTCAGTCCGCACAGCTCCGCGCCGCGCTCGATGACCTCACGCGAGCAGCCTGCCGCGAACTTTTTATCCTTGTATTTTTTCTTCAGGCTCTTGAGCTCCATGTCCTGCACGCTCTTGGACGGGCGCATGAGCGCCGCCGCACCGATCAGGCCGGTCAGCTCATCGGCTGCATACAGCAGCTTTTCCATCTCGTGCTCCGGCTTGATGTCCACGCAAATCGCCCATCCGTGGCTGCATACCGCGTGAATAATGCTCTCGTCTGCACCGCCTTCGCGCAGCAGCTCAGATGCCTTGACACAGTGCTGCTCCGGCCACTGCTCGAAATCAATGTCATGCAGCAGACCGACAATGCCCCAGAATTCCGGGTCATAGCCGCGCTGCTCCGCAAAACAGCGCATGACGCCCTCAACCGTCAACGCATGCCGTAAATGGAACGGCTCCGCGTTGTACCTGCGAAGAAGCTCCCATGCTTGTTGTCTGGTCATTTTACAAAATCCTTTCTGGCATTTTCAATGTATGCATAGGACGGGATGCCCATATCAGTTTTGCAGCCAGCTTGGCTTTTCTCGCATTCTGACGCCGGCGGCGATGCCGAGCGCGGCGAACATGGTTACGATAGACGTACCGCCGTAGGAGAAGAACGGCAGCGTCAGACCCATGACAGGCAGCAGACCGACATTCATAAAGATATTCATAAAGGTCTGGAACAGCAGCATGCCGCTTACACCGACCGCAATCAGCGCCGAAAACGGCGTAGAGGCGCGGTACGCCACATAAAACAAACGGATGATCAGCGCCATCAGCAGAATGATGATAAGCAGGCAGCCGAGGAAGCCCAGTTCCTCACCTGCGACCGAGAAAATGTAGTCGGTCTGGTTCTCCGGCACATACTGCATCTGGGTCATCGTGCCGTTGGTCCAGCCCTGACCGGTGAACTGCCCCGAGCCGATGGCGATCTTGCCGTAGGTCGCCTGTCGGGACTGCTCCACGTCAATGGACGGGTCAAACAGCACGAGAATGCGCGTTTTCTGGTAATCCTTGAGCACATAATTCCACAGGATCGGCACGCTTGCGATACCGACTCCGGCGGCAATGCCCAGCCACTTGAGCGGCAGACCGGCCGAGAACAGCATGATAACCGCGATCATCAGGTACTGGATCGCCATGCCGGTGTCGCCCGACGAGAGCACGACCGCCCCCATCATTACCAGCGTGTGCAGACCGACCGAAACCAGTCCGCGCCATTCGGTGATATGATCCTGTATTTCGGTCATGTGCGCGGCAATCGTGAAGATGAAGATCAGCTTGCCAAGCTCACCCGGCTGCAGGCTTGTCACGCCCAGATTGAGCCATGCACGCTGGCCGTTGACCTCGGTGCCGAGCGGCGTAAACAGCAGGAATTGCAGCAGAATGTTGCCGATCACGAATATTTTCCATAGGTCGCCCAGATTTTCCAAGTCGATCAGACTGAGCGCAATAAATGCCGCCAGACCGAGAATGATCGCGGCACCCTGTACATACAGGTTTTTCGTCGAGCCGTCCAGTGCCGTCACCGGGTTGAGCGTTGCCGAGTAAATGAGGAACATGCCGTAGATCGAGCAGACCAGTCCCAGCAGCATCAGATACAGGTCGGTGTTTTTGATATAATGCGTAACAGAGTGTACAATGGAACGAGCAGCGTCCATCAAACCCCTCCCTTTCAAAATGGAAAATTGAGAATTGAGCATCGGAAATTAAGGTATCGCCGCAAAGCGGCGGAATTAAGGCAATACCGCATAATTGAACAAGAGTGATTTGCGAGTAAATTTTGCGTACTGACGAGGCACAGTTTTGCGGCAATACTTGATGTATTACCGTAAAACTTCGGCAGCGCGGACGGAACTCGCGCAAGGAACCGAAGCCAAAGTCAGGACACAAAATTTCCGCAAAGCACCGCGGCAGCGCGACCGGAGCCTGCGCGAGGAGCCGCCGCTTTAATTGTGCGGTGTTGCCTTAAATTGCAGTGCTTTGCACTGCCACACTCATTTTCCATCCTCAATTACATTTCTATATGATACCACAACACACCCCTCTTTGCGAGTAACAATTTCGGCAAATTTTTCGCGTGCTTGTATGGAAAACCGGACGAAGTATTGATATAATGAATATATTATGTTACCCGCTGCAAAATAGAGGAGGAATTTCATGTTATCCGATATTGAAATCGCACAGGGCTGTCAGATGCGCCCGATCACCGAGGTTGCCGCTGCTGCCGGTCTGGATGCCGATGATCTGGAACTGTACGGCAAGTATAAGGCAAAGCTGTCCGCAGACGTGTGGACCAAGGTGAAGGAAAAGGAAAACGGCAAGCTGGTCCTCGTTACCGCCATCAACCCGACGCCTGCCGGTGAGGGCAAGACCACGACCTCGGTCGGTCTGGGGCAGGCACTGTGCAAACAGGGCAAAAACGCGATTATCGCACTGCGCGAGCCATCTCTCGGTCCGGTATTCGGCATCAAGGGCGGCGCGGCAGGCGGCGGCTACGCGCAGGTTGTTCCGATGGAGGACATCAACCTGCACTTTACCGGCGATATGCACGCCATCACGGCAGCAAACAACCTGCTGTGCGCCATGCTGGACAACCACATGCAGCAGGGCAATCTGCTGAACATTGATCCGCGCCGTATTGTGTTCACCCGCGTAATGGACATGAACGACCGTGCTCTCCGCAACATCACCATCGGTCTGGGCGGCAAGGTGAACGGCGTGCCGCGCGAGGACCACTTCATGATCACCGTAGCGTCCGAGGTTATGGCTATCCTGTGTCTGGCCGCTGATCTGGACGACCTGAAAAAGCGTTTCGGTGATATTCT
Organism: Butyricicoccus sp. AF18-9LB; assembly: GCF_027684505.1. Lineage (NCBI taxonomy): Bacteria > Bacillati > Bacillota > Clostridia > Eubacteriales > Butyricicoccaceae > Butyricicoccus > Butyricicoccus sp. AF18-9LB. The sequence goes on from NZ_JAQCWA010000001.1 coordinate 441,420, forward strand.
GGTGGCATACAGCTACACCGGCAAGCCGATCTATGCACGCGACCTGCATGCAGAGGGCGCCATGACGGCACTGATGAAGGATGCCATCAAGCCCAACCTGATTCAGACGCTCGAGGGCACGCCCTGCCTGATGCACGGCGGTCCGTTCGCCAATATCGCACACGGCTGCAACAGCGTGCAGGCAACCAAGCTGGCACTCAAGCTGGGCGATATTGCCATCACGGAGGCAGGCTTCGGCGCTGACCTCGGCGCAGAGAAATTCATGGACATCAAGTGCCGCAAGGCCGGTCTGGCTCCGGACTGCATCGTACTGGTTGCGACCGTCCGCGCGCTCAAGTACAACGGCGGTGTAGCCAAGGCTGATCTCAACCAGCCGAACATGGATGCGCTGAAGCACGGTATCTGCAATCTGGATGCACATCTGGATAACATGAAGAAGTTCGGCGTACCGGTCGTTGTTGCCGTCAACGCATTCCCGACTGACACTGACGAGGAGATGGATTTCATCCGCGAGCACTGTGCCGAGCGCGGTGTGCGCGTAGCACTCTCCGAGGTATTTGCCAAGGGCGGCGAAGGCGGTCAGGCGCTGGCCGACGAGGTTCTGGCTGTGCTCGACGAGGGCAAGGCCGACTTCCACATGCTGTATGAGGATTCGCTCCCGCTCGAGGACAAGATCCGCAAGATCGCCAAGGAGATTTACGGTGCACTCGGCGTGACCATCGCGCCTGCCGCAAAGAAGGAGTTGGCAAACATCACCGAGATGGGCTACGGCAACCTGCCGGTCTGCGTTGCAAAGACGCAGTATTCGCTCTCCGATGACGCATCGCTGCTCGGCCGTCCGACCGAATTTGTTGTCAACGTACGCACCGCTCGTCTGGCTGCCGGTGCAGGCTTTGTCGTTGTAGAGACCGGCTCGATCATGACCATGCCCGGTCTGCCCAAGGTTCCGGCTGCGGAGAAGATCGACGTAGACAACAACGGTAAGATCACCGGTCTGTTCTAAATACAATTCAAATGAAGAGTGGAGAGAACATCGGCTGCGGTGTGCTCTCCACTTTTCCCTCTTCTTTTTGCTGTGAAAGTGATATTATGCAAATCAGTCTTATTTTAGCGCAGCAGATTGCCGAGCTGTTTCTCATTCTTCTGATCGGCTGCGTGCTCGTCAAGGCCCGGCTGCTCAAAAGTGCGGACAGCCGCGTGCTGTCGGTCGTGATGGTATATGCGGTCATGCCGTGTGTCATCATCAACGCCTTTCAGGTGGATTACACCCCTGCCGTTGTTACCGGATTGCTGTACGCCTTTGTACTGGCGATTGCGCTGCACGCGCTGCTTCTTCTGCTGGCGCGGCTGCTGCGCCGTCCGCTGCGGCTGGATGTGATTGAGCGCACCTGCATCATCTACACGAATGCGGGCATTCTGGTCATTCCGCTGGTGCGGGCACTGCTTGGCGAGGATTATGTGATCTATTCCTGTGCGTTCCTCGTCGTACAGCAGGTTCTCCTGTGGACGCACTGCCGCAGTCTGCTCTGCGGTACGCGCGGCTTTGCGTGGAAAAAGATCATCGGCAATGTCAATATCATCGCCATTTTGATCGGCGGTGCACTGTTCATCCTGCGGCTGCCGCTGCCCGGTCTGGTGAACGATTTGTTCTCTCAGCTTGGCGCGATGGTCGGCCCGATCGGCATGCTGCTGGCTGGCATCGTCATTGCGGACACGCCGCTCCGCCAGCTGTTTATGCGCCGTCGGCATTATGTTCCTGTGCTGCTGCGGCTGATTATCTGCCCGATTATCACGGTACTGCTGCTTCGTGTCATCGGTGCAGCAAGCTGGATTCCGGATGGACACAGTATTCTGCTGACCGTGTATCTCGCGTGCATCACGCCTGCGTGCGCTACCGTTACTTCGATGGCGCAGCTTTATGACCGCGATGCTGAGTATTCCAGCGCACTGTATGTGCTCACAACGCTGTTTTCCATTCTCACCATGCCGCTGATGGTATGGGTGTTTGAGGTGCTCATTTAACAAAAACCCGTGTATTTCACAAGAGATACACGGGTTGCGGCTGTCGCGAAACTACAGTTTCGCCGACAAGCAGACAAAGTCGTCCGAAAGTTCCTATGCAGAAACTTTCTCCCTCTAAAAGTGTAAAAAACCAGATACATGCTCCGGCTTTTTACGAATTTGCACAGCAAATTCTATTTTATGCGCGCTGTCGCGCGATTGAATTAAATTCAACTTTTTCGATAAACTAAACCCGTGTATTTCACAAGAAATACACGGGTTTTTGTTAAGGCAACACCGCACAATTAAAGCGGCGGCTCCTCGCGC